>NZ_JBHTVA010000063.1:0-62140 GCF_042793325.1 Embleya sp. NPDC056575
CCTTTTTTGGGGCGGGGTTTTACCGGGGGGGGGCCCCGCTGTGTTTTGGGGGGCCCCCCACGGCGCTTCGGTGAGTGGGCGGGGGGTTGGACCGCAACCGCCCTCCCGGGCGTTCAGCTGCGCCTCGTGCGCCATATGGCCAGGGAGGTCAGCGCGGTCAGGACGGCGCCGGCGAGCAGGATGCCCGTGGGGGAGATGGCGTCGACCACGATGCCGCCGAGCAGCGCGCCGAGGGCGATGGCCAGGTTGAACATCGAGGTGTTGAGGGCGGTCGCGGCCTCGGTGTCCTCGGCGGCCGAGGAGCGCAGGATCCAGGTCTGCACGCTCACCGGCACGCCGCCGAAGGCCAGGCCCCACAACAGGAGCATCACCGCGCCGCTGACCCGGGTGGTGCCCAGGAGCGGGAACAGGGCCAGGACACCGGCCAGTACCGCGCTGATCGCCACGATCGTGCCGCGCAGGTTGCGGGCCGCGGCGGTGCCGGCGAGGAAGTTGCCCACGATGCCGGCGATGCCGAAGCCGAGCAGCAGGGGGCCGACCATGCCCTTGTCCAGACCGGAGACGTCCTCCAGGACCGGACCGACGAAGGTGAAGGCGGCGAAGTGGCCGCTGACCAGGAGGAAGGTGGCCAGCACGCCGGTACGCACGGCCGGGTTGCGGAACTGGGCGGGCAGGGCGCGCAGTCGCACCGGTTCGCCGGCCGGGATCGGCGGGACCAGGAAGACCAGCGCGGTGATCACGAGCAGGCCGAGCGCGGCGACGGACAGGAAGGCCACGCGCCAGGTGGCGAGGTTGCCGATCAGGGTTCCGGCGGGCACGCCGAGGACGTTGGCGGCGGTGGCCCCGCCGAAGGTGATCGCGACGGCGCGGGGGATGTACGCCTCGGGCACGAGGCGGACGGCGAGGCCGGCCGCGAGGGCCCAGAACCCGCCGATGCCGATGCCGACCAGGAACCGGGTGACCAGCAGGACGGCGAAGTTCGGGGCGAACGCCGAGCCGAGGGTGGCCACGACCATGAGGGTGATCAGGGCCAGGAGGACCAACCGGCGATCGAGTCGGCCGATCAGGACGGGAAGTATCGGCGCGGTCGCGGCGGCGACCAGGCCCGGGACGGTGACCATGAGGCCGGCCAGGCCCTCGGACACCCCGAGTGATCCGCCGACGGAGGTCAGCAGGCCGACCGGGAGTTGTTCGACGGTCACCACGGAGAACGTGCCGACCGCGAGGGCGACGACGGCGAGCCGGCGCTTGAGCGAAACCGTCGGGGTGGTGGTGGTCGAGTCGCTTTGGGCGGTGGTCATGACGGGCTCCCTCTGAGCGCCTGGTGTGTCTTAGCGCTAAGAGAAAACCATGAAACTCAGTGAACGTCAACTTAATGAACGTTGAGATAAATCGGCGGCCGGCACACCCATCGAGCGGCCCGCCGGGGACCAACCGGCGGACACCCCGCGTGGCTCGCCGATTTCGCCCGCGGCGGACAACGCGGAAACGGCGCGGGGTCGCGGCCTACGATGAACCATGGCCGAGACCGCTCCACCGCTTTCGCCCCGCACCGACGACAAGACGCGCCTCGCGCCGGCGCCCGCGCCCGCCGCGCCCGCCGCGCCCGCGCCGACGGCCGCGCCTCGCCGCCCGGCCCCCGTTCCGGACCGCGAGCCGCTGTGGCGACACGTGCTCGGCGAGCATCTGCGATCGCTGCGCCACGAACGCGGCGAAACCCTCGCCGAGACGGCCGGCCGGGCCGGCCTGTCGCCGCAATACCTCTCCGAGGTGGAGCGTGGCATCAAGGAGCCGTCGAGCGAGATGATCGCGGCCCTCGGCGGCGCGCTCGACGTGACCCTCGGCGACCTGACCATCGCCGTCGCCGACATCCTGACGCGCGCCCGCCCGACGGGTCGTTCCGCCCCGGTGTGCCGCGCCGCGTTCGGCCTGGCGGCCTGACCGCACGCCGTCACGGAGCAGGTGCGTGTCTTCGAATCCCCCGAGTTCCACGACGCCCGGCACCGCACCTCGCCGCGCTCACGCCGCGGAGCCCGACGGGGATTCGAAGACGCGCCGGCGCGCCGGGCACGTCGGGGTCAGCGTGTCACCGCTCCTCCAGCACCATGTCGATCAGGCCGTACTCCTTCGCGCCCTCGGCGGTGAAGACCCGATCGTGGTCGGTGTCCGCGCGAAGGGTGGCCGTGCTGTTGCCGGTGTGCCGGGACAGGATCTGCTCGATGTCCGCCCGCACCCGTACCACTTCGTCGGCCTGCAGGATCAGATCCGGGATGGTGCCGCGACCCTGCGCGGCGGGCTGGTGCAGCACCACCCGCGCGTGCGGCAGTGCGGCGCGCTTGCCCGGCGCGCCGGCCGCGAGCAACACCGCGCCGACCGCGACCGCCTGGCCGACACACGTGGTGGCGATCTCGGACCGCACGTACCGCATCGTGTCGTAGATCGCCAGCATCGCGCTGGGGTCGCCGCCCTCGCAGTTGATGTAGAACTGGATCTCGCGGTCTTGGTTGTCCGCTTCCAGGAACAACAACTGCGCCACGAGCGCGTTGGCCACGCCCGCGTCGATCGCGGTGCCGAGGTAGACGACGCGCTCCGCGAGCAGATGCGAATACACGTCCATGATGCGTTCGCCGCGCGAGTCGCGGGTGATCACGTTCGGAATGGCGTAGGTGCTCATGACGGGGCCCCCTGGAAGCCGGCGTTGGTGGTGAGGCGGCGCGGGCCGCGCGGCGCGATCTCGGCGAAGTCCGCCACGATCGTGTCGATGAAGCCGTAGTCGAGCGCTTCGCGCGCGGTGTACCAGCGGTCGTGGAGGGAGTCCTCGAAGATGCGCTCGGCCGGCTGCCCGGTGTCCTCCGCGATCAGGCCGAGTACCGTGTCGCGGGTGTGCCGAAGGTCGTTGGCCTGCAACTCGATGTCGACGGCCGTGCCGCCGATGCCCGCAGAGCCCTGGTGCATCAGCACCCGGGAGTGCGGGAGCGCCCGGCGTTTGCCGTGCGTGCCCGCCGAGAGCAGGAACTGGCCCGCGCTGTAAGCGATTCCGAGCACCAGCGTGGACACATCGCACGGGATCACCCGCATGACGTCGCGGATCGCGAGCATCGCCGGCACCGAGCCACCGGGCGAATGGATCCACAGCGCGATGTCGGCCTTCGGGTCCTCTGCCGCCAGGGTCAGCAACTGCGTGGTGAGCAGCGTGCCATTGTCGTCGTCCAACGGCCCGTCGAGCAGCAACACGCGCTGCGTGTACAGGTCGCGTCGGGTGTGTTCGAGGAGGATGGGGCTCTTCGGGTCATCGCTCATGTCTCCACCCTGAGCCCTCGGGCCGGGTGGCGACGACCGGATCTGCCGTGAGCGGATCCGCTCACAGCAGATGCCCGAGGCTCGCGATCTCGTGATCGGCGGCGAGGTCCACCCGGATCCCCCGGCCGTGCGGCCGGGGGCACGCTCGGTGTGCGGGTCAGACGGTCGCGTTCCGTGCGACGTCGTACATCGCCTGGGTCAGGTCACCGAAGCCGTTGGACATCAGGTACGGGCCGTAGGCCCAGTTCGGGGTGCCGCCGTGCACGATCGCCCAGGCCGCGTCCCACCAGGGGGAGGTGCCGGTGGAGTCGGTGAACCGCGAGGTGACCGCGATCTGGGTGCCGGTGCCGGTGGCCGGGTCGAAGTTCATCAGCCACGGGCCGCCGCTGGAACCGGGTGACATCGCCGAGGCCATGTCGTGGGCGAGGCTCACGGTCGAGTCGGCGATGGTGTCGCCGCGCGCGTACATCAGGGTCCGGCCGTCGAATCCGCGTCGCAGTGAGGGGGCGACGCCGAAGTCGGCGGCGGTGCTGCCGTCGCTGTTCTTCGACCAGTACCAGTTGCGGTTGTTGTCGGTCGGGTAGCCGAACTGGTGCAACGTCAGCGGGTTGGCGGCCACGCCGAACGCGATGTTCTGGCCGCCGGTGATCTGCTGGATCGGGGTGGGGTCGCCGGGGCGTTCGACGGTGGCCATGGCCACGTCGCCGCCGGACCGGAAGGTGCTGTCACCGTCCCAGGTGGGGGTGATCCAGGCGCGCGTGACACCCCAGACGCCGAACGGGGCGACGTCCCTGCCGGGCGGGGGCGCGGTGGAGTCGTCGGTGCCGGTGAAGCGAGGCACGTTCGCGCCGTTGAAGCCGGGGATGAACACCGCGTTGACCACGACGTCGTCGCCGAGCGCGCCGCGCAGATTGGCCGTCACCTTGAAGCAGTGGCCCGCGGTGACGATGGTGCTCCGGTTGGCGGCGGTGATCACGTTCGCCGAGCACGCGGAGGGCACGTACTGGCTCGGGTCGAAGGAGTTGCGGTACACCATCAGCAACTTGCCGGTGGTCCGCGACACCGTGCCCTGCCCGGCCCAGGGCCGGCTGAGGTCGTCCCACCCGCCGGGCGGCGGGAAGGCGTCGGCGCCGTCGGCGTTGAGGCCGTACTCGGCGATCCGCGCCAGGTTCCACCAGTTCACCTCGGTCTGCAACATGCCCGCGTGACTGGCCGGATCGCCCGTGACCAGGCGCGGCAGTTCGACCGGGGCGTCGTCGGCGCGGGCGGTCGCCGGGGCCGCGAACAACGCGGCGGCGGTGAGCCCGAGTACGCCCACCAGTGTGGTGAACCTGTCGCGTAACGTGCGTCGTAGATACATGAAGTGCTCCACGTCCTCTCGAACAGGTGGGAAATCGAAGCCTGTTGCTTTTATGACCGGCCGGTCGGTCATAAGGTGGGCGTGACGGGTACAACTGTCAAGACGACCAGCCGGTTCGGCGTCGGGAAGTCGAGGTGGGCGATGGCGCGGCCGGCCGGACCGGGACGCGAGGCGCTGTTGCGCGCGGGGCTCGAAGTCGCCGACACATGCGGACTGTCCAGGATGTCGGTGAACGCCGTGGTGGCCGCGGCGGGCATGGCCAAGGGCAGCTTCTACCAGCACTTCGCGGATCGTCGCGGCTATCTGGTGGCGCTGCACCGCAGATACCACGGCGAGATGGAGGAGCGGGTGCTCGCCGCCGTGGCCGGACTCGTGCCCGGCCCCGAACGGGTGATCGCCGGCGTGCACGGCTACCTGGACGCCGGGTTGGCCACGACCGGCACCCGCGCACTGCTGGTCCAGGCCCGCACCGACCCCGACCTGTTCGAGGAGACGCGCGCCCGCAACGCCCGCACCCGGGAGCTGCTCCGGCCCGAACTCGCCGCGCTGGGTTGGGATCCCCCGGACGCGATGGCCCACCTGCTCGTCGCGATGGTCTTCGACATCAGCCTCGAGGAATTGTTCGCCGGTCGCCGCGACGACCTGCGCGAAGCATTGTTGGCACTGGTCGTGCGCTGATTTCGGCCGTGCCGATCGGCCCGGGCACATCGCGATTCGGCGTTATCGAGGCGAAAACCTCCGAAGGCCGGCACGCAACTGCGCCCGGGGCCAAATCCGGCCGGAGGTCTTGGTGGCTCGTGCCAACGCCGCGTTCGGGCCGCTCATTATGCTTCGACGTGTGGCCAATCGAGGAGTTCGGTGATGGTTGTCCCGTTCGACATGACGGAATTCCGACGCACACTCGGACATCTGCCGACCGGCGTCACGGTGATCACCACCACCGGACCGTTCGGCGGTCCCGTCGGTATGGCGTGCAATTCCTTCGCATCTGTGTCGTTGACGCCCCCGCTGGTGATGTTCTGCGTGGGCAACGAGTCGTCGACACTGATCGATCTTCGACGCAGCGGCACGTTCTGCGTCAACGTCCTCGGTAGCGACCAGGGACGGTTGTGCCGGCAGTTCTCGGTCAAGGACATCGATCGGTTCGCCGATGTGCGCTGGACCGAGGCGCCGGCCGGACCGGAACTGTCGGACGCGCTCGCCTGGTTGGCGTGCACGATCGACGTCGAACATGCCGCCGGTGATCACGTGATCATCGTCGGCAGGGTGGACGCACTACGGGCGAACCGGGACGAGCCCGCGCCGTTGGTGTTCCACCGGGGCAGGTTCGGGTCGTTCCATGAGACGGTGGAACCGCTTGCGGCAACCGGGGTCCCGCCCCGGTCGGGGGCCGGTACCAACGGTCGGACCCCGTCGTCCGTACGGAATACATAGTTCACTTGGAGTGCCCTTGTTTCCCGAACCGGATGCCGGATTGTTCGAAGTCTACGAATGGAGCCTGAGCCGGGACGGATTCGCGGTCGACGACATCGCCCACGCATTCGGCTTCACGGACCCCGACGCGAGCGAGGCGATCGTCGCCACCCTCCTGGGGCTCCAGCTCATTCGACCGTCCCACGATCGGGACGCCTGGTTCGTTCCCGCGGATCCGAGCATCGCGTCCGCGAATCTCCTGACCAGGAGCGAACTGGAACTGCTGGAACAAAAACAGGCGACGGGGCGGTTGCGCAACGACCTGGCGCGGCTTTCGCTGTTGTTCCGGTCGAGCAAGTTCGGCAGCCAGTACTCGAATTCGTTCGACATCGTGCAAGTACCCGAGACGATCGAGCTGTTGTTGTCCGAGTCGGCGGCGAACAGTTCCGACGAAATCGTCTGCATGCAACCCCGGAGCGAGTGGCCGGCCGCGAATCTGGTCGAGGCCCGCACCCGGGACCTCCACCGGCCCGACACGGGCGTGCCCATGCGCGTCCTTTACCAGCACGCCGCCCGATTCGACACACCGACCCGCGAACACGCCGGAAAGCTGGTCGAATCCGGTGTGGAGGTGCGTACGGCCGGGGCGCTGTTCGGCACGATGTTCATCTTCGACCGCACCGCCGCGTACATCCTGGCGAGCGGCGAGGACGGCGGTGCCCTGGTGGTACAGGAACGTTCGCTGATCGACTTCCTGTACTCGTGTTTCGAGCATGTCTGGGCGACAGCCAAGGAGTTCGACACCGGGCGTGCGGAAACCGACCTGATCAGCAACGACATGAAAAAGGAGATCGTCAGGATGTTGATCTCCGGTGCCAAGGACGAGGCCATCGCCCGACGCCTCGGTGTGTCGGTGCGCACCTGTCGCAAACACATCGGTCAGGTCATGCAGATGTTCGGTGCGACGAGCCGCTTCCAGTTCGGCTACCTGGTGAAGGAGGCCAACCTCGCGGAGGACGTATAGCCCCCGATCTGCGCGTTCGCACTACGAGTGGGCTTCGTCGAGTGGCGGCGGGAGAGCTTCATCAAGTGGAAGTGCAGCTTGATGAGCAGGTCGCGGGCTGGAGTCCGCCGGTCCTGCGGCTCAGACTTGTAAGCCGTGAGAACAATGCGATCGCGCAGATTCTCGTGGAACCACCAGGGGGACGATATTCCGAGCTCCGGTGGCGCGGTGGACCGCGCCTGACCGGATGTGCACGCACCGGATCCGGGCGGTCGTCCCGGAAGCGGATTTCGTAACAGTCATCGCAGAGAACGGCCTTGCAGTCGGCGTCGCGACGATGCGACTCGGTCGAGGTGACGATCCATGCCCGTATTCGGCGTGCGCTTTTGCGCGCACTCCTTTTTCCTTTTCGACTTCGGACAACCTTCCTCCGGAAATGCTTCCGCACGCACAACGCACAAGCTGGGGTGATGATGAGCGGGTCTGTCGTTCGTGACATCGGCCGGGGATCGCCCGGGCCTCGCGCCGTCGCGGCATGGTCGGAAGTGGTCGGCCGATGACCGGCAACGGGCGCGCACCGCGGCTCGCGGTGTTCGGCGCCGGCGTGATGGGCCTCGGCATCGCCACCCTCGCCGTCGCGCGGGGAGTGGCGGTCACGCTCGTGGACGTGGACCGGGCGCGACTGGACACGGCACGCGCGCGGTTACGTCACGAACTCCGGCTCGCGCGGATGATGGGAGCGCTCTCCCCGGATGCGGCGATCGGCGACCTGCACCTCGCCGACGCGGCGGCGGCGGCCGCGGACGCTACCTGGGTGATCGAGGCGATCACCGAACTCGCCGGGCTCAAGGCCGACGTCCACAAGGAGATCGCCGCCGTGGTCGCGCCCGGCACCCTGCGGGTCACCAACACTTCGTCGATCCCCGTCGACGAACTCGCCGACCAGGTTCCGTCCCCCGAGGACCTGGTCGGCATCCACTTCATGAATCCGCCGTACCTGATCGGCACGTTGGAGATCGTGCGCGGGCCGCGCACCGGCGAGCGGGCGATGTCCGCCGTACGGGACCTGCTGTCCACGCTGGACCGCAAGGGCATCGTGGTCGGCGACGGTCCCGGCTTCGTCACCAGCCGGCTGCTGCACCGCATGATCAACGACGCGGCGAACCTGGTCGAGGAGGGCCGGGCGAGCGTCGAGGACGTCGACGCTCTGATGGAGGGCTGCCTCGGGCACCCGACCGGACCGCTGCGCACGGCCGACCTGATCGGTATCGACAACCTCGTCGACTCGTTGTGGGTGCTGCACGAGCGCACCGGCGACGAGGGTTGCCGCCCCAGCGAACTGCTGCTGCGCAAGGTCGCCGAGGGCGAGCACGGCCGCAAGACCGGGCGTGGTTTCTACCAGTACGGAGCGTCGTGATGGCCGGCCAGGTGGAGTTGGACGAGCGCCTGCTCGCGTACGTGCGCTCGGTGTCCCTGCGCGACGACGACATCCTGCGCGACCTGGTCGCCGAGACCGCGTCCATGCCCATGCTCGACGCCATGGTCACCATGCCCGAGGAGGGGCAACTCCTGGCCCTGCTGGTCGGGTTGACCGGTGCCCACCGGGTGTTGGAAATCGGCACGTTCACCGGCTACGGCACGCTGTGCATGGCCCGGGCGCTGCCGCCCGACGGACGCGTCGTCACCTGCGACATCAACGAGCGCTGGACCCGGATCGCCCGGCGCTACTGGGACCGTGCCGGCGTCTCGGACCGGATCGAACTGCGGCTCGGGGACGGTACGGAGACCATGGCGGCCCTGCTCGCCGAGCACGGCCCCGAAACCTACGACCTGGTGTTCATCGACGCCGACAAGACCGGATACGCGCGTTACTACGAGGACGCGCTGACCCACCTGCGGCCCGGCGGCCTGATCGTGCTCGACAACACCCTCTACTTCGGCCGGGTCGCCGACCCGGAGGCGGACGACGCGGACACCAGGGCGATCCGCGAACTCAACGCGGCGCTGTTCGCCGACGCCCGGGTGGAGCTGTCGATGCTCGTCATGGCGGACGGGATCACGCTCGCCCGCAAGAACAAGGTGCGATGAGAAAGGGACTCTCCCATGACGGACTCGACAACACGCTCGACGGTGGACTCGACCACGGATCCGCGGGCCGACTCGACCGCGGATCTGCCGGTCGCCGCCATCGAGGAGCGCATCGGCGCGTTCCTGACGGCCAAGACCAAGACGACCTGGGAGCGCGAGGTGGACCTGTTCGCCTCGGGCGCGGTGTCCTCGCTCTTCGCGATGGAACTGGTGGTGTTCGTGGAGAGCACCTTCGACATCGAGGTGGAGGGCCCCGACCTGGCCCTGGACAACTTCCGCACCCTGCGCTCGATGAGCGCGCTGGTGATCCGACTGCGCGGTGGGGGCGACGGTGCCTGACCACCTGAACGCGCTGGTCACCGAGACGGTCGCCGACGCCGCGAGCGGCTGGGACGTGGCCGGCGAGATCCCGATCGCCGTCCTGCGCGCACTGGGCGCGAAGGGTGTGTTGTGCGCCGAGACCGAGCAGAGGTTCGGCGGGCTTGGCCTGTCCTGTACCGACAACGGCGAACTCACCGCGCACACCGGTGCCTTGTGCAGCTCGCTGCGCAGCGTGATGACCTCCCAGGGCATGGCCGCGTGGACGGTTCGACGCTTCGGGGACCGGGCACAGCGCGAGGAATACCTGGGCCGACTCACCGGCGGCGAACTGGCCGCGGTCGCGTTCAGCGAACCCGCCGCCGGCAGCGACCTGGCCGCGATGGGCACCGGGATCCGGCGCGAGGGTGCCGACATCGTGGTCCACGGCACCAAGACGTGGATCACGGCCGCCGACTACGCCGACTGGATCGTGGTGTTCGGCCGGTACGAGGGCGGCGGCGCGGTCGCCGTGGTGCCGGCGACGGCGCCCGGGGTGCGGGTGACCCGGGTGGCCCACCCGATGGGCTGTCGCGCGGCCGGACACGCCACGGTGGAACTCGACCACGTACGGCTGCCCGCGGAGCACCTGCTCGCCGTGGCCGGCCAGCCGATCGTCATGCTCACCACCATCGCGCTGACCTACGGCCGGTTGTCGGTGGCCTGGGGCTGCGTCGGCATCCTGCGCGCGTGCCTGACGGCGGTCGCCCGACACGCCGCGACCCGAGAGCAGTTCGGCAAACCCCTCCTCCAACACCAACTCGTCGCCCGACACCTGGCCGAGCTGTACGCCGCGGAACGCACCGCGACGTTCGCCTGCGAGCGGGCGAGCGGCAGCCGCGACGAGGGATCGCCCGAACAGGTGCCCGCGTCGGTCCTGGCCAAGCACGTCGCGGCCGGCCATGCCGCACGCGGCGCGGCGACCGCGCTCCAAGTGCTCGCCTCCGCGGGGGCGGCGAGCGGACACGTGGTCGAACGTGCCTACCGCGACGCCAAGTTGATGGAAGTCATCGAAGGCAGCAACGAGATCTGCCAGCTGATCCTCGCCGAGCACGCGGCGTCGTCGGCGGGCTGAACCGTCGTACGAAACGGGGAGCTGACATGTCCGAAGCACAACCGGTCGTGAAGTGCCTGATCTGGGACCTCGACAACACGCTGTGGCGCGGCACACTGATCGAGGACGGCCACGTCGAGGTGGACGAGGCCGTACGCAAGGTCGTGGTGGAACTCGACGCGCGTGGGGTATTGCAGGCCGTCTCCAGCCGCAACGACCACGACGAGGCATGGGCACGGCTCGAGGAACTGGGCCTGGCCGAATACTTTGTTCTGCCCCAGATCGGTTGGGGTCCGAAGTCGGAGTCCGTGCGCCGGATCGCCGAGCGGCTGAACTTCGCGACCAAGACGATCGCGTTCATCGACGACCTGCCGACCGAGCGCGCCGAGGTCGCCTACCACCTGCCCGACGTACGGTGCTACCCGGCCGAGCAGGCCGAGGCGCTGCTCGACCTGCCCGAGTTCAGCCCGCCGGTGGTCACCGTCGACGCGCGTCGCCGCCGGATGATGTATCGGGCCGGGTTCGAGCGGGACCGGGAACGGGAGCAATACAGCGGCGCCGACGAGGAGTTCCTGCGCTCGCTCGACCTGGTGATGCGGATCGCCGAGGCCCGGGACGAGGAGATCACCCGGGTCGAGGAACTGACCCTGCGCACCAGCCAGATGAACGCCACCGGCGTGCACTACTCGGACGCGGCTCTGCGCGCCCTGGCCCGCGACGAGGACCACGACGTGCTGGTGGTCTCGATGAGCGACCGCTTCGGGCCGCACGGGGCGGTCGGGGTGATGCTGATCGAGAAGACCCCGCAGACCTGGCACATCAAACTGCTGGCGACCTCCTGCCGGGTCGTCTCCTTCGGCGCGGGCGCGGTACTGCTGCGCTGGCTCACCGACGCCGCCGCCCGGGCCCGGGTGCACCTGGCCGCCGACTTCCGCCGCACCGAGCGCAACCGAATGATGGAAGTGGCCTACCGCTTCGCGGGATTCGCCGACGCGGACTGTACCTGCCTCGCCTCCTTCCCGCCCACCGAGGGCACCGAGGTCCTGCATCTGGAACCGGTCCGCCAGGAGCCGCCGACGACCATGCGGGTCACCGCCCCCGACCCGCAGGCCGGCGGTCGGGAAGCGGAATGGGCGTAGGGCGTTTCCTCGAGCCCTGACCGCGCATCGATCCGAGGTCGCGTATCGATCCGAATCCGCGTATCGATCCGACGGATGACGCAGAGCACGAACGATCTACGGGGGATCTCTTGCAGTTCATGGTGCTTGGCCCGTTAAAACTGATGGACGACGAGAAACCGATCGCGCTCGGCGGCGACCGGCGGCGGGCGACACTCGGCCTGCTGCTGCTCAACGCCAACCGAGAGGTGGCGACCAGCAAACTCCTCGAGGGTCTGTGGGACACCGAGGAGACGCCGCCGACCGCACGCAAGATCCTGCAGAACGCGGTGCGCGGCCTGCGGGTGATGTTCGCCGAGCACACGCGCGGCGACACCCGCCCGCCCGCGCTGCTGACCTGCTCGCACGGATACCAGTTGCAGGTCGACCCCGAACGGGTCGACATGTTCCGCTTCCACCGTCTCGCCCAGGCCGGTCGCGCGGAACTGGCGGTCGGCCGTCCCGCCGCCGCCGCGGACACCCTGCGCGAGGTGCTGGAGCTGTGGCGCGGGCCGGCCCTGGCCGACCTGGTCGAGGCCGGACACTCCTGGACGGAACTGACCGCACTGCAAAACGCCCGCCTCGACGTGATGGAGGACTACTACGAGGCCGAGTTGGCCAACGGGCACCACCAGGGCGTGCTTGGCGAGTTGGAGACCATGGTCGAGGCCGAGCCGCTGCGCGAGCGGGCGTGTCACCAACTGATGCTCGCGCTGTACCGCAGCGGCCGTCAGGCCGACGCGCTCGCGGTCTACCGCCGGGCCCGACTGCGCCTCGCCGAGCAGTTCGGCCTCGAACCCGGCCGGGAACTGCGGATGTTGCAACACGCGATCCTCGTGCACGACCCGTCCCTCGCCGCGCCCACCGGTCCGGCCCGCCCCGTGGTGCTCGCCGCGCCCACTTCGGAGCCGAAACAGCCCGAATACCCGCTCGCCCGCACCGCCCCGGCCGCCGCGCCGCCCGCCGCCGGCGCTCGCAGCCGGGTCAGCGCCGTACTGATCCGCGCCGACTTCGGCGCCGGCTCTCGGGTCGCCGATGTCGGCGAGGCACTGGAACGCACCGCGACGACCGTACGCGAGGAGGTCGAACGCCTCGGCGGCGTCGTCGCCGGCTCGACCGGCTCGGTCACCCTGGCCGTGTTCCGCCCCGACACCCGGGAGGACGACGACGACCGGGTCGCCGAACGCGCCGTGCACGCCGCCATCTCCCTGCGCCGGCGCATCTGCTTCGACGTCCCCGACGGCGCACGACCCGCCCTGCGGGTGGCCGTGTCGACGGGCGAGATCCCGGTGCGGCCCGCCGAACGATTCCTGGAACCGCTGCCGGTCAACGGTGCGTTGCTCGTCGACTGTGAGTCCCTGCTTCAGTTCGCCGAGGACACCGAGATCGTGGTGTGCGACCACACCAACCTCCTGACCGGCGCGGCGATCCGCTACGGCCGCGAGGGCGGACCGCGCCCGCGATGGACCGTCAGAGGACCCTGTCCGGACTCACCGCTCATGCCCGAAGCAGTCGATCGTGAACCCGAGTTGGATGTATTGAGCAGCCTGCTCGAACGCGTGCGCCGGCGGGCCCGGCCACACCTGGTGCTGGTCCTCGGTGGCCCCGGGATCGGCAAATCGCGGTTGCTCGCGGCGTTCGAGAGACGGGTGCGAAACGCCGCGACGATCCGGCTCGACCCGCACGGCCCGGCGACCACCCCCAATGTGGCCGAACTCGCCGAGTGCCGCCCGCTCGTGGTGTTCGCCGACGACCTGCACCTGGCCGACAGCACGGTCCTGAGTGTCGTCGAGGACCTGCTCGACCAGCCGGAGCCGACCCCGCTCCTGGTGGTCGCCGCCGCCCACCCGGAACTGTTCCGCCGCCGCCCGGGATGGGGCGACGGTCGCCGGCACGCGAGCCGGATGACCCTGGAGCCGGTCGCACCCGAGGCGCCCACCCGGATGCCGGAGGAGCGCGACGCACCCAGGCTCTGCCACGTCCCCGGGCGGGTTCGTCCCCGCTCTTTGGTCCGGGGAGCCAGATTCGCCGCCCGGTCCGGGGTTCTGGAACCGGGTTGCCCGCCGCTCTCGCAGGGTTCACTGGCCCCGTTGAGTACTCGGCCGGAGGAGTGACGAGACCATGGAGAACGAGGGCAGGCTACGGAACTACCTCAAGCAGGCGGTCGGCGAACTCCAGGACGCCCGCGAACGGTTGCGGGAACTGGAGCAGGCCGCCGCCGAGCCGATCGCCATCGTCGGCATGGCCTGCCGCTTCCCCGGCGGGGTCGAATCACCCGACGCACTCTGGGAGTTGGTGGCCCAAGAGCGGGACGCGATCGACGCGTTCCCGACCGACCGCGGCTGGGATGTCGACGGCCGCTACGACCCCGACCCCGGTGTACCGGGCAGCTACTACGCGCGCGGCGGGGGATTCCTGTACGACGCCGCCGAGTTCGACGCCGACTTCTTCGGAATCTCGCCGCGCGAGGCGTTGGCCATGGACCCGCAGCAGCGGCTGCTCCTGGAAACCGCGTGGGAGGCACTGGAACGCACCGGGACGGACCCGCAGGCGTTGCGGGGCAGCGACACCGGGGTGTTCGTCGGCCTGATGGGCCACGGCGGACAGCGGTACGGGCTCGGCGCCGAGGAGGCCGGTCAGGGCGGCGACGGCTTCGGCGGGACCGGCAGCGCGGCCAGTGTCGCCTCCGGGCGGATCGCGTACCTGCTCGGCCTGGAGGGTCCGGCCCTGACCGTCGACACGGCATGCTCGTCGTCACTGGTGTCGATGCACCTGGCGAGTCGGGCGCTGCGCAAGGGCGAATGCTCGCTGGCACTGGTCGGCGGCGCCTCGGTGATGGCGACGCTGGACACCTTCGTCGACTTCTCCCGGCAGCGGGGGCTGGCCGAGGACGGCCGCTGCAAGGCGTTCGCGGCCACGGCGGACGGTACCGGGTGGTCCGAGGGCGTGGGCATGGTGGTCCTGGCCCGGCTGTCCGACGCCCGGCGGCTGGGATACCCCGTGCACGCGGTGATCCGGGGGAGCGCGGTCAACTCCGACGGCGCCTCCAACGGCCTGACCGCGCCGAACGGCCCGTCCCAGCAGCGGGTCATCCGCCAGGCACTGGCCGACGCGGGTCTGACCGCCGCCGACGTCGACGTGGTGGACGCGCACGGCACCGGTACCCGACTGGGCGACCCGATCGAGGCACAGGCCCTGCTGGCGACCTATGGCCGGGAACGTCCCGACGACCGGCCGCTGTGGCTGGGCTCGCTGAAATCCAATATCGGCCACACCCAGGCCGCGGCCGGCGTCGGCGGCGTGATCAAGATGGTGCAGGCGCTGCGACACGGCCTGCTGCCCAGGACGCTGCACGTGGACGAGCCGACCCCCGCCGTGGACTGGGCGTCGGGCGCGGTCGAACTGCTGACCGCGGCGCGCGCCTGGCCCGAGACGGGCCGGGCCCGTCGGGCGGCGGTGTCGGCCTTCGGGATCAGCGGAACCAATGCGCACGTGATCATCGAGGAGGCACCGAAGCCGCCGGAGCCGGAGCCGCAATCGCTGCTGGAACCGGTGCCGGAAGCGGGTCCGGAACCCGGGTCGGCACCGAGGTCGGAACGAAGCCCGGACCCGGGGCCGGAGTCCGAGCCCCCCGTGGTGCCGCTGCTGCTGTCCGCCGCCTCGGCCCCGGCGCTCGCCGCTCGGGCGCGCCAACTGCACGACTTCACGGCAGCCGACCCGAGCGCGCCCGTGGCCGCCGCCCTGGCCACGCGGGCGCCACGACTGTCGCACCGCGCGGCCGTGCTCGGCACCGACCCGGCGGCGGGCCTGCGCGCCCTCGCCGAGGGCCGGCCGTCCCCGGACGTCCTCCTCGGCACCGCCCGCCCGCGCGGGAAAACCGTATTCGTCTTCCCCGGCCAGGGCTCGCAATGGTCCGGCATGGCCCTCGACCTGTACCGCGAATCCCCGGTGTTCCGCGCCCGGTTGGACCGCTGCGCCGACGCCCTCGAACCGCACGTCGACTGGACCCTCCTCGACGCGCTCGCCGGGCCCCTCGACGGCGTCGACGTGGTGCAACCGGCGCTGTGGGCGGTGATGATCTCGATCGCCGCGCTGTGGCAAAGCCACGGCCTCGTCCCCGACGCGGTACTGGGCCACTCCCAGGGCGAGATCGCCGCCGCGTACGTCGCCGGCGCCCTCTCCCTCGCCGACTCGGCCACCGTCGTCGCCGCCCGCAGCAAGGCCATCGTGCGCCTGGCCGGTACCGGCGGCATGGCCTCCGTGCAACTCCCCACGGCCGACACCGCGCACCGGATCGAGCGCTACGCCGGCGCGGTCGAGATCGCCGCGGTCAACGGACCCGGCAGCACGGTCGTCTCGGGCACCCCCGCCGCCCTGACCGACCTCGTCGAGTCCTGCGAGGCCGACGGGATCCGGGCGCGGCTCATCCCGGTGGACTACGCCTCCCACTCGGCGCACGTCGAGGCCCTGCGGGACGACATCCTCGGCACGCTCGCCGGTATCCGACCCCGCCCGACCCGAGTCCCGTTCCACTCCACTGTCACCAACGAGATCCTGGCCGGCCCGGAACTGGACGCCGAGTACTGGTTCCGCAACCTGCGCCACACCGTCGGTTTCGCCGCCGGCACCCGGGCGCTGCTCGACCGGGGACACCGGGTGTTCGTCGAGGTCAGCGCTCACCCGGTGCTGACCACCGCGATCGGCGAGACGATCGAGGAGGCCGAAACACCCGACACGGTCGTCCTGGAGTCGCTGCGCCGGGACGAGGGCGGGTCGACGCGCTTCGCCGCCGGACTGGCCGGGGCCTATGTCCACGGCATCGAGGTCGCTTGGCAACTGCCGGCGACCGACGTGGAGTTGCCGACCCACCCGTTCCAACGCCGGCGCTACTGGCTCGAAGCGCCCGCCGCGATCGGCGACATCACCGCCCTCGGCCTGCGCCGCGCCGATCACCCGATGCTGGGCGCGGCGATGCGCACCGCCGACGCGCAGACGCTGGTCCTCACCGGCCGGTTGTCCCATACCGCGCAACCGTGGCTGCTCGACCACGGGATCGGCGAATCGGTGTTGCTGCCCGGCGCGGCGCTGGTCGAACTCGCCCTCCAGGCCGGCGACCGGGTCGGGCGCGCACATCTGGCCGAACTGACCATGCAGGCACCGGTGGTCGTCGACGCCGACCTCGATCTCCAGGTGCTGATCGGCCCGGAGGTCGACGCCGGTCGGCCGGTGGCGGTGTACACCAGCCCGAGCGGGCGGGACGAGTGGACCCGGCACGCACAGGGCGTGCTGACCGCCGAGGAGCCGCCGGCAGCCGGCGAGTCGACCTCCTGGCCGCCGCCGGGAGCGGTGGCCGTGCCGGTGGACGGGCTCTACGAGGACCTGGCCGAGCGCGGCTACGCCTACGGCCCGGCGTTTCGCGGCGTGCGGGCGGCGTGGCGCGACGGCGAGGTGATCCACGCCGCGGTCGCGCTGCCGGACGAGCTGGACGTCTCCGGCTTCGGGCTGCACCCCGCCCTGTTGGACGCGTCGCTGCACGCGGCCGGTCTCGCCGGGACCGACGACCTGCGCCTGCCGTTCGGCTGGAGCGACGTGCACGTGTACGCGACCGGCGCCCGGAGCGTACGGGTACGTCTGTCCCCGGCCGGGCCGGACACGATCGCCGTGCTCGTCACCGACGAGGCGGGGCAACCGGTCGCATCGGTGGGCGAGTTGTCGCTGCGCCCGGTCGACGCGGGCACGTTCGGTCGGCCCCGGGTGGACACCTCCGCGCTGTTCGGCGTCGACCTCGTCCCGATCGACCTTCCCGAACCACCCACCGAGAACCCGTGGTTCACCCTCTCGACGGCCGGCCACGACCGGCCGAGCCCGCCGTCTTCCGCACCGGCCGCGTTGTGGACCTGCCCGACCGGCGAGCTGGAGGACGTCGTCGCCCGGACGCTGGAGGTGGTCCGGGACTGGCTCGCCGACGCGGACCTCGCCGACGTCCCGCTCGTCGTGCTCACCCGGGCGGACGAGCCCGCACACCGCGCGGTGGCCGGCCTCCTGCGCACCGCCCGCAGCGAACACCCGGGCCGACTGCGGCACATCGACGTCGACGAGCACCCGCACACCCGGCACGCACTGCCGGCCGCGATGGCCGTCGACCACCCCGAACTGGTGATCCGCGCCGGGATCGGCGCGGTGCCGCGCCTGGTCCGCGCGTCCGCGTCGCCCGCCCTGCCCGAGCCGAACGAGCGGCCGTGGCGGCTGGCCCCGACCCATCGCGGCGATCTCGACGGGTTGTCGCTCGCCGCGTGTCCCGAGATGCTGCGCCCGTTGGCGGCCGGCGAGGTGCGGGTCGCGCTGCGGGCGGGCGGACTGAACTTCAAGGCCGTGCTCCTCGAACTGGGCATGGTGGCGCGGGACGAGTGGTCCTCGCTGGGTGAGGGCGCGGGAGTCGTCCTGGAGGTCGGCGCGGACGTCACCGGACCGGCCCCGGGGGACAGGGTGATGGGCCTGTTCACCGGAGGTCTGGGTACGGTCAGCATCTCGGATCACCGGCTGGTCGTGCCGATGCCGAAACATCTGTCGTTCGCGCAGGCCGCCGGGGTTCCGGTGGTGTACCTGACCGCCTACTACGGCCTCGCGGACCTGGCCGGGCTGCGATCCGGCGAATCGCTGCTGCTGCACGCCGCGACCGGCGGGGTGGGCTTCGCGGCCCTGCAACTGGCGCGGCACTGGGGCGCCGAGGTGTTCGGCACCGCGAGCGCCGGCAAACGCGACGTGCTGCACGCGTGGGGCTTCGACGACGACCACCTCGCCGACTCGCGCAGCCTCGGCTACGCCGAGCGGTTCGGCCGGACCACCGGTGGTCGTGGCGTGGATGTGGTGCTCAACGCGTTGGCCCACGAGCACGTCGAGGAGTCGCTGGCCCTGCTGTCGAGCGGCGGACGTTTCGTGGAGATGGGCAAGACCGACATCCGCGATCCCGAGGAGATCGCGAAGACCCATCCCGGGGTGCGCTACCGGGCGTTCGACGTGATGGAGGCCGGCTTCGACCGCCTCGGCGAGATGCTGGAGGCGATCCGCGTCCTGTTCGACGAGGGCGCGCTGCGACCGATGCCGCTGACCACGTTCGAGGTACAGCGTGCCCCGGAGGCGTTCCGATACCTCCGCCAGGCCCGACACGTGGGCAAGATCGTGCTGACCGTACCCGCACCGCTCGACCCCGACGGCACGGTGCTGATCACCGGCGGGACGGGTGTGCTCGGCGGGGTGATCGCGCGACACCTGGTGGCCGAACACGGGGTACGGCGGCTGCTGTTGACCAGCCGCCGCGGCCCGGCGGCCGAGGGCGCGGGCGCGTTGGTTGACGACCTGCGCGCGGCGGGCGCCGACGTGGACGTGGTGGCGTACGACGTCACCGACCGCGAGTCCCTTGCCGGGCTGATCGGTTCGACGCACCGACTGACCGGGGTGGTACATGCCGCCGGAGTGCTCTCCGACGGCGTCCTGGAGGCGCTGACCCGCGACGACCTCGACGCCGTGCTGCGGGCCAAGGCCCGCTCGGCATGGGATCTGCACGAGCTGACCCGGGATCACGACCTGTCCCTGTTCGTGCTGTTCTCCTCGGCCGCCGGCGTGCTGGGCAACGCGGGTCAGGGCGGATACGCCGCGGCCAACGCCTTCCTCGACGGCCTCGCCGAACATCGGCGCGGGCTCGGGCTGCCGGGGTTGTCGATCGTGTGGGGCCTGTGGGCCCGGGAGAGCGCGATGACGGGCCACATGAGCGACACCGACCGGGATCGCCTGTCCCGGATGGGGCTGGGCGCGATCACCGACGAGCAGGGCGCGGCCCTGTTCGACGCCGCCCTCGCCCTGCGTCGCCCGGTCGCGGTGGCGGTACCGATCGACGCGGCCGGCCTGCGCAAGAGCGGCCGACCGTGGCCCGACGTGTTGTCGGCGCTGGACCCGAGCGGCCCGACCCGGCGCCGCGTCGCGGCCCGGACGACCGACACCTCGCGCGCGGACCGGCTCCTCGAACTGCCCGAACGCCAACGCCGCCGGGAACTGCTCGAACTGGTACGGGAGTGCGCGGCCCTCGTGCTGGGGCACGACACGGCAGCCGCGGTCGACGCGGACAGCGCGTTCAAGGAACTCGGGTTCGACTCGCTGACGGCGGTGGAACTGCGCAACCGACTGGGCAACGGCACGGGCCTGCGCCTGCCCCCGACGGTCGTGTTCGACCACCCGACGCCGGTCGAACTGGCCGGCTTCCTGGACGAACTGCTCGTGCCCGCGCAGGAGACCGGCGTGCGGTCCGTCGTCACCGAACTCGATCGACTCGCCGTGGCGGATCTCGACGACGAGGAACGCGACCTGCTCGCCAGGGGACTCCAGGAGGTGTTGCGCCGACTCGCCGCACCGACCGACGGAGGCGGCGAGGAAAGGGACTTCACCGCCGCCTCCGACGACGAACTCTTCGACTTCATCGACGGCGAACTCGACATCGCATGAATTCGCGTCCGTACGGAAGGGGGCTGCCCGGGATGTCCAACGAGCAGAAGCTGCGCGAGTATCTGAGGCGCGTCACGACGGACCTCCAGCGCGCCCAGCGGGAGCTGCGCGACGCCGAGGCCGCCGCCCGGGAGCCGATCGCGATCGTCGGCATGGCGGCCCGGTTCCCCGGTGCCGCCAACGCCCCCGAGGAGCTGTGGGAACTGATCCGTGGCGGTGGGGAAGCCCTCACGGATTTCCCGAGCGACCGAGGGTGGGATCTCGATCGGCTGTCGGACCCCGACCCCGACACACCCGGAACCACCTACCTCACCCGCGGCGGCTTCCTGGCCGGCGCGGGGCGGTTCGATGCCGAGTTCTTCGGGATCTCACCGCGTGAGGCGGCGGCGATGGACCCGCAGCAGCGGGTGTTGTTGGAAACCTCGTGGGAGGCGTTGGAGAGCGCCCGCATCGACCCGGCGTCGATGCGGGGCAGCTCCACCGGCGTCTTCGTCGGGGTGATCCCGCAGGAGTACATGCCGCGCGCGGGGGAGACGCCCGAGGACCTGGAGGGCTTCGTCCTCACCGGCGGCACCACCAGCGTCGCGTCGGGCCGGATCGCCTATGTGCTCGGCCTGTTGGGACCGGCGGTGACGCTGGATACGGCGTGCTCGTCGTCGCTGGTGTCGGTGCACCTGGCGGAACAGTCGCTGCGCAGCGGGGAGTGCGACCTCGCGCTGGCGGGCGGCGCCACCGTGATGTCCGGTCCGAGCGTGTTCGTGGAGTTCTCCCGACAGCGCGGGTTGGCGCCGGACGGCCGCTGCAAGGCGTTCGCCGCGGCGGCGGACGGCACCGGGTTCTCCGAGGGCGTCGGGGTGTTGGTCCTGGCCCGATTGTCCGAGGCGCGGCGGCGCGGGTTGCCGGTATTGGCACTGGTGCGGGGCAGTGCGGTGAACTCCGACGGCGCGTCCAACGGCCTGACCGCGCCGAACGGGCCGTCCCAGCAGCGGGTGATCCGGCAGGCACTGGCCAACGCCGGTCTGTCCCCCGCCGAAGTGGATGTGGTGGAGGGGCATGGCACGGGAACACGGCTGGGAGACCCGATCGAGGCGGACGCGCTGCTGGCCACGTACGGACGGGCACGTACGCCGGGCTCCGACGAACAGGCGTTGCTGCTGGGCTCGGTGAAGTCGAACATCGGCCACACCCAGGCCGCGGCGGGCGTGGCCGGGGTGATCAAGATGGTCATGGCCATGCGGGACGGGGTGGTGCCCAGGACGCTGCACGTGGACGAGCCGACACCCGCGGTGGACTGGTCCGCCGGGACGGTCGAGGTGGTGACCGAGTCCCGGCCGTGGCCGACGACGGGCTGGCCGAGGCGGTCGGCGGTGTCGTCGTTCGGGATCAGCGGGACCAACGCGCACGTGATTCTCGAACAGGCCCCGGTGGACGAGCCGATGGCGGCGACCGAGCCGTCCGAGGCACCGGGGACCGCGTTGCCGGTGGTTCCGGTGGTGGTGTCGGCGCGGTCGGCCGCGGCGTTGCGGGCACAGGCGGAGCGGCTGGTGCCCGTGGTCACGGGCGGCGCGTCGCCGGCGGACGTGGGGTTGTCGGCGGCGGCGTCGCGTTCCACGTTCGAGTACCGCGGCGTGGTGCTGGCGGGCGATGTGGATGAACTCACGGCCGGTTTGCGGGCATTGGCCGCAGGTGAGCCGGCCGCGGGCCTGGTGTCGGGGGTCGCCGCCGAGGGACTCACGGCGTTCCTGTTCACCGGTCAGGGCGCGCAGCGCGTGGGCATGGGCCGGGAGTTGTACGAGACGTTCCCGGTGTTCGCGGCGGCGTTCGACGAGGTTTGTGGTCACTTCGACACGCTGCTGTCCGGGTCGCTGCGAGACGTCGTGTTCGGGGACGGCGAGCGGTTGGATCGGACCGGGTGGACGCAGCCGGCGTTGTTCGCGGTCGAGGTGGCGATGTTCCGGCTGCTGGAAGCGTGGGGCGTACGGCCCGACTTCGTGACCGGGCACTCGATCGGCGAATTGGCCGCGGCGCACGTGGCCGGGGTGCTCGATATGGCCGACGCCTGTGCGGTCGTGGCGGCGCGGGGCCGCTTGATGCAGGCGCTGCCGGCCGGCGGGGCGATGGTCGCGGTGCGGGCCACCGAGGCCGAGGTGCGCGATCTGCTGCGCGGGCGTGAGGACCGGGCCGGGATCGCGGCGGTCAACGGGGCGACGTCGGTGGTGGTCTCCGGCGCCGAGGACGTGGTCCTGGCCGTCGCCGAAACGCTGCGCGAGCACGGCCACAAGACGAACCGGCTCACCGTGAGCCACGCCTTCCACTCGCCCCTGATGGACCCCGTCCTCGACGCGTTCGCCGCGGTCCTGGACGGTGTGGAGTTGGCCGAGCCGTTGATTCCGATGGCCGCCGACACAACCGATGTGCGCTCGGCGCGGTATTGGGTCGACCACGTCCGCGAGCCGGTGCGCTTCGCGGAGCACATCGCGCGCCTGCGGGAGCAGGGCGTCACGCGGTTCCTGGAGATCGGCCCCGACGGCGTACTCACCGCGCTGGGCCCGGAGACCGCGCCGGACGCGAGGTTCGTCGCCTTCCAACACCGCGACCGCCCCCAGACCCGTACCGCGCTCACCGCACTCGCGCACCTGCACACCCACGGCCTCACCGTCGAGTGGCAACACCTGTTCGCCGACACCGACGCCACCCTCGTCGACCTCCCGACCTACCCCTTCCAACAGCGCCACTACTGGCTGCCGAAGTCCTCGTCGGGTGACGTCGTCGCGGCCGGGCAGGTGGCCGCCGGCCACGCGATGTTGGACGCCGTGGTGCGGGTCGCCGGTGCCGACGAGGTGGTGTTCACCGGGTGCCTGTCGGTACGGACGCACCCCTGGGTGGCCGAACACGAGCTGGGCGGTCGGGGGTTGGTGCCCGGAACCGCGTTGCTCGACATGGCGATCCGGGCCGGCGACGAGGTCGGCTGCGCCGGTGTGGCCGAGATGGTGGTCACCGCGCCGCTGACCCTCCCCGAGTCGGGTGGGGTGCGGGTGCAACTCGTGGTGAACGAGGCGCGGGACGCCGGGGAGCGGCCGTTCGCGATCCACTCCTGCCCGGAGGGCACGTCCGGCGAGGAATGGACCTGCCACGCCACCGGTCTGCTGGCCGCCACCGCCCTCGAGCCGGACTTCGAGTTGAGCGAATGGCCGCCGACCGGGGCTCGACCCGTGCCGATGGACGGGTTCTACGACCGGCTCGCGGAGCACGGCTACGTCTACGGCCCGCTGTTTCGCGGGCTGCACACGCTGTGGCGCCGCGACGGCGGCGCCGGGGCCGAGTTCTTCGCCGAGGTCGCGCTGCCGGAACACGCCGAAACGGCCCGGTTCGGGATCCACCCCGCCCTGTTCGACGCGGCGATCCATCCCCGGGTCGTGGCCGCGATCGCCGACGCGGGTGAGGACTTCACGCTCCTGCTGCCGTTCGTGTGGAACGGGATCAGCCTCTACGCCACGGGCGCGACCGCGTTGCGGGTACGGGTCCTGATCGACGACCCGACCGACGGGACCTCCTGCCGGGTGCAACTCGCGGACCAGGCAGGGCAACCGGTCGCCGAAGTGCGCTCGGTCGAGGCCCGTCCGGTGTCGACCGACCGGTCGGCCGCGCGGGACGAGGGCGCCGGCTCCCTCTTCGAGGTGGAATGGGTTCCGATCGAGCCGACCCCGACGGAGCCGACCGGGCGCTGGGTTCTGCTCGGTGCGTCCGACGGCGCCATCGAGGACGCACTGCCCGTCGAGCGCCACGAGACGTTGCGGGAGGCGGCCGGGGCCGACGTGGTGGTCGCCGCGTACACCGCACCCCCGGGTGGCGACGACGGCGACGTCGTCGCATCGGTGCACGACACGACGATCCGGGTGTTGCACCTCCTTCGGGAATGGTCGGCCGACGACGGATTCCTGTCGAGCCGCCTGGTCGTGGTCACCCGTGGTGCGGTGGCGACCGATGCCGCGCCGGACCTGGTGGGCGCCGCCGTGTGGGGCCTGTTGCGGTCCGCGCTGGCGGAACACCCCGACCGGATCGTGCTGGTGGACGTCGACGACGCCCCGGCCTCGCTCGCGGCTCTGCCCGCCGTGTTGGCGGCCGGCCACGACGAGGTCGCGGTGCGCGCCGGAGCGGTGACGGTACCCCGCCTGGTGCGGCGGCCCGCGCCGGCGGACGCGTCCCGGCCGGTGCCCGCGCCCGACGGCACCGTCCTGGTTACCGGTGGTACCGGTGCGCTGGGCGCGTTGTTCGCCCGACACCTGGTCACCGAGTACGGGGTCCGGCACCTGATCCTCACCAGCCGCCGGGGGCAAGACGCGCCGGGCGCCGGAGAGTTGGTCGAGGCACTGACCGAACTCGGCGCCACCGTACGGATCGCCGCATGTGACGTGGCCGACCGGGCCGCACTCGCGGCGATCCTCGATGCGATCCCCGCCGAACACCCGCTCACCGGTGTCGTGCACACCGCCGGCGTGATCGACGACGGCATCCTCACCGCCCTCACCCCCGAGCGCGTCGACGCGGTGCTTCGGCCCAAGGTCGACGCCGCCTGGCACCTGCACGAGTTGACCCGCGAGCACCCGCTGACGATGTTCGTGGTGTTCTCCTCGCTGGCCGGCACGCTGGGCAACGCCGGACAGGCCAACTACTCGGCGGCCAACCACTTTCTCGACGCGCTCGCGCACCACCGCCGGGCCCACGACCTGCCCGCGGTCTCGCTGGGCTGGGGGCTGTGGGACACCGAGGGCGGCATGCGGGCCGGCGGCGCCGATCGGGTGCGACGAAGCGGCCTGCGGGCGATCACGCCGGAGGCCGGGTGTGCGCTGTTCGACCGGGCCCTGGCGGCGAACCGTGCGGTGACCCTGCCCGCCCGATTCGACCTGCGCGCGTTGCGGGCCGGGTCGGTGCCGATCGTGTCGATGTTGCGGAGCCTGGTCGGGCGCCCGGCGCGCCGGGTGGTGCGGCCGGGCGTGGCCGACCAACGGGCCCTGGCCGAGCGGCTGGCCGCATTGTCGCTCCGGGAGCGGCAGGAGCGGGTCGTCGACCTGGTCCGGACCGAGGTGGCCGCGGTGCTCGGGTTCGGCGCGGGCGAACGAGTCGGCGAGAGCGTGCCGTTCCGGGACCTGGGCTTCGACTCGTTGACCGCCGTCGAGTTGCGGGACCGGCTGTCCGCGACCACGGGACTGCGCCTGTCGCCCGGGGTGGTGTTCGACTATCCGACGGTCGCGACGCTCGCGGAGCACGTGGTGTCCGAGCTGAGCGGCGATGTGCCCGCCTCGGCCACGGCCGTCGCGGCGTCGGTTCCCGGGCCCGGCGGCGCGAACGAACCGATCGCGATCGTCGGCATGGCGTGCCGCTTCCCGGGCGGGGCCGGCACACCCGAGGAGTTGTGGCGACTGGTCGTGGACGGCGTCGATGCGATGTCCGACATACCGGACGACCGGGGTTGGGACATCGCACGGTTGTGGGATCCGGATCCGGACAAACCCGGCACGTTCTATCCGCGCGCCGGCGGATTCATCGACGAACCAGCCGGGTTCGACGCCGGTTTCTTCGGCATCTCGCCGCGCGAGGCGCTGGCGATGGACCCCCAGCAGCGGTTGTTGCTGGAGACCTCCTGGGAGGCCCTGGAAAGCGGCGGCATCGACCCGCACTCGTTGCGCGGCAGCGGTACGGGTGTCTACACCGGCCTGACCGCACAGCAGTACGAGGCGGGCGCCGGGACGGTCGAGGAGGGCGTCGAAGGGTATCGACTGACCGGCTCGACCACGTCCTTCGGATCCGGCCGGATCTCCTACGTCCTGGGCCTCGAGGGCCCGACGATGTCGATCGACACGGCGTGCTCGTCGGTGCTGGTTTCCCTGCACCTCGCCGCCAACGCGGTGCGCGGCGGCGAGTGCGCGCTCGCCCTGGCGGGCGGCGCGACGGTGATGGCGCAGCCCATCGGCTTCATCGAGTTCTCCCGGCAGCGCACGTTGTCCCCCGACGGCCGGGCCAAGGCGTTCGCCGAGTCCGCCGACGGCACCGGTTGGTCCGAGGGCGTGGGCATGTTCGTCCTGGAACGCCTGTCCGACGCCCGCCGCAACGGGCACCCGGTGCTCGCGCTGATCCGGGGCAGCGCGGTCAACTCCGACGGCGCGTCCAACGGCCTGACCGCCCCCAACGGGCCGTCGCAACAGCGAGTGATTCGGCAGGCGTTGGCGAACGCGGGCCTCGCCGGGGCCGACGTGGACCTGGTGGAGGCGCACGGGACGGGAACCAGGCTCGGCGACCCGATCGAGGCCCAGGCCCTGTTGGCCACCTACGGCCGGGACCGGCCGGCGGATCGCCCCCTGTGGCTGGGTTCGGTCAAATCCAACATCGGGCACACCCAACACGCCGCCGGAGCAGGTGGGTTGATCAAGGCGATCCTGGCCATGCGCGACGGCCTGATGCCGAAGACGCTGCACGTGGACGAGCCGACGTCGGCGGTGGACTGGTCGTCCGGGGCGATGCGGTTGTTGACCGAGGCGCGCCCGTGGCCGGACGTGGACGGACCGCGTCGGGCCGCGGTGTCGGCGTTCGGGATGAGCGGTACGAACGCGCATGTCGTGCTGGAGCAGGCCCCCGAGGAGCCGGTGCCGGCGGAGGCCGAGGTGTCCCTGCCGGCGGTGCCGTGGGTGTTGTCGGCCAAGTCGCCGCAGGCGCTGCGGGCGCTGGCCGATCGGCTGTCGTCGCTGTTGCACGCCGCGGACGACGCCGACGCCGCCACGCCGAGTCCGCTCGACGTCGGGTTCTCGCTGGCGGCCCGGTCCGGGTTCGAGTACCGCGCGGTGCTCGTGGTCGGGGAGGTCGCGGAGGCACGGGCCGGACTGCGGGCGATCGCCGAGCCCGAGCCCGAGCGCGAGAACGGGCCCGGGCGGGACGCGCTCGCCACCGCGGACGGGCGCACGGCGTACCTCTTCACCGACCGCCCCGCGCCCGGCCCGGATCGGGCCCTGTACGAGACGTGGCCGGTGTACGCCCGAGCGTTCGACGCCACGCTCGCCGAGGTCGACGGTGCGGACCGGTTCGCCGCCGAGGTGGCGCTGTTCCGCCTGGTCGAGTCCTGGGGCATGAGCTTCGGCTGCGTCGCCGGGACCGGCGTCGGCGAGCTGGCCGCGGCGTACGTCGCCGGGGCGCTCTCGACGCCCGACGTGCGCCGGTTGTTGGTCGACGGGCAACGGGCCGATGGGCAACGGGCCGAGGTGACCTTCGGGGAGCCGCGCATCCCCGTGGTGTCGTTGCGCACCGGCAGGCCGCCGGCCGCCGCCGACGCGCCGGGATCACCCGGAACCGAGGGCGCCGCCGCCGCCGAGCGGTGGATGGCCGAGCAGCGCGTGACCCGCGTCGTCGAATCGGGCGGCCCCGAACCGGTGTTCCGGCGCTCGGTGGCGCTGCTCCCGGACGACCGGCCGCAGGTGCGCGCCGTGCTCGACGGGATCGGCGAACTGTTCGTGGCCGGCGCGCCCGTCGACTGGTCGGCCGTGTTCGCCGGCACCGGGGCGCGCCGCATCGCCCTGCCCACCTATCCCTTCCAACACGAGCGGTACTGGCCGGCCGCGCCCGAACCCGCCGAAGGCGCCGACGCCGACACCGCCTCGCTGTTCGAGCTGCGCTGGACCCCGGTCGCGGCGCCGGCGGACGACGAGCCGGAGAGCCTGCTCGCCCTGCTCGGCGACGACCCCGCTGGCCTGGCCGCGATGGCGCCGCTGCGCTTCGGCGACGTCGAGGAGGCCGCGACGGCCTTCACCCCGTGGGACGTACTGCTGGTGCAACCGTCGACCCCGGAGGATCCCGCCGTCGACGACGGCCCGGCCGAGGTACATCGTGCGGTGGCTCGGGCGCTCGACGTGGCGCAGTCGTGGCTGGCCCGGGAGAACCTGCCGGACAACCGCCTGATCGTGGTGACCCGGGGCGCGATGGCCGCCGAGGCCGGGGAGGACGTGCCCGACCCGGCCGGCGCCGCCGTGTGGGGCCTGCTGCGATCGGCCCAGGCGGAGCACCCGGATCGGATCGTGCTGGTCGACCTGGACGACGATCCGGCCTCGACCGACCTGCTGTTCGTGGCGGCCCAGACCGGGGAGCCCCAACTCGCGGTGCGCGCCGGACGGTTGCTCGCCCCGCGGCTGGTGCCGTCGACGTCCGTGCCGGACGTGGTCCCGCCGACCCCGGTGACGGACGGCACCGTGCTGGTCACCGGCGCCGGCGGGCCGCTCGGCGCGCTGTTCGCGCGACACCTGGTCACCGCGTACGGGGTGGAACACCTGGTGCTGGCCGACCCGAACGGACCCGACTCGCCCGCCACCCGACTGCGGGACGAACTGGCCACGCTCGGCGCCGCGGCCACCGTGGTCGCCTGCGACCCGGCCGACCGCGAGGCGGTCCGGGCGATGCTCGCGGACATCCCGGCCGAGCACCCGCTGACCGGGATCGTGCACACCGAGAACGTGCTGGACGACGGCGTGTTCACCGCGCTGACCCCGGCGCGCGTGGCGGCCGTGTCACGGCCCAAGGTGGACGGCGCCCGGCACCTGCACGAGCTGACCGTGGACGCCCCGCCCGCGCTGTTCGTGCTGTGCTCGTCGGTGGTCGGCATGCTCGGCAGCCCGGGCCAGGCCAACTTCGCCTCGGCGAACGCCTACCTGGACGCGCTGGCGACCCGCCGCCGGGCCGCCGGACTGCCGGCCGTGTCGCTCGCGTGGGGCCGGATGGTGGCGAGCGCGCAATCCGGCCTGCGGGTGATCGCCGAGGACGAGGCGTGCGCGCTGTTCGACGCCGCGCTCGCCGACGGACACACCGTGCTCGCCCCCGCCCCGCTCGACCTTGCCGCGCTGCGCCGCGACGGTGCGCAGGTCCCGGCGGTGTTGCGGCACCTGGCGCCGCGCGACGAGCGCCGGACGGCGAACACCGAGCCGCCGGCCGACCGGTTCGCCGCGATGAGCCGGGCCGAGGCCGAGGCGTTCCTGCGGGACCTGGTGCGCACCGAGGCCGCGGCCGTACTCGGCCACGCGGCGCCGGACCGATTGCAGTGGGAGGTGTCCTTCCGGGACTCCGGCTTCGACTCGTTGTCCGCCGTGCAGTTCCGCAACCGGCTGGGGGAGCGCACCGGCCTGTCGCTGCCCACCACGCTGGTCTTCGACTACGCCTCACCGGACGTACTGGTGGACCACCTCCTCGAACGGCTCGCCGTCACCGACGGAGTGGACCGCCGCGCGGCACTGGCCGAACTGGACCGCCTGGAGGCGGTGTTGATGGCCGTGCCGGTCGAGCCGACAGACGACGAGGACACCGGACACACCGAGATCGCCGCCCGCCTGAACACCATCCTCACCCGCTGGAACAGGGCCCGGACCGACTCCCGTTCGCACGCCCCCGGCGGCGGCGTGATCGACCCGGCCACCGCGATCGAGACCGCGACCGAGAACGAGATCTTCGACTTCATCGACCGGGAACTGGGCCGCTCCGCCACCCACCCGCAACGCTGACCACAAGGAGACACGGTGAACGCACCCACCCGCTACGCCGAGGCCCTGCTGACCGGAATGCTCGGCACCTTCGGTCTGGACGTCCAGTACGTCCGGGCGGAGCGCAACTCGCTGTACTACCTGGACGACACCGGCACCGAGGTGCCCGTGCTCGACCTGATCGGGGGCTGGGGCTCGCTGATGCTCGGGCACAACCACCCGGAGATCGTGGCGTACGCGAAGGAACTCCTGGACACCGGTTGGCCGGTGCACTCCCAGCACTCCGCGCACCCGGTCGCCGACCAGGTCGGCGCGGTGCTCAACGGCATCCTGGGCCGCGAGTTCCCCGGCGCCGAGCCGTATTCGATCGGCTTCGCGAACAGCGGTGCCGAGGCGGTCGAAGCGGCGGTCAAACACTGTGAGTTCGACCGGGTGTTGCGGATCCAGAGCCTGGTCCAGGAGATCGAGTGGCACGCCGACGTCGCGCTTCGCGCGGTGAGCGACAAAAGCGCGGCGCTACCCGACGACACGTCGCTGTTGCCCGGCGACGTGCCGGTGCCCACCACCGTCGAGGAGTTCGCCGGCGTGCTCGGCGCGATGGCCGCGCACAACCTCTCGCGCGCGGCCACCGGCCCGGTGTTCTTCGCCCTGGAGCGGGCCTTCCACGGAAAGCTGATGGGCAGCACCCAGTTCACCTACAACCCCCTGTTCCGCGCGGCGTTCGCGACACTCGGCTCGGCGGTCACCTTCGTGCCGCCCAACGACGCGGCGGCGTTCGAGAAGGCCGTCGCCGAGCACCGGGTCACCGTGCTCGACGTGGAGGTGGTCAACGGCCGGGTCACCCTCGTCGAGCGGGCCTTCCCGGTGATCGCCGGACTGATCGTCGAGCCGATCCAGGGCGAGGGCGGAATCCACGAACTGACCGAGGAGTTCGTCGCCCGCGTACGCCGGATCTGCGACGAGGTCGAGTGCCCGATCGTGGTCGACGAGATCCAGACCGGGATGGGGCGCACGGGCCGGTTCTTCGCGAGCAGCCACATCGGACTGCTGGGCGACTACTACGTGTTGGGCAAGTCGCTCGGCGGCGGCATCGCCAAATCCTCCGCGTTCCTCGTGCGACAGTCGCGCTACCGGCCCGAGTTCGAGCTGGTGCACAGTTCCACGTTCGCCAAGGACGGCTTCTCCACGGCCCTCGCGCTGCGCACCCTCGACCTCCTGGAGGCCGACGGCGGAGCCGCGTACGAACGCGCCGCCGAGCGCGGCGAGCGCATCCTGGGCATGCTGCGCGAACTGGCCGCCGAATTCCCCGACGTGGTGGCCGACGTGCGCGGACGCGGACTGCTGATCGGGCTGGAGTTCGCCGACCAGAGCAACGCGTCGTCCGCGATCATCCGGGGCAAGGCACAGGCCGGGCTGCTCGTCTTCCAGCTGGGCAGCTACCTCCAGGCGGTGCACCGCATCCGCACCGGCCCCACGGCCAGTGCGCCGACCATGTTGCGGATCGAGCCCTCGATCCACATCAGCGACGAGGAGATCGATCGGCTGCGGACCGGCCTCACCCAGGTCTGCCTGATCCTGCGCAACCAGGACGCACTGCCCCTGGTACACCCGCTGACCGGCGTCGGCGGCCGGCCGCCGCGCGTGGAGAGCGCGGACTTCAAGCCGCGGCGGGGCGATTCGGTCGTGCAGGCCGAGTCGGGCGTACAGGCCACGCCGGCCGAACCGGCCGACCGCCGCGTCGCGCTGATCGGCTACCCGCTGACCCCGGACCTGCTGCGGGAGGCCGACCCCTCGCTCGCCGACCTGGACGACGAACACCTGCTCGGCTACTCCCGACGGTCCGAACTGCTCAAGGACCTTCCGGCGTTCGCGCCGATCCGCTTCGACTCGCCGCAGGGCACGTCGGTGGACCTGACCGTCCACCCGCTGCTGGTGTCCTCGGAGCAGTTGCGGGAGTACCAGGTCTTCGGGCAGACCTTCCTGATCGGCCTGGACCTCGACCGCCGGGTGCGCGCGGCGAAGGCGGACGGCTGCGACACCGTCGGCCTCGGATTCGGGCTCGGCGCGGTCGCCGGCCACGGTCGCGCGCTGCGCGTTCCCGGGATCACGGTGACCGCCGGCAGCGCGCTCGCGGTCGGCTCGGCGCTGGCCGCCGTCCGACACGCCGCGACGGAGCGCCTGGGCGGGTTCGCCGGATCGACGGTGGCGGTCGTCGGCGCCGGCGGCCGGATCGGCTCGGCGCTCGCCGTACTGAGCGCACGCGAGGCCGCCGTGATCGTGCTCGTGGGCAGCGGCCGATCCGGCTCTGCCGATCGACTCCGGGCCACGGAGCAGTGGATCTACCAGGAGGCGTGGGCGCGGATCGCCGCCGGCGACGCGTCGACGGGCCTGGCGGCGGCGCTGTCCGCGGAGCCGCTGATCACCGGCTGGCTGGCCGAGGGACGCACCGCCGACGAGCCGAGCGGGGCGGCCATCGCCGCCCACCTCGCCGAAACGCACGACGTGAACCCGTACGTCGTGGTCACCGACGACCTGCTGTCGGTGCGCCGGGCCCAGGTGGTCTTCGCAGCTCATTCGAGCCCGGTCCCCGTGCTCGAGGGGAAACACCTCGCGGACGGCGCCGTGCTCGGCGACGTGTCCTTCTTCGGCACCGGCGCCGAATGCGCCGCGACGGTCGCCCGCGACGACCTGCGATACGTACGCGCCGGCGTGCTCTCCGTATCCGACGGGACCGAAGTGCCGCGTGCCCTGGGCATCTCGCCGAACACCGGTGAGCTGCTCGCGGGCGTGGTCGAGGCCATCACGCTCGCGTTGTCCGGCGACGGCGGACCCGCGGGCGACGGAGTACGCGGCGGCGCCGGCGCTCTCACCGGTGAGCGGGTGCAGGCCATGGTCGACCTCGCGCGCCTTCACGGCTTCGAGACCGTCACCCCCTGAGAACCGCCGGACACGGCTCGCCGGACCATCGGCCGATGGTCCGGCCCGATCAACAGAAGGTACGCGGAATGTCAGAGTCAGCAGATTCCGAGTCGAAAGTGGCGGCGGAGGGCACGCCGGATCTCCACTACACCAACCGCTGGTTGATCCTGGCGGTGATCGGTCTCGCCCAGATGACGATCTTCCTGGACACGACGGTCGTCAACATCGCGCTGCCGTCGGCGCAGGCGGATCTGGGCTTCGCCGACGGGGACCGCCAGTGGGTCGTCACGGCCTACGCGCTCGCCTTCGGCAGCCTGCTCCTGCTCGGCGGCCGACTGGTCGACCTCGTGGGGGCCAAACGCTCGCTGATGATCTCGATCGTCGGCTTCGGCGTGATGTCGGTGCTGGGCGGCGCGGCCAACGGCTTCGCGATGCTGGTGACCGCGCGCGCGTTGCAGGGGGCGTTCGCCGCGCTCGTGGCGCCGGCGGCACTGTCCTTTCTGCTGACCGTGTTCAAGGATCCGAAGGAGCGGGTCACCGCGTTCGGGGTCTACGGCGCACTGGGCAGCGGCGGGCTCGCACTCGGCCTGATCCTGGGCGGCGCGCTGACCGACTGGCTGGACTGGCGCTGGTGCCTGTACGTCAACGTGATCCTGACCGCGGTCGTCTTCGTCGGGGCGCTGCTGACGATGCAGAACCGACAGGCCGCACAGCGCCCGGAACGGCTCGACCTGCCCGGCACGGTGACCGCCTCGGTCGGCCTGTTCTGCCTCGCCTACGGTCTGTCCAACGCCGCCGACGGCGAATGGGGCGGCGCCGACGTGTGGGGCTACCTGATCGGGAGCGCGATCCTGCTCGTCGCGTTCGTGGTGTTCGAACTGCGGTCGCGCACCCCGCTGTTGCCGATCCGGATCGTGCTGCACCGCAACCGGGGCAGCGCCTACCTGGCGATGTTCCTGCTCGGCGTCGGGTTGTTCGTGCAGTTCCTGTTCCTGACCTACTACCTGCAATTGATCCTGAAGTTCACCGCGATCGAGAGCGGCCTCGCGTTCCTGCCGATGATCTTCGGCATCGCGATCGGCGCGACCACCGTCCCGCCGGTGCTCGAACCCAAGCTCGGCGCGCGCATCCTGATCCCGGCGGGCCTGCTCCTGGCCGCGGTCGGGTCGTTCTGGCTCAGCCGGCTGAGCACGGACAGCTCGTACGCCGCCGGCGTGCTCGCCCCGTCCTTCATCGCCGGCATCGGCTTCGGCCTGGTGGTCTCGCTCGGCGCCGCGGTGGCCACGGTCGGGGTCGAACCGCAGGACGCCGGCGCCGCGTCGGCACTGGTGAACACCGTGCAGCAGGTGGGTGGTTCGATCGGTACCGCGCTGCTGAGCACGCTGGCGATCACCGCGGCCGACTCGTTCGTCGAGGGCAAGGAGAAGACGGCGAAACTGGCCGCCGAGGCGTCCGTGGAGAGTTATACGACCGCCTTCTTCTGGGGCGCGATGGTCTTCCTCGGCGGGGCGATCGTCTGCGGCCTGCTGTTCGACCGCTTCGTGACGGCGCAGACCGACCCGGAGATCGAGGAGCCGGCCACACCGGTCGGCGCCTGATCGGTTTCGACGCACCGGTCGTCCTGCGGTACTGGTTCCCAGTACCAGCGGGGCGACCGGTTTTTGGTTTCGGGGGCGCTGGGATCGGCCGGCCGCAGGGGATTGACTCGACCGTGAGACGCGGTGCGTGAGCCCGCCCCGATCGGGGCCCGGGCCCGCCGGCGACCCCCATCGCAGGAGGATTTCGTGACAACCGTGACCAGTGAGCGGGCGGAGGAGACGGCCGCGCCCGCGGTCGACCCGGCCGAACTCGTGACCCGTGCCCGCGAACTCGCCCCGCTGATCCGCGAGCACGCGGCGAAGACCGAGGAGGACCGTCGGCTCGCCGAGGAGGTCGTCGTGGCGCTGCGCGACGCCGGGCTGTTCCGGCTCACCACGCCGACCCGGTTCGGCGGCTACGACCTGCGCATGCCGGACCTGCTGACGATCGTGGCCGAGGTCGGCCGGGCGTGCGGCTCGGCCGGTTGGAACCTGTCCATCGACACCGCCTCCACCCGGTTCGCGCTGAACGGGATGCCGGAGACCGCGTTGTCCGACATGTTCGAGGGCAACCCCGACGCGTACGTGATCTCCACGGCCCACCTGAGCACCACCAAGGCGTGGAAGACCGACGGCGGGTGGCGGATCACCGGCACCTTCCCGTGGAGTTCGGGCTGTGAGATCGCCGACTGGGCCTACATCCCGGTCGTGCACGTGTACGACGGCGACGAGCAGACCGCGGACCTGGTCGGCGGTGTCGTGCCGATGAGCGACCTGAGGATCGAGCGCACCTGGCACTCGGCCGGCCTGGGCGGCTCCGGCACGCATACGGTCCTCGCCGAGGACGTGTTCCTCCCGGAGCGGCACGCCGCCGCGTTCAGCCTCACCGACCTCGTCGGCGAGGACGAGCGGGACAGCATGCTCGTCCAGGGCAGCGCGCAGTCGCTCGCCGCGATCGTCGGTGCGGCACGGGGCGCCCTCGAGGTCACCCGGGGCGCGCTGGACAAGAAGCGGCCGATCACCTACGTGAACTACGAGGCGGCCATGGACGCGCCGTCGGTACAGATGTGGTTCGGCGAGGCCACCCACCTGGTGGAGACCGCCGAGTTGCACCTGCGCGAGATCGGCCGCTCGCTCGACGGGATTCCGGAGACCGCGCCGATGCCGTGGGCCGAGCGGGCCCGGCTGCGCATGCACCAGCGCTCCGCCCAGGAGAAGTCGCGCGCGGCCGTGGAGCGCATGCTCGACGTGGTCGGCGGCAGCTCGTTCGCCCTGTCGAACCCGCTCCAGCGGCTGTGGCGGGACATCTCGGTGATGAGCCGGCACACCGCGCTCAACGCGCCGATCATCCTGGAGGACTACAGCCGCGCGGCGCTGGACATCCACCCGGCGGTCACCCTGCTCTACTGAGGGATTCACCCAGGGATTCGGATTCCACCGAAGCGGATATCGAATGCGTCGGTATTGCTCGGCGACCGGGAAGGTCCGGTGGCCGTCGGGCAATACCGACGTTGTCTTTGGGAATGTGCTCCTTCCGGAATTCCCTTGTTGGTTTCGCTCACCAGATTCGCCGGCGCACTTTGGGCCGGAGGGACAAGCCGTTTGCGGGCACACGGCGTTGACTGGGGATTATGAGACGGATCGCCGTGGTCGGGTTGGCTTGTCGGTTGCCTGGGGCCGGCGACGGCCGCGCTTTCTGGCGGTTGTTGCGGAACGGGACGGACGCGATACGCGAGGCCCCCGAGGACCGCCTGCGCGGCGCGGAACCTCCGCACCGCATCGGCGGGTTCGTCGCCGACATCGACCGGTTCGACGCCGCCTTCTTCGGCATCTCGCCGCGCGAGGCGGCGGCGATGGACCCGCAGCAGCGGCTGATGCTGGAACTGGCCTGGGAGGCCCTGGAGGACGCGCGGATCGTGCCCGCGCACCTGGCCGGCGGCGACACCGGGGTGTTCGTCGGCGTCATGTGGGACGACTACGCGGCACTGCAGGACCGGCTCGGCACGGCCGGGATCGACCGGCACACCATGACCGGCACCCGCCGCTCCATCATCGCCAACCGTGTCTCCCACCACCTGGGCCTGCGCGGCCCGAGCCTGGCCGTGGACACCGCGCAGTCCTCCTCGCTGGTGGCGGTACACCTGGCCTGCGAGAGCCTGCGGCGCGGCGAGTGCACGACGGCCGTCGCCGGCGGGGTGAACCTGAACATCCTGGCCGAGACCACACTGGGCGCGGCACGGTTCGGCGGCCTTTCCCCCGACGGCCGGTGCCACACCTTCGACGCCCGCGCCAACGGCTTCGTCCGCGGCGAGGGCGGCGGCGCGGTGGTGCTCAAACCGCTGGACGCCGCGCTCGCCGACGGCGACGACATCTACTGCGTCGTCTCCGGCGGCGCGATGAACAACGACGGCGCGGGCGAGGGCGAACACACCGGCCTCACCGTGCCGAGCCGATCCGCCCAGGAGGAGGTCGTGCGCCAGGCGTACCGGCGAGCCGGCATCGCCCGGCGCGCCGTGCAGTACGTGGAACTGCACGGCAGCGGTACGAAGGTGGGCGACCCGATCGAGGCCGCCGCGCTCGGCGCCGCACTGGGCGGCCGGGTCCGCCGGCCCGGCGCGCCGCTGCGGGTGGGCTCGGTCAAGACCAACATCGGCCACCTGGAGGGCGCGGGCGGGATCGCCGGGCTGCTCAAGGTGGCATTGAGCATCCGGCACCGGATGTTGCCGCCCAGCCTGCACTTCGTCGCGCCGCCCCCGGAGATCCCCCTCGACGACCTCGGCCTGCGGGTGCAGACCGCGCCGACACCGTGGCCGCGGCCGGACCGGCCGCTGGTGGCGGGCGTCAGCTCGTTCGGAATGGGCGGCACCAACTGCCATCTGGTGCTGACGGAAGCGCCGCTCCCGGTCTCGAAGGTGGGCTTGTCCATCGGCCGGCCGGTGGAGGCGGGCGCGGTGGCGTGGCCGATCGCGGGCCGTACCGCCGGCGCGCTCCGGGGTCAGGCCGACCGGCTGTCCGCGTTCCTCGCCGAGGAGGTGTCGTCCGCCGCCGACATCGGCCGCTCGCTGGCCACCACCCGGACCGCCTTCCGGCACCGCGCGGTCGTCGTCGGCGCCGACCCGGCGGAACTGCGGCGGCGCCTGCGCGAGTTCGCCGCCGGCGCGGCCGTCGCGGGTGTGGTCGAGGGGCAGGCCGCGGCGACCGGGAAGGTCGTGTTCGTCTTCCCCGGGCAGGGTGCGCAGTGGGCCGGAATGGCCCTCGAACTCATCGCGTCGGTAACGGAGTTCGCCGCCTCGATCCGGGACTGCGAGCGGGCGTTCGCGCCGCACGTCGACTGGTCGTTGCGTGAGGTGCTGGGCGATCCGACCGCGCTGGAACGGGTGGATGTGGTCCAGCCCGCGTTGTTCGCGGTGATGGTGTCGCTGGCCCGGTTGTGGCGCTCGTGCGGGGTCGAGCCGGCCGCCGTGGTCGGACACAGCCAGGGCGAGATCGCCGCCGCGTGTGTGGCGGGGGCGCTCTCGCTCGACGACGCCGCGCGGGTGGTGACGCTGCGCAGCCGGGCGCTGCGCGAGCTCTCCGGCGGCGGTGCGATGGTGTCGGTGCCGCGGTCGGCCGACGCGGTGCGCGAGCGGATCGCCGAGTACGGCGGCGCCGTGTCGATCGCGGCGGCGAACGGCCCGTCGTCGGTGGTGCTTTCCGGCGACCCGGACGCGCTGGACGCGCTGATCGCGCGGTGGACCGAGGAGGGCGTGGAGACCCGAAGGATCGCGGTCGACTACGCGTCCCATTCGGCGCAGGTGGAGCAGATCCGCGAGCGGCTGCACACCGTGCTCGACGGGATCCGGCCGATGCCCTCGTCGGTGCCGTTCTACTCGACGGTGACCGGCGACCTGCTCGACACCACCGAACTGGACGCCGCGTACTGGTACCGCAACCTGCGGCGGACCGTGGAGCTGGAACGGGCGACCCGGGCGCTGATCCGGGACGGGCACGGCGTGCTCGTCGAATGCAGCCCGCACCCCGTGCTGCTGCCCGCGCTGCGGGACACGATGGAGCAGGGCGGGACCGGCTCCGGGGTGGTCGCCGGCTCGCTGCGCCGGGGCGAGGGCGGGCCGGCGCGGTTCCTGACCTCGCTCGCCGAGGTGCACGTGAGCGGGGTCGAGGTGGACTGGCCCCGCGTGTTCGCGCTGCGCGACGCGCGTACGGTGGCCCTGCCCACCTACGCCTTCCAGCGCGAGCGCCACTGGCTCACCGAGTCCGCGGTTCGGGCCGTCGCACCCGACGCGGAGCCTTCGGTGACCGGTCCGACCGGGGTCACGGCCGTGATCCCGGCCGGACCGGAAATGCTCGGCCTGGTGCGGTCGATCGTCGCGGTCGTGCTCGGATACCCGGGCGGCGACGCGGTGGATCCGGACAGTACGTTCAAGGACCTCGGGGTTGACTCGTTGTCGTCCGTGGAACTGCGGGACCGGTTGGGCGCGGCGACGGGGCTCGTGCTGCCGGCGGGGTTGTTGTTCGGGCACCCGTCGCCGACCGAACTCGCCGCACACTTGCGGACGTTGGCCTCCGGCGGCGAGCGGTCGAGCGATGCCGGCGAAACCGTGTCCGACGGCGACGAGCCGATCGCCATCGTCGGAATGGCCTGCCGGCTGCCCGGCGAGGTCACGTCGCCGGAGGACCTGTGGCGGCTGGTGACGGAAGGGATCGACGCCGTCACAAAGTTCCCGAGCAACCGGGGCTGGGACCTCGACCGGCTCCACGACTTCGATCCGGACCGGGCGGGCACGTCCTACACCCGGCACGGCGGATTCCTGCACGACGCGGACCTGTTCGACCCGGAGTTCTTCGGCATCTCGCCGAGGGAGGCGCTGGCGATGGATCCACAGCAGCGCCTGCTCCTGGAGACGTCCTGGGAGGCGCTGGAGCGGGCCGGCATCGATCCCGTCGGCCGGCGCGGCACATCCGTGGGGGTCTTCGTCGGGGCGATGGCGCAGGACTACGGCCCCCCGCTGCACGCCGCGCACGCCGAGTCGGACGGGTATCGGCTCACCGGCAGCACGATCAGCGTCGCGTCCGGCCGGATCGCCTACACGCTGGGCCTCCAGGGGCCGGCGGTCACCGTGGACACCGCGTGCTCGTCGTCATTGGTGGCGCTGCACCTGGCGGCGCAGGCGTTGCGGGCGGGGGAGTGCTCGTTGGCGCTGGCCGGCGGGGTCGCGGTGATGTCCGGTCCCGGGATGTTCGTGGAGTTCAGCCGGCAGCGCGGGTTGGCCGAGGACGGCCGATGCAAGGCGTTCGCGGCCGGCGCGGACGGTACCGGGTGGGCCGAGGGTGCCGGGATCGTGGTGCTGCAGCGGCTGTCGGACGCGCGGCGCGACGGACACCGGGTGTTGGCCGTGGTCCGGGGCAGCGCGATCAATCAGGACGGTGCGTCGAACGGGCTGACCGCGCCGAACGGGCGCGCCCAGGAGCGGGTGATCCGCCGGGCCCTCGCCGGCGCGGGGTTGGCCGCGACGGACGTCGACCTGGTCGAGGCACACGGGACCGGGACTACCCTCGGCGACCCGATCGAGGCCGAAGCCCTCGCGGCCACGTACGGGCGCGGCCGGGCCGCCGACGGCCCGCTGCTCCTGGGCTCGCTGAAGTCCAACATCGGCCACGCCCAGGCCGCCGCCGGGGTGGCGGGCGTGATCAAGACGGTGCAGGCGCTGCGGCACGGCGTGGTGCCGAGGACGCTGCACGCCGACGAGCCGAGTCCGCACGTGGACTGGGCCGGCGGGGGACTGGAGCTCGCGAGCGCGACGCGCGAGTGGCCGTCGACCGGACGGCCGCGCCGAGCCGCGGTGTCGTCGTTCGGGATCAGCGGGACCAATGCCCACGTGATCCTCGAACAGGGCGACCCGGAGCCGGAGTCGGAGCCGGAGTCGCGGCCGGGGGCCGAGTCGGCGCGACCCGGGTGCGATGCGCCGGGCGGCTCCCGTGTACCCGTGCTCCCGTGGGTGCTCTCCGCGAGCAGTGAGGACGCGCTGGCGGCGCAGGCCGATGCGCTGTTGTCCTTTCTGGACGCCGATCCCGACGCGAACCCGGCGGATGTCGGCTTCTCCCTGGCCACCACCCGCTCCGGCCTGCCGTACCGCGCCGCGGTGGTCACCGCCGACCCGGCCGCGCGCCGCCGGGGCCTGAGCACACTCGCCACCGACGCGGACACGCCAACCCTCGTGCGCGGCAGCGCGCGGGCATCGGGCGGCGTGGTGTTCGTCTTCCCCGGCCAAGGCTCCCAATGGGTCGGCATGGCCACCGAACTCCTGGACGAGGCACCCGTGTTCGCCCGGTCGATGCGGGCCTGCTCGGATGCGTTCGCGTCCCACGTGGACTGGGACCTGTTCGACGTGTTGCGCGACCCGGCCGCGCTGGAGCGGGTGGACGTGGTCCAGCCCGTGTTGTTCGCGGTGATGGTGTCGCTGGCCGCGCTCTGGCGCTCGTACGGGATCGAACCGGCCGCCGTGGTGGGCCATTCGCAGGGCGAGATCGCCGCCGCGTGCGTCGCCGGTGCGCTGGACCTGGCGGACGCGGCCAGGATCGTCGCGCTGCGCAGCAGGGCCATCCTGGCGCTGTCCGGCGCGGGCGGCATGGTCTCGGTCGCGCTGTCCGAGGACGAGGTGGCCGAACGCCTGCGCCGCCACGCCGGTCGGCTCTCGACGGCGGTGGTCAACGGCCCGGGGTCGGTCGTGGTCTCCGGCGACGTGGACGCGCTGGAGGAGCTGATCGCCGAGTGCGAGGCCGCCGAGGTGCGGGTCAAACGACTGCCGGTCGACTATGCGTCCCACTCGCGGCAAGTCGTCGCAATAGCCGATGAATTGGCCGAGGTGCTGGCCGATACCGCACCGCGTCCGTCCGCGATTCCCTTCTACTCGACGGTGACCGCCGGTCCCCTGGACACCACCGCCCTCGACGCCGGCTACTGGTACCGCAACCTCCGCGAACAGGTCCGCTTCGCCGAGACGGTCGACGTGCTGGCCGAGCGCGGACACTCGCTGTTCGTCGAGGTCAGCGCGCACCCGGTGCTCACGGCGGCGATCGAGGATGTGGCGGAACACGCGTCGGCCGTCGGCTCGTTGCGCCGCGACGAGGGCGGCATCGCGCGTTTCCTGACCTCGCTGGCCGAGGCGTACGTACGCGGAGCGGCCCCCGACTGGCGGGCCGTCTTCCCCGACGCACGGCGGATCGACGTGCCGACCACGGTGTTCCGCCGGCGCCGGTTCTGGCTCGAACCGACGCCCGACGGCGGCACGGCCGACGTCACGGCGGCCGGGCTGGCCGTCGCGGGGCACCCGCTGCTGGGCGCCGTGGTCGAACTGCCGGATTCCGGCGGTCTGCTGCTCACGGGGCAGCTCTCCCGCCGGACCCACCCCTGGCTGCTCGACCACGGCCTCGGCGACACGGTCCTGCTGCCCGGCACCGCGTTCGTCGAACTGGCGATCCGCGCGGGCGACGAGGTCGGGTGCGAGCGCCTGGCCGAACTCACCTGCGAGGTCCCGCTGGTGCTGCCGGCGCACGGCGGGGTGGACCTTCGGGTCACGGTCGCCGAGCCGGACGGGTCCGGACGCCGGCCGTTGGCCGTCCACGCCCGCCCGGCCGACGGTTCCGGCGACTGGACCCGGCACGCGAGCGGGCTGCTCGACCACGGCCCCACCGAGGAGTTCGACCTCACCGCCTGGCCGCCGCCCGGGGCGGTCGCGGTCGACTGGGACGGCGACTACGCGCGTTGGGCCGCGCTGGGTTACCACTACGGTCCGGCGTTCCAGGGCCTGCGCGCCTGGTGGCGACGCGGTACGGAGATCTTCGCCGAGGTCGCGCTGCCGCCGGGAATCGAGGCGGACGCGGGCCGGTTCGCGCTGCACCCGGCGCTGCTGGACGCCGCACTGCACGCCGCGGTCGGCGACGCCCCTGACCCCCGCCTGCCGTTCGCCTGGCAGGGCGTGTCGTTGCGGGCCGGCGGCGCGGCGGCCCTGCGGGTGTGGATCACGCCCGACGGCGAGGACACGGTCACACTGCGTCTCGCCGACGCCACCGGAGCGCCGGTTGCCTCGGTGGAATCGCTGGCCCTGCGGCCGATCCCGGCCGGTACACCCATCACCGGCCCGGCCGACGCGCTGTTTCGCGTGGACTGGATCGAGGCCCGCCTGCCGGAGGCCGCCCCCGAAACCGGCCCGTGGGCACTGATCGGCGCCGACGACCTCGGGCTCGGCGCACCCACCCACCCCGACCTGGACACGCTGGCCGCTGCCGGCCCCGTCCCGGATCTGGTGCTCGCCCCGCTGACCGGCGAGCCCACCGCGGCCGGTGCGCACGCCGTGGCCGGCCGCGCGCTGCGCCTGATCCAGGACTGGCTCGCCGACGAACGTTGTGCCGCGTCGAGGCTGGTCCTGCTCACCCGCGACACGATGGTCGTGGAGTCCGCCGAGGCGGGCGCGACGGGGATGGCGGGCGCCGGCGTGTGGGGCCTGGTCCGCTCGGCCCAGCGCGAACACCCGGACCGCTTCGTCGTCGTCGACCTGGACGGCCACGAGGCGTCGACCACCGCCCTGCCCCTGGCCCTGGCCGGCACGGAGCCGCAACTGGCCCTGCGCAAGGGGCGTTCGCTGATCCCCCGGCTGGCCCGGGTCACCGGGACGGCCGCGCCGCGCCCCGACCTCGCGGCGGGCACCGTACTGATCACCGGCGGCACCGGCACGCTCGGCGCCCTGTTCGCCCGCCACCTGGTCGCCCACTACGGCGTGACCCGCCTCCTGCTGGCGGGCCGACGCGGGCCGAACACCCCCGGCGCCGCCGAACTCGTCGCCGACCTGGCCGCGTCGGGCGCCACCGCCACCGTGGTCGGCTGCGACATCGCCGACCGGGACGCACTGGCCGCGCTGCTGGCGTCGATCCCCGCCGAACACCCGCTGACCGGCGTCGTGCACGCCGCCGGCCTGCTCGACGACAGCGTGATCGAGGCCCTGCGACCCGAGCAACTGGCCCGCGTACTACGACCGAAGGTCGATGCCGCGCTGAACCTGCACGAACTGACCCGCGAACTCGACCTGTCCATGTTCGTGCTGTTCTCCTCGGTCGCCGGCATCCTCGGACTGCCAGGGCAGGCCAACTACGCCGCCGCCAACACCTTCCTGGACACCCTCGCCCAACACCGCGCCGCCCACGGCCTGCCCGCCCTCTCACTCGCCTGGGGACTGTGGGCACAACCCGGCGGGATGACCGGCCGCCTCGCCGACACCGACCTGAGCCGGCTGCGCCGCGCCGGAGTGGCCCCGCTGACCTCGGCCGACGGCCTGGCCCTGTTCGACGCGGCGATCTCCTCCGGCGCCGCCCTGCTCGTCCCGGCCCGGATCGACCAGGCCGCGATCCACGCGCAGGGCCCGGTACCGGCGCTGCTGCGCGGCGTGATCCGCGAACGGGTCCGGCGGGCGGAGGCGGCCGGCGGCACGACCGCCGACGTCGCCCCCCTGGCCGACCGCCTGGCGGGAATGCCCGACGCGGACCGCGCCGAGGCGCTGCTCGACCTGGTCCGCGAACACACGGCCACCGTGCTGGCCCACGGCACCCCGGGCACGATCGCCCCCGGCCGCACCTTCAAGGAACTCGGGTTCGACTCGCTGACGGCGGTGGACCTGCGCAACCGACTCGGCGCGGCCACCGGACTGCGGCTGCGCGCCACGCTGGTCTTCGACTACCCGACCCCGTCGGCCCTCGCCGGCCACCTCGGCACGGCACTCGCCCCGGCGAAGCCGGCCGCGCGACTCGGGCAACCCGTGCAACTCGCGCAATCCGGGCAACCCGATCAACCCGAGCAATCCGGCCGGCCGGCACCCGAGTTGAGCGGGCTGGAACTCGACGAACTGTTCGACCTCATCGACAGCGAACTCGGGCTGTCCTGAGAACTCGGCCCGTCCCGAACGGAGCGCTTGTGAGCAACGAAGAGAAATTGGTGGAATACCTCAAGCGGGTCACGGCCGAGTTGCAGCAGACCAAGCAGCGGCTGCGCGACGCCGAACAGGCGACCCGCGAGCCGATCGCCGTGGTCGGCATGGCCTGCCGATTCCCCGGCGACATCGGCTCCCCCGAGGACCTGTGGCGGCTGCTCGACGCCGGCGGCGACGCGATCGGCGATTTCCCCGCAGACCGGGGCTGGGACCTGGACGCGCTCTACGACCCGAACCCCGACACCCCCGGCCGCACCTACACGCGGCGCGGCGGATTCCTGCGCGGCGCAACCGAGTTCGACCCCGAGTTCTTCGGCATCTCGCCTCGCGAGGCGACAGCCATGGACCCACAGCAGCGCCTGCTCCTGGAAACCTCCTGGGAGGCGCTGGAGCGCGCCGGGATCCGCCCCGCCTCGCTGCGCGGCGCCGGAGTGGGGGTGTTCGCCGGGGCGATGGCCCCGGACTACGGCCCCCGGCTGCACCAGGCCGTCGGCGGCGCGGAGGCGCACCTGCTCACCGGTACCGCCAACAGCGCCGCGTCCGGCCGCATCGCGTACACCCTCGGATTCGAGGGCCCCGCCGTCACCGTCGACACCGCGTGCTCGTCGTCGCTGGTCGCCCTGCACCTGGCGATGCGTTCCCTGCGCCGGGGCGAGTGCACCATGGCCCTCGCCGGCGGCGCCACCGTGATGTCCACGCCGGGCATGCTCGTCGCGTTCAGCCGACACCGCGGACTGGCCGCCGACGGGCGGTGCAAGTCGTTCGCCGACGCGGCCGACGGCACGGGCTGGGCCGAGGGCGTCGGGATGCTTCTGGTGGAACGCCTCTCCGACGCCCGACGGCTCGGGCACCCGGTGCTGGCCGTGCTCCGCGGCAGCGCGGTCAACCAGGACGGCGCCTCGAACGGACTGACCGCCCCGAACGGCCCGGCCCAGCAACGGGTGATCCGCCAGGCGCTCGACGACGCCGACCTGTCGCCGTCCGACGTGGACGCGGTCGAGGCACACGGCACCGGTACCGGCCTCGGCGACCCGATCGAGGCCCAGGCCGTCCTGGACACCTACGGCCTCGACCGCGAACGCCCGCTTTGGCTGGGCTCGTTGAAGTCCAACATCGGCCACACCCAGGCCGCCGCCGGGATCGGCGGCGTGATCAAGATGGTGCTCGCGCTGCGCCAGGGCGTGTTGCCGAGGACGCTGCACGTGGACACCCCGTCCTCGCACGTGGACTGGTCGACGGGCCCGGTACGGCTGCTGACGGAGCGTCGGGAATGGCCGGTGACGGGCGCGCCGAGACGGGCCGCGGTGTCCTCGTTCGGGATCAGCGGCACCAACGCACACCTGATCCTGGAGCAGGCCCCGGAGCCCGAACCGGCCGCGCCGCGGACCCGCGCCGAGTTGCCGCTCGTCCCGCTGATCCTCTCCGGCCCCACCCCCGAAGCGCTCGCCCGCCAGGCCGCGCGGCTGCTGTCCACGGCCGACGCCATCGATCCGCTCGACGCCGGCTTCTCGCTGGCCACCACCCGGACGGCGTTCGAGTATCGGGCCGCGATCATGGCCGGGGATCGTGACGAGATGCGCGCCGGTCTCCGGGAGATCGCCGTCGGCGGATCCGGCCCCGGCGTCCTGCGGGGAGTCGCCCACCCCGGCCGCACCGCGTTCGTCTTCGCCGGCCAGGGCACCCAACGGCTCGGCATGGGGCGCGAGTTGTACGCGGCCTTCCCGGCCTTTGCGACGGCCCTGGACGAGGTGTGTACCGGCTTCGACGGCCACCTCGACCGTCCGCTGCGCGAACTCCTGATCGAACCACCGGAGAACGCGGCGGAGTTGCTGGACCGCACCGGCTGGGCGCAACCCGCGCTGTTCGCGATCGAGGTGGCGCTGACCCGGCTGCTCGGCTCGTGGGGCGTACGCCCGGAGGTACTGGCCGGGCACTCCATCGGCGAACTGTCCGCGGCCTTCGTCGCGGGCCTGTGGACGCTCGAGGACGCCTGCCGCGTCGTGGCGGCGCGCGGACTGCTGATGGAACGGCTGCCCGAGGGCGGCGCGATGGTGTCGATCCAGGCCACGGAGGACGAGGTCGCGGCGGCCTCGGCGGACGGCCCGGCCGGCATCGCCGCCGTGAACGGACCCGAGTCGGTGGTCGTCTCCGGCGAGTGCGACGCCGTACTGCGCCTCGCCGAACACTTCGCCTCCCTCGGCCGCCGCACCAGGCGCCTTCGGGTCAGCCACGCGTTCCACTCGCCCCTGATGGACCCGATGTTGGCGTCCTACCGGAAGGTTCTCGCCGAAGTCACCTATCACGAACCCGTGTTGCCGATCGTGTCGACCGTCACCGGCGAGCCGTTGGCGGCGCGGACGGTGTGCGCGCCCGAGTACTGGGTGCGCCAGGTCCGCGAGCCGGTGCGATTCGCCGCCGCGATCCGCCGGCTGCGGCACGACGGCGTCACCCGCTTCGTCGGCATCGGCCCCGACGCCGCGGTGAGCACGATGGCCGAGGGCTGCTTCACCACGTCCCCCGAACCGGACCCGGCCCCCTTCGCGGTGCCGGTGCTGCGTGCCGACCGCCCGGAACCGCACACCGCGCTGACCGCGCTGACCACGGCACACGTGCACGGCGTGGAGGTGGACTGGCACCGGGTGTTCGCCGGTACCGGCGCGACCACCGTGACCCTGCCGACCTACGCCTTCCGGCACGACCGCTACTGGATGGACGCGTCCGCGTCGCCGGGCGACCTGCGGTCGGTCGGCCTGTCCGCCGGCGAACACCCGTTGCTGGGTGCGGTGTTGGCCCGCCCGGAGGCCGGCGGTGCGGTGTTGACCGGTCGACTGTCCCTGGCGACCCACCCCTGGCTGGCCGACCACGCGATCCTCGGCCGGGTGATCGTCCCCGGTGCGGCGTTCGTGGAGATGGCGCTGCGCGCCGCCCGCGAGGTGCACTGCGACCTGCTCGACGAGCTGACCCTGCACACCCCGCTGGTCCTGGGCGAGCGGGACGGGGTCCGGGTCCAGGTCGTGGTGGAGGACGCCGACGAGTCGGGCCGGCGGGCGGTGTCGGTGTACGCCCGGCACGAGGACGGCGGCGAGTGGGTCCGGCACGCCGCCGGTTCGCTCATCGAGCGGGCCGAACCGGCGCTGTTCGACGCGGCCGAGTGGCCGCCGGAGGGGGCGGAGGAGGTCGCGATCGGCGATGTGTACGCGGACCTCGCCGCACGCGGCTACGACTACGGCCCGGCGTTCCGGGGGCTTACGGCGGTGTGGCGGCGCGAGGACGAGGTCTTCGCCGAGATCGCCCCGCCGGTGGAGTCGATGGGGGACGCGGAGCGATTCGGCCTGCATCCGGCGCTGCTCGACGCGGCGCTGCATGCGGTCTGGTACGGCTCGTTCCTGGCCGGCATGGACGGCGCCGTGCTCCCGTTCGCCTGGTCCGGTGTGTCCCTGTCGGCGGTCGGCGCGTCGGCGCTGCGCCTGCGGATGTCGGCGGCCGGCCCGGACACGGTCTCGATCGTGCTCGCCGACCCGACCGGCGCGCCGGTGGCGTCGGTCGAGGGCCTGCGCTTTCGGCGGATGCCGGCCGGCGGCCGGGGCACGCCCGCGGAGTCGATGTTCCGGGTGGACTGGTCACCGGCGCCGACGCGGCCGACGCCATTGACGCGGCCCGCCCGGTGGACGCTCGTTTCCGCCCTGGCGGAGGTGCCCGCCGACCCGGGCGTGGTGTTCCTGCGCTGTCCGGTCGGACCGGACGCCCGGGAGGTCACCGGCGCGGTGCTCGCGGTCATGCAGGAGTGGCTGGCCGACGAGCGGTACGCCTCCGCGACGCTCGTCCCGGTGACCCGGGGAGCGGTGGGCGCCGACGCGAAGGATCCGGTCGACGGGCTCGCCCAGGCGGGCGTGTGGGGTCTCGTACGGTCCGCGCAGACCGAGAACCCGGGTCGATTCGGTCTGGTCGACGTCGACGCCGACGCGATGACGGATACGAACACGGCCACGGACTCCGCGTCGCCGCCGTGGGACACCCTCGCCGCGCTGATTCCGCAGGAGCCACAACTGGCCGTGCGGTCCGGCCGGGTCCTGGTACCCAGGCTCGTCCGCGCGGAGGTCGGCTCCGGCACCGCGCCGGCAACGGCGTTCGGGTCCGGGACGGTACTCGTCACCGGCGGGACCGGCACACTCGGCGTGATCGTCGCCCGCCACCTGGTCGCCACCCACGGGGTGCGGCGGTTGGTGCTGGTCAGCCGCGCCGGCGCGGACTCCCCGAGGGGTGCGGAACTCGCGGCCGAACTGACCGCGGCGGGCGCCGAGGTCGTGTTGGCCGCCTGCGACACGACCGACCGCGCCGCGCTGTCCCGGGTCCTGGCCGACATCCCGGCCGAGGTCCCGCTGACCGCGGTCGTGCACGCGGCCGGCGTCCTGGACGACGGGATCCTCACCGAACTGACCCCGCAGCGGCTCGACGCGGCACTGAACCCCAAGATCGTCGCCGCCCGGAACCTGCACGAGGCGACCCGTGACCTCGACCTGTCCGCGTTCGTGCTGTTCTCCTCGATGTCCGGCCTGATCGGCCCGGCCGGTCAGGCGAACTACGCGGCGGGCAACACCTACCTGGACGCCCTCGCGCAACACCGACGGGCCCGGGGGCTGCCCGCGGTGTCCCTGGCCTGGGGCATGTGGGCCGAGCGCAGCACGATGACCGAGGGGCTGACCGACGTCGACCTGGCCCGACTGGCCCGGCTCGGGGTGACCCTGTCCTCCTCGGCGGAGGGCGTCGCGCTGCTGGACGCCGCGCTGGGCCTGGACGAGCCGATGCTGGTCCCGGTCGCCCTCGACCTGGCCCAGGTACGCGCCCAGGCGGACGTACCGCCGCTGCTGCGCCGCCTGGCCGGGCGCGAGGCCGTGGCCCGAACACCGCGACGGGCCCCGGTCGGCTCGGGCCCCGTTCCGGTGGCCGACCGCCTGGCCGGCCTGCCGGAGGACGCCCGGTACGAGGTGCTGCTCGACCTGGTGTGCACCCGGATGGCCGAGGTGTTGCAGTACGCGGCGGGCCGCACGGTCGACCCCGACCGGGCTTTCTCCGACCTCGGCGTCGACTCGGTGTCCGCCGTCGAGTTCCGCAACCGGCTCGGCGCCGAGACGGGCCTGCGGCTGGCCCAAACGCTGGTGTTCGACCACCCCACGGCCGCCGCGGTGGCCCGCGAACTGGCCCGCACGTCAGCGGCCCGCGGCCAGGCACCGACGGGGTCGGTACTGGTCGAGTTGGACCGGGTCGAATCGGCGCTCACCATGGACTCGGCGACCGGTCCCGAGGGCGACGAGATCGCCGAACGCGTCGAGGGCCTGCTCCTGAAGCTGCGCACGTTCCGCGAGTCCGCCGACCGCACCGACGCCAAGCTGGACGTCACCGCCGCGACGGACGAGGAACTCTTCCAGTTCCTCGACGGCCGGTAGCACCGAACGACCAAGGGTCCGCCGGGGCTTCGTCGCCCCGGCGGACCCTTCGGCATGCGCGCCGCGGCAGGCGGCCCGACCGACCTACCCGACCCGCGCCGGCGTCGGGAAGTAGCCGACCCCGGCGAAGAACCGCGCGTACCTGCCGAACAGTTCCGCGTCGATCTCCGGGCAGGAGATGCCGGTACCGGCCAACGCGGCCTCCGTCGCGGCCACATCCATCCGCATGTACAGCGCCTCGCCCGCCGTCATGTAGCTCCGGAAGATGTCGATCGTCGGGAACAGCGCGTTGTCCCGATCGGCACGCACACCGGCGACGAACTCGTCCCAGGACACCTCGTCCAGGACGTGGCCCAACTCCCGCAACCGCCCCACCATGTCGGCGAATCCGATCGCCACGGGATTGAACAGGTGGAACGTGCGCCCGGTCGTCGTGCGGGACAGGGCGAGTACGGCCGCGGCGACGTAGTCCACCGGCACCATCGGGAACAGTGCGTTCGCCCCCACCGGCACCGCCCGGGCCTGGAGGCTGCCCTTCAGGCTCAACCAGACGAAGTCGCGGGTCTGGCAGGCGCCGTTGGTCCGCGCGCCCGAGACCACGTCGGCGCGATAGATCGACACGGGCAGGCCGCGCTCCCGAGCAAGTCCGATCACCTTCTCGGCGACGTACTTGCTCTGCCGGTACCCGTTGGTCAACTCCTCCGGCGGCCCGGTGGGATCCTGCGGGGTCAACCCGGCGCCGCCGGGTGCCGGCCGAGCGAAGACGCCCGTGCTGGACACGTAGTGCAGCGGCACCGTGCGGTACAGCGCGGCGAGCCGCAGCGCCTCCTCCGTACCGGTCACGTTGGCCGCCTTCAACGACGTGTACGGGTGCAGCCAGTTCACCGTCGCGCCCGCGTGGTACACCACGTCGACCTCGCGGGCCAGGCGCTCGTACCGCTCGGCGTCCAACCCGAAGCGCGGCTCGGCGAGGTCACCGGTGACCACCGCAAGCCGGTCCCGGTCGATCTCGTCCCAGATGCCGTACCAGCTCAGATTCGCCCGCAGCCGCTCCAGCGCGGACGCCTCGTCGGCACCCCGGACCAGGCAGTGCACGACGGCTCCGGTCTCGCGCATCAGGTCCCGGAGCAGAAAGGCGCCGACGAACCCGGTCGCTCCGGTGAGGAACACCCGCCCCGGATCGGCGACCACCTCGACCACCTCCGCGGCCGGGACCACATCCTCGGCCAGCCGCACCTCGGCCGCGAAGTCCACGCCGGAGCGCGCCGGGGAATCGGCACGGCTGGAGAGTTCGGTGAGAAGGTGATCGATCAGCGCCGCCGGGGTGTCGTGGTCGAACAGCAGGGTCGGCGGCAGGCGCAGCCCCGTCTCGCCCTCCAGCCGGTTGCGCAACTCGACCGCGGTCAGCGAGTCGAATCCCAACTCGGTGAAGACGACGCCGGGGGTGATGTGGTCGGTGCCGCGGTGACCCAGGATCGCGGCCACGGCGGCGCGCACCAGATCGAGCAGGAGTTCGCGTCGACCGGCGTCGTCGAGCGGCGCCAAGCGCTCCGCGAGGTGCCCGGTGTCCCGGGTCGTCGCGGTGATCACCCGCCGGGCCGACGTGCGCACCAGGCCGCGCAACACGGGCATGACCGGGCCGGGTTGCCGCTCGATCCGGGCGATGTCGAGATGCATCGGCACCGTCGTCGGGTGCACGGTCACCAGCGCCGCGTCGAACAGGTCGGGGCCCTCGGCCGGTTCGATCGGACGCAGCCCGGCCTGCGTCGCCCGACTCCGGTCCACCTCGGACAGCCGGGACGCCATGCCGTGCTCCTGCGCCCATGCCGCCCAGGCGAGCGAGTGGGCCGGCAGCCCATTGGCCCGACGGTGCTGCGCGAGCGCGTCCAGGAACTGGTTGGCGGCCGAGTAGTTCGCCTGCCCCGGCGACCCGACCACACCGGCGACGGAGGAGAACAGCACGAACATGGCCAGGTCGTCGTCGAGGGTCGCCTCGTGCAGATGCAGCGCGGCGTCGACCTTGGGCCGCAGTACGAAGGCGACACGCTCGCGCGTGAGCGCGGTGAGGATGCCGTCGTCGATGACCCCGGCGGTGTGCACGATGCCGGTCAGCGCGTGCTCCGAGGGGATCGCGGCGAGCACCCGGTCCACGGCGTCGCGGTCAGTGATATCGGCCGCGACGACGGTGACCCGGGCCCCGAGCGCGGCGAGTTCGTCCCGCAACTCCCGGGCCCCGGGCGCGTTTGGCCCGCGTCGACTGGTCAGGACCAGGTTCCGCACGCCGTACTCGGTGACCAGGTGGCGGGCGAACAGCGCGCCCAGCGCGCCCGTTCCGCCGGTGACCAGGACCGTTCCGTCGGGCTTCAACTCCGGCCCGGCCACGGCCTCCGGGCACACCCTGGCCAGCCGGGGAGTACTCGCGTGCCCGCCGCGGATGGCCACCTGCTCGTGCCCGGACACGATCGCCGCGCCGAGCCGCGCGGCGCTGGCCGGGCTGTCGTCGACGTCGATCAGCGTGATCCGCCCCGGGTTCTCCACCTGGGCCGACCTGACCAGACCCCAGACCGGGGCCGAGCCGAGTTCGACGTCCGCGTACTCGTGCGTGGCGACCGCGTTGCGCGTGACCACAACGAGACGGGAGGTGCCGAACGCCAGGCCCTCCCGGACCAGTTCCAGCGCGCGAACGGTGGCCCGGTGCGCCGCGTCCGCGAGATCGGCCCCGGCCGGTTCGTCGATCATCGCGACGAGGACGTCCCCGGCGGCCTCCGCGACCCGCCCGACGCGTCGCGCGTGCCCGACGGGCGGTGAATCCCCGAGCACGGCCCAGCCGGTGGGGTCGAGGTCGTCCGGATCGGGGAGGGTGATCGGCGACCAGGCCGTGTGGAACAGGGAGTTCGCCATCACCCTGTCGTGCCGGCGGGTGACGGGAGCCCGCCGACGCCGCAACGCACGCACCTCGGCGACCGGTTCACCCGCCTCGTCGGCCAGCCACACCCGGAATCCGTCCCGCTCCCCGGGCCTGATCCGAACCCTGAGCGCACGCGAACCGGCGGCGTACAGGTCGAACCCGCGCCACGACAGCTCGGCGGCGTCCCGCCCCACCGCGAGCAACGCGTGCAGCGCGGCGTCGAGCAGCGCCGGATGGATCCCGAACGTGTCCGGGTCCGTGTCGTCGGGGAGCCGCACCTCGGCGAACAGATCCGCCCCCTGCCGCCACAGGGCCCGCAGCCCCCGGAACACCGGCCCGTACGCACGACCCTCCCCGTCGAGCCGCGCGTAGAGGTCGTCGAGCCCGACCGGGACCGCGTCGGGCGGGGGCCAGGCGGCCAGGGAGATGAGCGGCGCCGGCGCCGGCTCGGTGAGCAGCCCGCCGGCGTGCACGAGCCACTCGGCGCCCGGATCGTCCCGATCCGGCCGAGAGCCGATCGTGATCGGTCGACAACCGTCCTCGTCGGGCGGACCCAGCGTCACCTGGACCTGCACTCCGCCGCTCTCCGGGACGGCCAGGGGGGCATGCGTCGTCAGATCCGCGACGCCGGAGCAGCCCACCTCGTCACCGGCCCGGACCGCCAACTCGACCAGGGCCGCCGGGGGCAGCGTCACGGTGTCGTCGACGCGGTGGTCGGCGAGCCAGGGATGGGTGCGCAGGGAGATCCGACCGGTGAGCACGAGCCCGGCGCCGCCCGCGAGTTCGATGGCGGTCGTCAGCAGCGGGTGCTCCGGCGTGATCGGCCCGAGGCCGGTGGTCCGGCGTCCGCCGGGGGAGGTGCCGTCCAGCCAGTACGGCCGGTGCTCGAAGGGGTAGGTGGGCAGATCGACGAGCGAGGCGTTCGTGCCGGCGAACAGGCGTCGCCAGTCGACGGTGTGCCCGTGGGTGTGCAGGCGGGCGAGCGCGGTGAGAGCCGTGCGGGCCTGCGAGCGGTCGCGGTGCTGGAGGGCGACGAACAACCCGTCCGGCGCGGTCTCCGGGCCCAGGGCCGTGAGCACACCGTCGGGGCCGATCTCCAGGAACCGCGTGACGCCCTGCTCTCGCAGGCGCGCGATGTGCTCCGCGAAGCGCACCGGCTCGCGGACGTGGTCGACCCAATACCGCGCCGAGCGCACATCGGCCGGGTCGGCCGCCATGGGAATGCCGGGCTCGCCCAGTTCGACCGTGTCCAGGACACCGGCGAACTCGTCGAGGATCGCATCCATCGCCGGCGAGTGGAAGGCGTGGCTCACGGTGAGCCGGTTCGTCTTGTGGCCGCGCTCGCGCAGCGTTTCGGCGACGGCCAGGACCACGTCCTCGGCGCCGGAGACCACCACCGACGTCGGCCCGTTGACCGCCGCGATGTCGGCCCGGTCCTCACGCCCGCGCAACAGATCGCGCACCTCGGCCTCGGTGGCCCGCACCGCGACCATCGCCCCGCCGGCGGGCAACGCCTGCATCAACCGACCACGAGCGGCGACGACCCGGCACGCGTCGGCCAAGCCCAGCACACCGGCGACATGCGCGGCGGCCAACTCCCCGATCGAGTGCCCGGTCACGAAGTCGGGCCGTACGCCCCACGCTTCCAGCAGCCGGAACATCGCCACCTCGACCGCGAACAACGCCGGCTGCGTCCACCCGGTCCGATCCAGCCCCTCGCCGTCCCCGAAGACGACGTCCTTCACCATCGCGGGCAACACGGCGTCGAAGTGACCACAGACCTCGTCGAACGCCGCCGCGAACACCGGGAACGTCTCGTACAACTCCCGGCCCATGCCGACACGTTGTGCCCCCTGACCGGTGAACAGGAACGCCAGGCGCCCCTCGCCCACCGGCCCGGACACCAGCCCCGCCGCCGACTCACCGGCGGTCAACGCCCGCAACCCCGCGACGAGTTCGTCACGATCCCCGGCCACCACGACCGCACGGTGCTCGAACGTCGACCGCGACACCGCCGCCGACAAACCCACATCCGGCAACGACGCGCCGTCGACGCCGTCCACCACGGACACCAACCGCTCCGCCTGCGCCCGCAACGCCCCGGCGGACCGCGCCGACAACACCACCGGAACCACCGGCAACACCGACCCGGCCACCGGCTCCACCCGCTCCGGGTCGTCGACGGGCGCCTGCTCGACGACAAGATGCGCGTTCGTCCCGCTCACCCCGAACGACGACACCGCCGCCCGCCGCGGCCGCCCGGTCGACGGCCACGCGCGCCGCTCCGTGACCAGCTCGATCGCCCCGGACGACCAGTCCACCGCGGGTGTCGGCGCGTCCACATGCAGCGTCTTCGGCACCACCCCGTGGCGCATGGCCATGACCATCTTGATCACCCCGGCCACCCCCGCGGCGGCCTGCGTGTGTCCGATGTTCGACTTCAACGAGCCCAACAACAGCGGCTCGCCCGCCGGTCGCGACTGCCCATACGTCGCCAACAGCGCCTGCGCCTCGATCGGATCGCCGAGCATCGTGCCCGTGCCGTGTGCGTCGATGACGTCGACCTCGGCGGGGGAGAGGCCGGCGTTCGCCAGTGCACGACGGATCACCCGTTGCTGCGCCGGACCGCTCGGCGCGGTCAGGCCGTTGGACGCGCCGTCGGAGTTCACCGCGCTGCCCCGGATCACCGCGAGCACCGGATGGCCGAGCCGCCGCGCGTCGGACAGTCGGGCCAGCACCAGCATTCCGACACCCTCGGAGAACCCGGTGCCGTCCGCCGCCGCCGCGAACGCCTTGCAGCGGCCGTCGGGCGCCAGTCCGCGCTGCCGGGAGAACTCGACGAAGCCGTCCGGTACCGGGATCACCATCGCGCCGCCCGTGAGCGCGAGCGAGCACTCGCCGTTGCGCAGCGCGGTGACGGCGTGGTGGATGGACACCAGGGACGACGAGCAGGCCGTGTCCATGCTGACCGTCGGCCCCTCCAGGCCCAGGACGTAGGAGAGCCGACCGGACGCGACACTGGTCAACATTCCGGTCATCGCGTAGCCCTCGATGCCGGTCGCCGACGCGCTGACCGTCGAGGCGTAGCCGGTGTACATCACGCCGACGAACACCCCGGTGTCGGTGCCGCGCAGGGACCGCGGGTCCATCCGGGCCCGTTCGACGGCCTCCCAGGTGGTCTCCAGGAGCAGTCGCTGCTGGGGGTCCATCGCCAGTGCCTCGCGCGGCGAGATGCCGAAGAAGGCCGCGTCGAATCCCTTCACGTCGTCGAGGAATCCACCCTCCCGCGCGTAGAACTTGCCCATGGCGTCGGGGTCCGGGTCGTAACCGCCCTCGACGTCCCAGTCGCGATCGGTGGGAAAACCCGAGATCGCGTCGACGCCTTCGGCGGCCAGGCGCCACAACTCCTCGGGCGTGGACACGCTCCCGGGGTAGCGACAGCCCATGCCCACGATGGCGATGGGTTCGGTCCGGCTCGACTCCAACTCCTCGACCCGGCTTCGGGCCTTGTGCAGGTCCGTGGTGACCCACTTGAGATAGTCGAGCAGCTTCTCGTCCTTGTTCATGTCCCGACCGCCGTTCATCCCACGCCCACCACCGCTCATGAGGACACCGCCCGAATCGAGTGCTCCAGTCCCGCCGCAGGGCCCTGCCTGACCAGTACGGACGAGCCGAGCCGCTCCGCCAGGTACAGCGCGAAGTGCAGGCGCAGGTGGTCCTCGCGCAACGACCGCCCGAGCAGCTGCTCCGCCTTCTTGACCCGATACACCACGGTGTTCTTCGCGATGTGCAGGTGTTTGGCCGTGGTCGCCACGCCCCGCTCGTTGTCCAGCAGGCACCGCACGGTCTCGCGCAACGCGGCCATGGTGCGGTTGTCGGCGGCGAGCGGTCCGAGTTCGCGGCGCACGAAGTCGGCGGTGGCATCGGCGTCGTTGCCGAGCAGGATGACCAGTTCCAGGTCGCCGTAGTCGCACAACCTCGACGGGCCGGGCTCGGTGATGCGGCCGACCCGCTCGGCGGTGATCGCCTGCTGGTGCGAGCGCCGGAAACCCGCGATGCCGTCGCCGGGCAGCCCCGAGGCGACATGCACGTGTGCGGGCAGGTCCATCGGCTTGGCGGAGCGCCGCAGTTCGCCCGGATGATCGGTGGCGCGCCCACCCCACGCCCACAGGCGTCCAGGACCCGCCGGGAGCAGCAACATCGAGGAGCAGCCCACCTGGTCGAGCAGGCGCAGCGCGGTGGTCTCCAGGTCGCGTCTGCTGTCCGGGGTGATCTCGTCCTGCCACAGGATCAGCGCGACGTGATGCAGCGTCAGGTCGTAACGCAGCTGGTGCAGCGCCTTGCGGGTGTCGATCGGCTTGCCCTTGAGGATCGCGCGGACCAACTCGAAGCGCTCGCCGACGGATCCGGCGAACCAGCGGTTGCGTTCGGCGGCGAACTTCTCGGTCACCGAGGCGGACAGGGTCTCCATGCCCTCGAACAGATCGGCCGAGATGGAGCGCATCATGGCCGGCTGGTCCTCGGCGGGGATCATCGTCTCGCGGAACTCGAACAACTCGCGGGTGAAGCTCGCGTGCGTGGCCCGGACGTAGCGGAGCAGGAGGTCGACGGTCGTGTTGTCGGCGATCCGTTCCCGGATGGCGTTGGTGAGTTCGGCGGAAAGCAGGCCGGTGATGGCCCGCACGCCGCTGAGTCGCAGGACGACCCACAGCGCGATTGCCTCGACCAACCGGGTTTCGCCGCACGGCTTGCGATCGAAGCGGGCGAACGGTTCCTCGGACAATTCGGCGAGTAACAGCCGACTGTTCTCGATGGCCCAACCGGTCGCCCCGGAGCCGACGCGGGCGACGACCTCCTCGATCAGCTGCGGGTTCGTCGCCGGTAAGTGGAGTACGGAATCGTCGACGGGTTGAAGTAGGTGGAGCAGGGAATAGGTGGACGTTATCTGTCGTGGCGCGGGAATGGTGGCCTGCGATATCGAATAGCCCGACAACGAGTTGCCTCCGTACCGGAAAGCGGACGCGACTGGGTGTCGGCAGCCTGGCACGGTTTCTCTCGCCCGGGGTAATCATCCGGTAACCGCACGCTCGGAACAAGATTACCGACCGGTGGGCGGAAGCGGTCGACGTGCGTGGTGCGGTGTGATTCGCCGCCCCGGAACGGGCGGAGACGGTGGGCCACCGCCTCCGCCGCAGTGCGCGAAACCCGGGAAACAACGGTTGTTCGGATCGTATGGGGGACGGAGCGTTCCCTATTTCGTCACGCCGAGACCGTCCGTACTCAGCGGTGTCGTCACTCGGGAGGAAAATCCGGCGGTCTTGCCGGAATCGGCCCGGTGCCGCCCGAAGCGCCGCACCAGCGGCATCTCCACGAAGCGATGGAGGACGAAGGAACACGCGAGCGCCACCAGGAACAGCGGGACGATCAGCAGCGCGCCGGTGGTCGACGAAAAGGTACGGGTGGGCCCGATCCAGTCGGCGGCCGCGCCGATGACGATCCAGTGGACCATGTAGAAGGCGAAGGAGAGTTCGCCCAGCAGGACCATCGTCGGTTTGCGGAACACCGAGGCGGTGCGCCGGCGGTCCGCGACCGCGGCGGAGGCGATCAGCGGCGCGGTCCACACCGTGGCGACCCCGGCGGTGCCCGCCAGATACGGCTCGTACCGCGTGATCACGTAGCCGGCGACGGCGATCGCGAACGCCGGTACGAGGCCGATATTCGGCCACCGCCCCGCGGCCACGATCCGGGCCAACAGGATGCCCAGGACGAATTCGAGCGCGCGGATGGGCGGGAAGAAGTACACGAACCACACCTGGTCGAACGACACTTCACCGGACACGGCGAAGGCGGCGAGACGCGGCTGGTCGTCCACCACGAAGGTGGCGACCAGGAACGCCCCCACGATCAGCGCGAGTACGGTGGCCAGCGCCGGCCACAACCACGCCTCGCGGATGCGGCGCAGGAGGGGATACAGGAGCGGGAAGACGAGGTAGAAGAAGAACTCGCAACACAGCGACCAGGTCACGCCGTTGACCGCCGACACGGACCGGATGTCCGGAATCCACGCCTGCTGCATGCTCAGGGCGGCGAACCAGTCGACCCCGCGGGTCGGCCGATCGGTGTGCAGCACGAGCAGGGCGGCCAGTCCGAAGGTGACCAGGTGCATCGGGCCGATCTTGACCATACGGCGGCGCCAGAACGACCGGGTCGTGTCGCCCGCGCTCGCGGTCCAGGTCAGCACGAAGCCGCTGAGGATGAAGAAGAAGCCGACGCCGTACGAGCCCGCCAGGGCGAAGGTCTTGCGAAGGTGGTCCCCGGTGTCGCCCGGGACCAACTGAGGCGTGTACCAGAGGACATGCGTGGTGAAGACCAGCAGCGCCGCCACGAAGCGCAGGCCCGTCAACGACGGCAGTCGCGAGGGTTCGGGATCGGTGGACTCGTTTGCCCGGCCGGCGGTGTGCGGACCGGTCTCCCGCGTCACCATGTCGGCGTCGCGGGTCGCAGTCGGATGACCGGTCGGAGCACAATCGTTTTCCCGAAGTGCGGGGGAGCGGACCGGGAATGGGCGGACGCGGTCGGCGGGCACAGCGGTGTGTGCTCGGGTGCGTGCTTCGGACCGCGCTTCGAAGTGTGCTGTGAAGTGTGCTTCGGTGTGTGCACGAGGGAGTGCGCGGATGTCCGCGCGGATGTCTGCGCAGGATTGGTCGCCTGCGATATCGGATTGCCCGACACGGATAGCCTCCGTACTGGAACGCCGGCGCGGCTGGGGCTCGGCAGCCTTCCACGATTTCACGCGCGTTCGGTAATCCGTCGGTAATCGTGCCCGGGCGGTCCGATTACCGCACGGTGGGCCGAAGACGCGGCCTCGTGGATATCTTGCGAAGCACGCACAGTCCACCGTTCGGCACCGACGAGGAGTGCTCGTGAGCAAGCCGGCCATTCAAGACGTTCGGATCGGTGCCGCGGCCGGCACCGTGCCGTGGGTGTTGTCCGGGCGCAGCGCGGCGGGCCTGCGCGGCCAGGCCGCCCGCCTGCTGTCCAGACTGGAATCCGACGCGGCGCGCGACGTCGCCGCCGATGTCGCCGAAGTCGGCCGATCCCTGGTCGCGGCCGGTGCGACCCACGAGCACCGGGCCGTCGTGCTGGGCGGCGACCGGACCGAACTGGTCGCCGGGGTAAGGGCGCTCGTCGACGAACGGACCGCGCCGAACGTGTTCACCGGGCAGGCGACCCGGCAGGCCCAGGCGGATTCCCGGCCGGTGTTCGTCTTCCCCGGCCAAGGCACCCAGTGGGTCGGCATGGCGGTGGAACTCCTGAACACCTGCCCCGAGTTCGCCCGTGAGATCCGGGCCTGCGCGGAGGCGCTGGCGCCGCACGTGGACTGGTCCCTGGAGGACGTTCTGCGGGGCGCCCCGGACACTCCGCCGCTGGACCGGGTGGATGTCGTGCAACCCGTGCTGTTCTCGATGATGGTGTCGCTGGCCCGCCTGTGGCGCCGCTTCGGCGTGCGACCGGCCGCGACCATCGGTCACTCCCAGGGCGAGATCGTCGCCGCGCACATCGCCGGGGCGTTGTCCCTGGTGGACGCGGCGCGGATCGTGGCGCTGCGCAGCCGGGCCCTGACCGCGATTCGGGGCCGCGGCGAGATGTTGACCGTACTGGCCCCCAACGACCGCGTGCGGACGATGCTGGCCGACCGGGACGGCGTGTTGGCGGTCGCCGCGGTGAACGGCCCGGCCACCATGACGGTCTCGGGCGACGTGGCGGCGATGAAGGAGTTCGGCGCCGCGCTGTCCGCGGCCCGGATGATGCGCTGGCGCGTGCCCGGCGTGGACTTCGCGGCACACTCCCCGCACGTGGAGGATCTGCGCGAGACGCTGCTCGACCTGGCGGCCGGGATCGAACCGGTACGCGGCGACGTGCCGTTCTACTCGACGGTGACCGGAGGGCCGGTGGAGACCGACGAGTTGACCGCGGAGTACTGGTACCGCAACCTGCGCCAGACGGTGCGCTTCGACGACGCGGTGCGCGCGCTGGTCGGCGACGGCCACCGGCTCTTCGTCGAGTGCAGCGCGCAACCGGTGCTCTCGGTCGGGATCCAGGACACCGCCGAAGAGCTGGGTCGCCCGGCCGTGTTGCTGGCCACCCTCCGCAACGAGGACGGTGGGATGGACCGGTTCCTGGCCGCACTGGCCGAGGCGTACGTACACGGCGTCACCGTCGACTGGACGGCGGCCTTCGGCTGACGGACGGCGCGGTGCCGCCCGGTCGGGTCGGCTCCGCGCGGGACGGACGAGGCCGCCGTCCGGGAGCCGGCGGCCTCGTCACGTTCACCCGAGCGCACGGTTCAGCCGGTACGCCGACCACCCGCGGGGGCGGAGGGCGGTGCGGTGCGTGGGGGTTGGTTCTGCGGGGAAGTGGTCCGGCGGTCGGCCCCGGGGATCGTCTCCGGGGGCGCCGGGGAGTTCGACCCGGCCGCTCTCGTCGGCGGCGTCGTGACGGCTGTGGACGGGCTCGGCGCGTCGGTGCTCGGCGTACTCTCGACGGACGGCGCACCGGTGGGCGGCGCGGGCACGGCCGGCGGCACGGTCACCGGGCGCGGGCCGTCCGGCGTCGAGGTCGACCCGATCACCATCCAACCCGCCGCGGCCACCGCGATCGCCGTCACCGCCACCGCCGGGCGCAACGGAACACGCGGCCGACGCACCGGCGCGGCCGGCAGCGGTACCTCGCGCGCACGCAGCGTCGCGGGTGTCACCGCATCGGCCCGTCGGTCCATCCAGTCGCGCAACTCCGATTCCAGGGCCGCGTGTTCCGGCGTCCCCGAGCGCAGGGGTTCGCCACGGTCACGGCGTCGGTTCACGTGTCCTCCTCCCTCAGCAGCCGGTGCAGCGCGGTCAGCCCGCGACTCGCGGTGGATTTCACGGTGCCGGACGGTATGCCCAGCGTGCCGGCGATCTCGCTCTCGCTCAGGTTCTCCCAATAGCGCAACACCAGTACCTCGCGCTGCCGCCGGGTGAGTTGTCCCAACGCCTGCCGCAGTCGCCGATCGCGCTCCGCGCGAAGCGCGTCGTCCTCGGGCGAGGCCGCCGGCGGCAGCACCGGCGGTACCCAGGCCCGGGCCGTACGTCGCCGGCGCAACACCGATCGTGCGCCGTTGACCACACAACGCCGCAGATACGCGGGCGGGTCGTCCAACTCGCCCAGCCGCGCGCCGTACCGTCGAAAGGCGGCCGTGAACGCCTCCTGGACGACGTCCTCCGCCGTCTCCTGGTCGTCCACCAGCAACGTGGCCAGGCGCACCAACCGGATCCGATGCGCGTGATAGAGCTGCGTCATGGTCGGCGGCGGCTCGCCCGCCTCCCTGGTCCGGCGCCGGAACAGGCCGAAGGCCCGCCGCCGGGGCGACGGGGCCTGGACGGGCGGCACCCGAGAGGGCGGGGTCGGGTCGTATCGGACCCTGATGTGGGATTCCTGGATGGCCGTGAACTCCTCGGACGCGAACCGATGAACCACCGGCGCCATACGGCACCGGGCGCCCGGCCGGTGTACCGGGGACAAGGACATCCCCGGTACAC
>NZ_JBHTVA010000064.1:0-60578 GCF_042793325.1 Embleya sp. NPDC056575
CCACCCTCCCCGCCCCCCGCAGCGCCCACCCCCGCCCCGCCCCCCCCCCCCCCCCCGACGGAGCGAAGCGGAGGAGAAACCACTCCACCACCACCCCGGCCCGGCGGCGCATCCGCCCCACCCCGGCCCGCCCCCCCTTCCGCCCCACCCCGGCCCGGCGGCGCACCCGCCCCCACCCCCACCCGCCGGCGCACCCACCCCCACCCCCACCGATCACCCCACGCGCCACCCATGCTCCACGCCCCGACGGCCAACACCCCATCACCGCCTCCCCCCTCCCCATACACAACAAAAGCGCCGCCCCCCAAGTGGGGAGCGGCGCCCTTGTAGGTGTGCTGAGCGCGGTGCGCTCGGGTGTCACGCCAGGGTGACCGGTGTTGCGAGTCAGCCCTTGGCCGTCGCGACACGCTTCGCCAGGGCCGACTTCTTGTTGGCGGCCTGGTTCTTGTGGATGACACCCTTGCTGACGGCCTTGTCGAGCTTGCGGGCCGCGAGGCGGGTCAGCGCCTCGGCCTGCTCGACATTGCCGGCCTCGGCGGCCTCGCGCGCCTTGCGCACGAAGGTCTTCAGCTCCGACTTGACGGCCTTGTTGCGCTGGCGCGCAATCTCGTTCGTCTTGTTGCGCTTGATCTGGGACTTGATGTTCGCCACGAAAGAGCCTTCTGAGTACTAGGTCGGGATCCGATCCAGGGAGAGGGCCCGTCCGGACGTTGACTTGCGTGGCAGAGACACGTACGCCACACGCGATCCATCAGATTACCAGCAGCCGGCGGTCGGCAAGGACACGGCCCACATTCCGACCCCGCCCGGCCCCGGCCCCGACCCGCCGAACACCCCCGACCCCCGCCGCCAACGCGGCGTACCCATGCCGCATGGGACGATATGGAGGACACCTGTGCTCCGGCGCGTGATCCGATCACGATCACCCGCGGCCCGCACAGGGCACTCGCGACATCCGAGCTTGACCTTTGCTTGACCTTCGCCCGACCCTCGTCCGACCCTCGCCAGTCCACCCGATCGAGAATCTGGAAGCCCGCGTGCCCGCGACCCCGCCAGTGAACGTGCCGGAGCCCAGCCGTACCGACCCGGCGCTGATCCGGAACTTCTGCATCATCGCCCACATCGACCACGGCAAGTCGACGCTTGCCGACCGGATGCTTCAGATCACCGGCGTGGTCGATGCGCGGCAGATGCGCGCGCAATACCTCGACCGCATGGACATCGAGCGTGAGCGCGGCATCACCATCAAGTCGCAGGCGGTGCGGCTGCCGTGGACGGCCCCCGACGGGCAGATCCACATCCTCAACATGATCGACACCCCCGGCCACGTGGACTTCACGTACGAGGTGTCCCGCTCGCTCGCGGCCTGTGAGGGCGCGATCCTGCTGGTCGACGCGGCTCAGGGGATCGAGGCGCAGACGCTCGCCAACCTCTACCTGGCCCTGGAGAACGACCTCCAGATCATCCCGGTGCTGAACAAGATCGACCTCCCGGCCGCCCAGCCCGAGAAGTACGCGGCGGAACTCGCGCACATCATCGGCTGCGACCCGGAGGACGTGCTCAAGGTCTCCGGCAAGACCGGCGTGGGTGTGCCCGAGCTGCTGGACGAGTGCGTACGCCTGGTGCCGCCGCCGATCGGGGTCAAGGACGCGCCGGCCCGCGCGATGATCTTCGACTCGGTCTACGACTCGTACCGCGGCGTGGTCACCTACGTCCGCGTGGTCGACGGCGACCTGAAGAAGCGCGAGCGCATCCAGATGATGTCGACGGGGGTGACCCACGAGCTCCTGGAGATCGGCGTCATCTCGCCCGAGCCCAAGCCGTCCGACGGTCTGAGCGTCGGTGAGGTCGGCTACATCATCACCGGCGTGAAGGACGTTCGGCAGTCCCGCGTCGGTGACACCATCACCTCCCTGCACAACGGCGCCACCGAGGCCCTCGGCGGGTACAAGGACCCGAAGCCGATGGTGTTCTCCGGCCTGTATCCGCTGGACGGCTCCGACTACCCCGAGCTGCGCGACGCGCTGGACAAGCTCCAGCTCAACGACGCCGCGCTGGTGTACGAGCCGGAGACCTCGGTCGCGCTCGGCTTCGGCTTCCGCTGCGGCTTCCTCGGGCTGCTGCACCTGGAGATCGTCCGGGAGCGGCTGGAGCGCGAGTTCAACCTGGAACTCATCTCGACCGCGCCCAGCGTGGTGTACCGGGTCGTCATGGAGGACGGCACCGAGCACACCGTGACCAACCCGAGCGAGTTCCCCGGCGGCAAGATCGCCGAGGTGCACGAGCCGGTGGTGCGGGCCACCATCCTGGCCCCGAGCGAGTACATCGGCACGATCATGGAGCTGTGCCAGACCCGGCGCGGCGTCCAGATCGGGATGGACTACCTCTCCGAGGACCGGGTCGAGCTGCGCTACACGCTGCCGCTCGCGGAGATCGTGTTCGACTTCTTCGACGCGCTCAAGTCCAAGACGCGCGGTTACGCGTCGCTCGACTACGAGACCACGGGCGAGCAGCAGTCCGCGCTGGTCAAGGTCGACATCCTGCTCCAAGGCGAGGCCGTCGACGCGTTCAGCGCGATCGTGCACAAGGACAAGGCGTACAACTACGGCGTCGAGATGACCAAGAAGCTGCGCGAGTTGATTCCGCGTCAGCAGTTCGAGGTGCCGATCCAGGCCGCCGTCGGGGCGCGGGTGATCGCCCGCGAGAACATCCGCGCGATCCGCAAGGACGTGCTCGCCAAGTGCTACGGCGGTGACATCAGCCGTAAGCGCAAGCTGCTCGAGAAGCAGAAGGAAGGCAAGAAGCGGATGAAGATGGTCGGCCGGGTGGAGGTGCCGCAGGAGGCCTTCATCGCGGCGCTGTCCACCGACGACAGCGGCGGGCGGAAGTAGGGCCTGCGGTAGGGCTGCGGACCGGGGTTTGGTCAGGGTTGCGGTTGTGGCCGCGGTCAGGACCGAGACAGGGCTGAAATAGGACATCCGGGCGACGTCGGTCGCCCGGAAGGAGAATCGATTACTCGATTCAGCAACTGATCCGAAAAAGCTACTACCGCGTAGCCCTCGAGCAGCGTACGTTGCGGGTGCATCGGGCAGAATCGATGCACCCGCTTCGTGTTTTGTCCGCGCTGTACCCCGAACCTGTCGGCCGAGCCGCGCACCGAACCAACCATGCTCCATCGTCTGATTCCCGCATCGCCGTCTTCCGCAGACCGGTTGGTCGGTTTCGATGCTCACCCCGGGCACGCGCATACCGGTACCGATACGGGTATGCGATCGCGACACCGCTCGGCACCACCACCACACCCCGGAAACCGCCCTGGACACGGAGGCCGAAGTGAGTTCAGAGTCCGCCGCCATCGAGAACCGTTCGCCGTCCATCGCGGTGGACTTCCTGGAACGGATTCGGGCCACGCCCGACAACGAGGCGTACCGCCACCCGGTCGCGGTGGGCGACGGCGACCGCGAGGAGTGGCGTTCGGTCACCTGGGGGCAGGCGGGCGAGCGGGCCAAGGCGATCGCCGCCGGGCTGGTGGCGCTCGGGGTCGAGGCCGAGGACCGGGTCGCGATCGTGGCCGAGACCCGGCTGGAATGGGTGCTGGCCGACTTCGGGGTGATCTGCGCCGGCGCGGCCACCACCACCGTCTACCCGACCACCAACGCCGACGAGGCCGCCTTCATCCTGACCGACTCCGGCAGCGTGATGGCGTTCGTGGCCGACGACGCCCAACTCGCCAAGCTGCGCGGCGCGCGGGCCGACCTCGCCGGGATACGCAAGGTGATCGTCTTCGACCCGCCGAAACCCGGGCCCGAGGGCGAGCCCGCCGACGACTGGGTGATCACCCTCGCCGAACTGGAGGACCTCGGCCGCGCCCGGCTGGTCGAGGAGCCCGACCTCGTGGAGACCCGCGTCGCCGCGATCACCCGGGACCGGCTCGCGACCCTCATCTACACCTCCGGCACCACCGGTCGGCCCAAGGGCGTCCGGCTCTCGCACGACACCTGGGCGTATCAGGCCGCCGCGCAGGTCGCGATCGGGGACAACGACGCCGACGAACTCCAGTACCTGTGGCTGCCGCTCGCGCACTGCTACGGCAAGGTGATGGTCTGCGGACAGATCCGGATCGGCTATCCGACCGCCATCGACGGCCGGATCCCCAAGCTGATCACCAACCTCCCGATCGTGCGGCCGACGTTCATGGCCGCCGCGCCGCGCGTGTTCGAGAAGGTGTACAACTCCGTGCACATGACGGTGCGCGCCGAGGGCGGCCTCAAGTACCGCGTCTTCCGCTGGGCGATCGGTGTCGGCCGGGAGATGTCGCAGGTCAGGCAGGCCGGCCGGACCCCGTCCGCGGTGCTCGACGCGAAGTATCGGGTGGCCGACCGGCTCGTCTTCGACAAGCTGCGCGCGTTGTTCGGCGGTCGGCTCAAGGGTTGTATCTCCGGCAGCGCGGCGCTCTCGCCCGACGTCGCCGAGTTCTTCGACGCGATCGGCATACCGATCCTGGAGGGGTACGGTCTCACCGAGGCCAGCGCGGGCAGCTCGGTCAACCGCTTCGACCGGCACCGGATCGGTACCGTCGGCCCCGCGCTGCCCGGCTCGGAGATGCGCATCGCCGAGGACGGCGAACTGCTGGTGCGCAGCCCGGCGGTGATGCAGGGCTATCACAACAACCCCGAGGCGACCGCCGACGTGCTCACCGAGGACGGGTGGCTGCGCACCGGCGACATCGCCGTGATCGAGGACGGCTATCTGCGGATCACCGACCGCAAGAAGGACCTGATCAAGACCTCGGGCGGCAAGTACGTCGCGCCCAGCGAGATCGAGGGCCGGTTCAAGGGCCTGTGCCCGTTCGTGAGCAACATCCTCGTGCACGGCGAGGGCCGCAATTTCTGCTCCGCGCTGATCACGTTGGACCCGGACGCGCTGCTGGGCTGGGCCGCGGGGCAGCCGGCGCTGCGGGGCAGGTCGTACGAGGAGCTGGTCGGCACCGAGGAGGTCCGGGTGCTCGTCGCGGACTATCTCGACCGGCTCAACGCCGACCTCCAGCGGTGGCAGACGGTGAAGAAGTTCGCCGTCCTGCCGCGCGACCTGAGCGTCGAACGCGGTGAGCTGACGCCCAGCCTGAAGGTGAAGCGGCGGGTGGTGGAGGAGGAGTACGCGGCGGTCCTGGACGACATGTACAAGGGCACGCTGGTCACCTGAGGGCGGTTGCCGTCGGCGGGTCGGTCGTGTGCTCGTGGACAATGGGGAGATGCCCTCCGCACCCCCCGACGGTCTGCCCGTGCCCGAAGACGGCTCGCTGCCCGCGTCCGCGCTCGCCGAGTTCGCCGGCGCGAGCCGTCCGTTCGGCTTCTATGTGCACGTGCCCTACTGCGCGTCGCGCTGCGGCTACTGCGACTTCAACACCTACACCGCGACCGAACTGGGCGGATCGGCCTCGCAGGGGTCCTACGCGGACGACGCGATCGCCGAGATCCGGCTGGCCCGGCGGCTGCTGGGGGATGTGGACCGGCCGGTGGAGACGGTGTTCTTCGGCGGCGGTACACCCACGCTGCTGCCGGCCGCCGACCTGGCCCGGATCCTGGGGGCGATCCGGGACGAGTTCGGGCTCGCGGCGGGGGCGGAGGTGACCACCGAGGCCAATCCCGAGTCGGTGGATCCGGCCTACCTGGACACGCTGCTCGCGGGCGGGTTCAACCGGCTGTCGTTCGGCATGCAGAGTGCGCGCGAGCACGTATTGCGGGTCCTGGACCGGCGGCACACCCCGGGGCGGCCCGAGCGGTGTGTGGCCGAGGCGCGCGCGGCCGGGTTCGAGCACGTGAACCTGGACCTGATCTACGGCACGCCGGGGGAGTCGGACGACGACTGGCGGGCCTCGCTGGACGCGGTGCTCGGCGCGGGGCCGGACCATGTCTCGGCGTACGCGCTGATCGTCGAGGACGGTACGCGCATGGCCGGGCGGGTGCGGCGGGGCGAACTGCCGATGCCGGACGACGACGTGCTCGCCGACCGCTACCTGATGGCGGACGAGGCGTTCGGGGCGGCGGGGCTCGGGTGGTACGAGGTGTCCAACTGGGCGACCGACGCGGCGGCGCGGTGCCGGCACAACGAGCTGTACTGGACCGGGGCCGACTGGTGGGGGGCGGGGCCGGGGGCGCACAGCCACGTGGGGGGTGTGCGGTGGTGGAACGTGCGGCATCCCGCCGCGTATGCGCAGCGGTTGGCGGCGGGTTCGTCCCCCGGGCAGGGGCGCGAGTTGCTTGGCGCGGAGGATCGGCGGGTCGAGCGGATCCTGCTGGAGCTGCGGCTGGTGGAGGGGGTTCCGCGCTCGCTCCTCACGGAGGTGGGGAAAAAGGCGGCGGATCGGGCGGTGGCGGATGGTCTGCTTGTCCGCGACGCGGGGGATCGGGTCGTGTTGACCTTGCGGGGGCGGCTGTTGGCCGACGCGGTCGTGCGGGATTTGGTCGACTAGCGCCGTTCGCCTCAAGCGCCGGCGGGGCTGGGTGGCCTCAAGCGCCGGCCGGGCTGTTTCGCCTCAGGCGCCGGCGGGGCTGGGTGGCCTCAAGCGCTGGCCGGGCTGTTTCGCCTCAGGCGCCGGCGGGGCTGGGTGGCCTCAAGCGCCGGCCGGGCTGGTTGGCCTCATGTGCCCGGCCGGGCGTTTTGCCTTGAGTGTTGGTCCGGTTGCTTGGGCTGAAGGGTTCTTGTGGGTGCTTGGTTCCGAGCGCCGGCCCGGTTGGGGTTTGCTCGGCCGGGGCTCGGAGGGGGTTTGCGTTTACATGGCTACGTCCATGATCAAGTCGGCCAAGGACTCGTCGACTCGGTTCAGTTCCTGGGCGTAGCGGCGCATTTCGGTGCTTTCGCGCTTTGCATCGGATTCGCCCTGTTCCTTCGTGCGCAGGGCCGCGCCGACCTCGTCGCGGATGGACTTGATTTCCGCGTCCAGGCCCTGGGCGATCGCGTCGCGCATCTTGCGGAGTTGTTTGACGACCTCTTCGCCCAGGTTGGTGACGTCGGTGTCGGCCTGCTTGCGCAGTTCCAGCTGCACCTGTTCGGCCACCTGCTCCTTGAGCCGGCGGTTGGCCTTGTTCAGTTGCAGCGCGCCCTTGAACACGGTCGAGCCGAGCACCGCGCCCAGGATCACGAACGGTCCGAGGCCGACCAGGAACGCCGCCGTGCCGACCGCGATCTGCGGGAGCAGCGCGGTGAGCATCGAGCGCAGGTTGAACTTGCCGCCGGAGACCGCCGTCGCCGGGTCGAGCACGAAGCTGACCGCGTCGGCGAGCAGTCGCTCGATCGGCGTCGAGGGTTTGCCGTCCTCCTCCGTGCCGACCGGTCCGGCGGTGAGCGAGGCCCGGATCTCGTCGATGCGCGTGACGAACTGCTTCACGTCGTCGTCGATCATCCGCTCCATGTCCTCGACACGGCGCGCGACGAGCGGTTTGAGTTCGTTCTCCTGCCACTGCGCGAACTCGACCTGGACCCGCCCGGAGAGGTGGTCGGTGATCTCCTTGACCGCCGCCTCCATCTTCTCCCTGGCGTTGAACGGGTTGGCGCCGATGGTGTTGCTCGGGTCGTATTCCTGCGCCCAGGTCGGGATGTTCGCGGCGACCCGGTCCATGAACCGTCGGGTCGCGCCCTCGACCTCGCCGCGGGTCTCGCGCAGGTGTTCCTCCATCTGCGCGACGATCACCCGCCGGTTCTGCTCCAGGCGGGTCAACGGACCCTGGACCCGCTCGTAGGTGGCGCGCAACTCCTCCACGTCCTGGGTGAGCAGCGCCTCCTTGCGGTCGATCTGCTCGCGCGCCTCGATCAGCAGGTACTTGAGCTCCCGGGCGGGGGACAGGATCTTGGCCCGGCCGCGCTCGCGGGTCAGGAACTCCTCCAGGCCGCGTTCGAGTTCGGGCATCCCGGACCCTGCCAGCAGGTCCGGGTCGCCCTTTTGCCGACCGGTCAGCGCGGCCCGGGCGTTGACGAAGAAGACCCGGTCCGGGCGGGAGAGGTAGGGCGAGAGGCGCTTGCGGATCTCCCGCCGCACGTCCTCGCGTTCCTCCTCCTCGACCAGGTTGATCTTGTTGCCGACGTAGAAGACGTCCTCGTGGCCGCGCGCCTTGACGTGCACGTCGAGGAACAGCTGCTCGCTGCGCGACATCGCGGCCTGACAGTCCACCACGAACACCAGCACGTCGGCCTGTTCGAGGTAGTTCAGGGTGACCTTCTCCCGCTCCGGTGCCTCGTTCAGGCCGGGGGAGTCGACCACCACCACGCCGTTGCGGCACAGTTCGAGCGGCCAGCGCACCACCGCCCGCTCGTAGGGGTTCGGGGTGTTGTCGTCGTCCGCGCCGATGGTGACGTAGTCGGCGATCTCGTCCACGCCGACGGTCAGCGGCTCACCGGCGCTGCCGTCCGCCTCCAGCGGGTAGATCAGCGCCGAGCGGGTGTCGCCCCACGTCACCTCGTTGATGATCGCGGTGCACGGTCGGGCGAAGGAGGGCAGTACCTTCTCGCCGAGCATCGAGTTGATCACGGTGCTCTTGCCGCGCTTGAACTCGCCGACGATCATCACCTTGAACGCCTCGGACGCGGCCCGCTGCTTCAGCGAGTCCAGCTTCTTGACGCCCGCGCCGATGCGCAGTCCGGCCACGATCGGCGTGAGCCGATCGATCAGGCCGACCAGGGTCTCCTGCCGTGCCCGCCACGCGCCGTACCCCGCGTAGGCCCCATCGGCCGCCCCGTGACCCGTGTCCACCTGACCGCTCCCCTCCTCGACGGCTGCCCGAGGCCGGGACCTGTTCCGGTCCCGGCATCGGCGTCCGGCACTAGCCTCTGGCGCCCAGCATGGTGTTGAGCTGAACCCCCAGCTGCTCGCTGCGCGAGACCAGATCCTGCCATGCGGGTCCATCGGCGCCGACCTTGGCCAGCGCGGTCTGCCGATCGGTGCGCCAGGCCCGCTGGCCGCGCACCGCCTCGTCCATCACTCCGGCGTACAGCGTGTGCAGCCGCTTGGAGACCTCCTCGGAGAAGCCGCCGAGGACTTCCTCGACCATCGGCTCCAGGGCCTTCATCGCCTGTGCGCGCTGTGCCTCGGTCAGCGAGGTCGACTTGACCTCGCCGAGCACCATGCCGCCGGCCGACGCCGCCATGCTCGCGCCCATCGGCAGCGCGGCGACGCCGCCGGTGAGCGGGATCAGCAGCGCGCCGAGCACGGCGAGACCGGTCGGGCCGATCCGCCAGGCGAGCTTGCGGCTCTTGAGGTCCTTCAGGCCCAGCGACTCCGCCTCGCCGAGTTCGAACTCGGTGGACAACTGCTCGACCTTCTCCAGGCGGTAGCCGCTGCCGCGCCCGAAGTGCAACTTCATCTTCGCGTCCAGCCACTGCACGTCGGCCTGCACGCTGGAGTGCAGCTGGGCCTCGAACTTCTTGGCCAGCGCGGTCAGTTCGCGGCGCAGTCGGAACGGCAGGTCGCGCTCCCACCAGGTCCGGGCGTCGGGCGCGCGCTCGAGTTCGTAGCGCAGCGTGTCCAACAGGTCCCCGCGCGAGAGCTGCAGGTGCTCGCGGAACTTCTCCGACGTCTGCGTGCGGCGCTGCTGGAGCTCGACCCGGACCCGGCCCCATTCGCCGGCCATGCGGTCGATCTCCACCTCGGACTCCTCGACGGCGCGCCGCCGTTCCGCCTCGCCGAGCGCCGCGGTGGCCAGTCCGTCCCGACCCAGGCCCGCCATCTCGTCGAGCAGCGCGAGCAGTTGGCCCGCCGTCTGGCGCGAGCGCATGCTGCGCCGGCCGCCGGAGGTGGTGTATTCGGTGATCCGCGCGTACACGCCGGCCGCGGGCGAGGCGTCCTCGCGATGCGGGCCGGCCAGTACCCGCAGGGTCGGCGAGATGCGTCGCACCCGGCCGCCGAGGTAGTCGACGATGTCCTCGCGCTCGTCCTCGTCGACGGTGTCCAGCTTGGACACCACCACGGTGATCCGCGGCACGTGCCGGGCGATCACCTCCTCCTCCAGGAACGCGGTCTCGGACAGGCCGAGCGGCGCGCTCGCGGAGACCACCATCAGCACCGCGTCGCTGGCCGCGACCGTACGCCGGACCAGGTCCTCGGTCCGGCGGTCCAGATCCTCCGCGTCCTCGCCCTTGCCCCGACCCGCGTTGACCCCGGGGGTGTCCACCAACTCGACGTCCAGGCGGGCCAGTTCGGGTTCGGCCACGAGCACGCGCACGCCGACCAGGCGGGGTGCGTCCGCGTCGTGGTCCTCGCTCAGCCGATACACCTCGTCCCAGGCCGCGGCCACCGCCGGACGCGGCTCGGCGCGCCCGTCGGCGAACTGCAGCTCCAGGCGCGGCTCGGGTCCGGCGACGACCACCAGGGGCACCGGGGTGTGCCGGCCCTCGGGCAGCACGGGGGCGCCGAGCAGCCGGTTGATCAGCGACGTCTTGCCGCGGCCGAACTCGCCGACCACCGCGATCCGCAGCCCCGGTCGGCGCATCCGCGCCCGCAACCGGTCCAGCTCGGCGGCGATCGCGTCCAGGCCGAAGTCGGTGGCGATGGTGTGCGCGTCGTTGATCCGCCGGCCGAGCGTGGTCGCCGAGGGCGCCTGCCGGACCAGGCTCGTCACCGAGCCCGGAGGCGTCGCGGCGGGGGCGGGCGGCGGAGCCGACACCGGTGCGGCGGGGGCCTCCGCGGCCGGCCGCGGCGCCGGCGGCCGAGGTGCGGCCGGCGCACCCGCGCCGCCCGCACCACCCGCGCCGGGCCCACCCCCGAGGCGCCCCGCCCATCCCTGGTTGGGCCCCGGTGTACCGGAAGAGTCGTCGCCCGCCGGGCGCGGACCCGGAGCCGGGGCCTGCCTCCGGTCCGCCGTCTGCCCCGACGGGCCGGGTCGGCCGGTGGGCGAGTCGCCCGAGTCGCGCCGCGCGCCCGCCTCACGCGGTGCGCCCGCGCGCAGCCACGAGGCGGTCGACGGCACCAGCCGGTGATACGCGGCCACGGCCCCCACGGGCATGACCCGCGCGTAGAGCCCGGCGAGGATCTTCGGTCCGCCGCGCGCGTCCGCCTCCGGGTCGGCCAGGAATCGGCCGAGCGACTGGAAGAAGCGGGCCCGCTCCGCCAGCGCGTCCGGCTGCATCGACAACGTCCAGGCGGACACGTCCGAGATGGTGCCCTCCACCGATGCGGCGACCTCGGGCAGCTCGCTCAGCTTGACGTGCCGCAGCACGTTCTCGCTCGGCCAGGCCCACTGGACCGCGCCCCACACCGGGTGGATCGGCAGCTCCCGCCGTCCCGGGGTGGCCTTGCCGACCCCGATCAGGCTCCACAACGTCCAGCCGTCGGCGGTCCGCTCCGGCACCGGCGGCAGTGCCACCGACTCCATGGTGACCCAGCCGCGCAGCTCGTCGCTGCGGTGGATCCCGCTCAGCAGACCCGCGACGCCCGGGCGGCGGCGTGGTTGTACCTGCGCGGCCTGGCGCAGCACGTGTTCACGATCGAACGACATGTGTGTTCCCTGCTCCCGTCGAATGTGTGGTGGTGTCGAACGATCAGGCATGCGTGGGGTGGGCCACGATCATCGTGGTGTCCCGGTCCTGCCACGCGTTGACGAAGTCGGCGAGCGGAATCGGCTCGACCTTGCCGAACGGCGCGCCCGGGTCGTTGAGCAGCACGTACGTCGACCCGTCGGGCCGGGTGTCGACGCCGGTGACCCACACCGCGTGCCCCATCGTGGGGTCCTGCTCCAGCGGCGCGCCGGTGGTCGCGTCGTGCAGCGGCGACCAGATCTCCTGCGCGTCGAGGGCGACGATCACCTGGTCGCCCTTCTGCAGGGCGTCGAGCATCTGCCGCATGTCCGCGCCCGGGACCATGTCCGTGTCCACGCCGTGCATTTCGAGCAGCTTGCCGATGTCGCTGGTCATGGTGCCGTTGGCGGGGTCGTAGATGCCCGCCTGCTGGGCCTCGGCCACCAGCGCGTTCTCGTCCATCGGCATGCCGGTGAGCTTCTCCAGGATCATGCCCTGGGAGACCACCGCGCAGCTGGTGTTGCCGGCCTGCTGGTGCCAGTACTTGGCGTCGCCGACCGGGTCGCCGGTGCCATGGAACTGCTCCGGAGCCCAGTCCGGCGCGTGGTAGGTCCAGTTGCCCTGGTCGTCGTAGACCGCGCCCCACGACGCGGGCGTCGCCTCGGCGTAGGTGCTCGGGTCGTACGAGGCCGGGTCGGCGTACGGGTCGGTGCCGTAGGGGTCGCCGTACGGATCGCCGTACGGGTCGCTGCCGTACGGGTCGCCGTAGGGATCGGTGAACGGGTCGCCGTACGGGTCCAGGTACGGGTTGTTGACCTGGTCGTCGTGCCACTGCTGACTGGGCGTGGGCTGGTTGCCGTCGGTCGGGTCGAACGCCTTCGGGTCCCACGCGTCGACCTTGCCGTCGCCGTCGCTGTCCGCCTGGAACGGGTCGTAGTTGGGGTCGTGCAGCGGATCGAAGTTGGGATCCGTGTACGGAAGGGTGGAGTTCGGGTAGGCGCCGTTGAATCCGCCGGACGCGTCGGTTTCCCACAGTGGTGCCGCCCCGACGCTTCCCCCGTCGGCGGTGTCCACTGTGTCGATGGTGTCGTCGGAGACCACCGCGAACAGGTCGTCGTCGTGCGTGTAGTCGCTCATCTGCCGAAATCCCCCCGGTGCGTGAGGCGTTCGCGTTGGCTGTTCACCGTGGCGCGACGCCGTTCCGTCTGCCTGTCCGCGTCCTGCAACAGGTTTCTGCGAGCCGCGAGAATATCCTCACGGCGTTGATGTTCGGCCACCAGTTCGGCGACCGTCGCCTCGTAGGTGGCCCGGTAGCGGTCCACGTGTTGCGAGACGTCCTGCGAGTAGTGCGTGGTGGCCGTGCGCACGGCCTCGTCGATCTGTCCGGACAAACCGTCCGCGACGGTTCGCAGTGTCTGATGCATTTCGGTGCGCGCGTGGTTCCGCAGGGCCGTCATGTCGGTGGATGACAACGAATCGGCCACTTTGGCGATGAATCCGCCGAATCCGATCCGTCCGGGAGGGGCGCCCTGGGAGCCGTTGCGGGCGCCGCCGAACCACTGGTCCAGGGCGCCGCCGATCCGCGCGCCCGGGGTTTTGGGCGCGGTCGGGTCGAGTCGGACGGCCCGGATCTGCTGGGTCACCCCCGTGACGGAGCTCTCGTACGCCCGCATCGCCGCGTCCGCGAGCTGATGCCCGGTCAGCACGGTGACCGCCTCCGATCCGGCCGGTCGGGCCACCGCGCCGAGGCGGGCGTAGGCGGCGGCGAACGCGGTGTCGGCGGCGGCGCGCGCGGTCTCGGCCGCGGTCGACAGCGCGCCGGTGACCGCCTGTTGCACGATGTCGCCGATCCGGGGCAGGCCGCGCCGGATCAGTTCGGGGGCCTGTTCGGCGAGCACCGCGCGCAGTTCGTCGGGGGTGTTCGCGCGCTCCAGGGCCCGATCGATCTCGTCCCGGGTGTAGCCCCACCACTGCGGGGCCATGCCGCCGACCGCCTGCTGGGCGCGCTGGGCGCCGGCGCCGAGCAGGCGCGCGGTCTCGCCGTGTTGGGCCCGGACGAAGGCGGCCATGTCGGCGATCCGCGCCTCGGCCAGTTCCGCCTCCTCGGCGTCGAGCCGCTGTTCGGCCAGCGTCACCTCGTGGCGCAACTCGTCGAGCAGGTCCTCCAGCAGTCGCAGCAGGTGGTCGGAGACCGCGACGATGCGCTGGCGCCGCATCAGGTCGCGCAGCCGGGCCACGGTGCGCGGAAACTCCTCCGCCCAGTGCTCCTGTTCGGGGCCGCGCAGCGGCCGTCCGGTGGCCAGTCGCACCACCGGCTCGGCGGCGACCGGTTCCAGGACCGGGTCGGGCACACCGAGCATCCGGGCGAACCGCTGTCGGACGTGGGCGAGCAGATCGTCCCGTTCGTCCTCGTCGATGTGGTCCATCTTGGTGACGAGGATGATGCAACGGCGCAATTGCCCCGGATCGAGCGCATCGGTGAGGAATTCGGTCAGCGACACCGGCGACGGCGACGTGGACGCGGTCAGTACGGCCGCCACGTCGGCGACGTCGCGCATCACCGCGCGCGTGATCTCCGTGTGACCTGCCCGGGCGTTGGTTCCGGGCGTGTCGATGATCACCAGGCCGTCGCGCAGCGCCGGCGCGGGGTGGCGGACCTCCAGGCTCTGCACCCGCGGGGCGATCGCCTCGTCGGCGGTGAGCAGGCGCAGGATGCCGGCGGTGTCCTCGGGGATCGGGGTGTCCGGCGCGAGGTGCGCGAGCATCCGGCCGAGCGGGCTGTCCGCCCCGGTGTAGCGCCCGGAGGGGTACACGTAGCGGATCCCGTGGCCGGTGAAGCGCACCTCGACGGAGAACTCCTCCCCGTGGGTGATCCTGGTGGCGGCGCCGGTGGTCGGCAGCGCCGAGGTGGGCAGCAGGTCGTCGGCCAGCAGTGCGTTGACGAAGGTGCTCTTGCCGGCCGAGAACTCGCCGATCACCGCGAGGTAGTAGCGGTCGTCCCGGAGCCGGGTCTCGATCTCGCGGATGCGGGCGGTCAGTTCCCCGAGTCGTTCCTGGTCGCCGACGATGCGGCGGACCATCGCCAGTGCGAAGTCGAGATGGTTGGAGGTCTCGGTCAGTGCCTCGACCACCTCGCGTCGCCTCGCCCGATCCCCGGCGATGCCGTGTGAATCCACCACCGCGCCCCCTCTCGACGGTGCCCTCCCCGATGTACGGGCGATCCTGTCACGCGGGCGGGAATCCCGTCTCGATCTGTGGACGGTGCGTTCGGCGTGACCGTCTGCACCCCTGTGCCCCTTGTGTGACGCCCGTCCGGATGATGCGATGAGGACGTCGAGGCGATCCCTCGCAGCTGATTCCCGTTGCCGTGGCCCCCGACCCGATCGGTCTGAATGGCATGAAAACGGCGCATACTGGTTGCGTGGGTGCCGCGACTTGTCCGGCGAGTCGATTCCGATGCGATCAGGAGATGGCATGTTCGAGGAGGCCCAGTATCTGGCCCCGGTCACCCGTAGGGCCGACGGCGGAGTCGAGGTCGAGCTGTCCCGCAGCCACCCCGGGTTCGCGGACGAGGTGTACCGCGAACGCCGGAACCGGATCGCCGCGCTGGCGCTGGACCACCACCGCGGCGACCCGATCCCGGAGGTCGAGTACACCGACGAGGAGCACGAGGTCTGGCGCCTGGTCTCCCAGGAGTTGTCCGCCTCGCACACGGAGTACGCGGTCGCGGACTACCTGGACGGCGCCGCGCGCCTGAAGCTGCCGACCGAGCGGATCCCCCAGTTGGAGGAGGTCAGCGAGGCGCTGCAGCCGCTCACCGGCTTTCGCTACCTGCCCGCGGCGGGCCTGGTCCCGCTGCGCGACTTCTACGGGTCGCTGGCCGACTCCTACTTCCACTCCACGCAGTACATCCGCCACCACAGCGTGCCGCTGTACACCCCCGAGCCGGACGTCGTGCACGAGGTGATCGGCCACGCCAACATGCTCGCCTCGGACCGCTTCGCGGCGCTGTACCGGGTCGCGGGCGAGGCGGCCCGCCGGGTGGAGAGCCGCGAGGCGCTGGAGTTCGTCTCCAAGGTCTTCTGGTTCACCCTCGAATTCGGCGTCATGCACGAGGGCGGCGCGCTCAAGGCCTACGGCGCCGGGATCCTGTCCTCCTACGGCGAGATCCGCGAGTTCCGTACGGTCGACATCCGCGACCTGGACCTGGTCGCGATGGGCACGATGCAATACGACATCACGCACTACCAGGACATCCTGTACGCCGCTCACTCGATGACCCAGCTGGAAGAGGTCGTCGGCACGTTCTGGGCGGACTGCACCGACGACACCATCGCCGCCCTGTCGGCCTCGGCGAAGACCCCGTAGCGCCGCTTCACGTAGTCGTTCACCCGTGCGGGTGACCCGAGCGAAAACGTTCGGATCACCCGCACGACGCGTCCCTATGCTCGCCTCGACTACGGAAGGGGTTGAGAATGTCTGTCATGGCACACGAGATCCCCGCGCAGGAAGACGTCATGCTCGACGGCTTCCTGGCGTTGGACACCCCCTTGGGCTTCCGCGCCGAGTTCATCGAGGGGGACATCGTCGTGACACCACCGCCGATGGGGAATCACGAGCGCATCATCAGTGCGGTGGTTCGCCAGATCCTGAGCCGATCGGCCGTGCCGATGGATTTCTCCGGCGGCAAGGGATTGGTGGTGGCCGCCGGTGGGGGACTCGCCCGCAACCACGTCATCCCGGACGGCACGTTCGCGCCCGAGGATCTGGACCTGTTCCTGGACGCCGAATCGTGGATGCCGTGCGCCGGGGTTGCCCTGGTCCTGGAGGTGACGTCGTATCGCGCCGGCTTCGATCGTGAACAGAAGCGACGGGCCTATGCCCGCAGCGGCATCCCGCTGTACCTGCTGGTGGATCGAGAGCAGAGCAAGGTCACGCTCTTCCTGACGCCGAAGGGTGACGACTACCTGGAGGGTCACACCGGTCCCTTCGGCAAGCAGATCGATCTTCCCGCGCCGTTCTCGATGACGTTGAGCACCAGCAGGTTCGTCTGACGAACCATGGTCCGGGCGTCACCGTTCGAGTGACGCCGTGCCGAAGCCGACGGGTTGTTCGGCGCGCCCGGGAGGATGTCCTACACCCGGCGGACGAAGACTCGGCCGAAGTCGCCGCCGGTGGCCAGGAGGGTGCCGTCGGCGGAGAAGGCCAGGCGGCGGACACGTTGTTCGTCGTGGCCGGGGAGGGCGACGGCGTCGCGCTCGCGCAGATCCGCGTCGTATACGCGCAGGGCGCTCGTACGATGACCGCCCACCGCGATCCGCCTGCCGTCCGGCGAGTAGGCCCACGCGTAACAGGTCGCCCAACCGTTCGGGTGGTGCGGATCGGCCAGGTGCCAGGCCGGCTCGCCGGTGTCGATCGAGATCGCGAACGGCCCGTGCACCCGGCCCCGGTTGACCAGGAGCAGCGTCTCGCTCGGGTCGAAGCCGAGGTCGCCGATCTCCCACTCCAGCGGCACCCGCGCGACCGGGCGGCCGGCGTCCACGTCCCACACCTCGACCTCGTTGGTCGGATCGGCGCTCGCGTCGCGGTGCCCGTACACCAGCCCGCGACTGACCCGCCACACCGCGAGCAGCCGACCCGAAGGGGACAGCGCGGCGCCCCGGCACTCGGTGGTCGGCGATCGGGTGGACACCTCGCAGACCGGGGCGCCGGCCGCGTCCAGGACACGCACCCGGTCGTCGGCGTCGAAGACCACCAGGCGGCGCCGGGCCGCGTCCCAGGCCGGCTGCACGGTGTGCGGATTGAACAGGGCGTTCTCGAACTGCCGGTAATCCGCCAGCGGTTCCTCGTGCAGCGTGCCCAGGTCCAGTCGCCGGGTCGAGCCGCCGACGGTGTAGACCACTGCCGATCCGGTCGCGTCGAACAGCGCGGTGTCGATGCCGGTCAGCCGCTCGGCCGCGGGCACCGCGTGCACCGTGCGGCGGACCCCGGTCGCCACGTCCACGAGCCGGATCGCGCCGTCGTAGGCGATCAGCACGGTGCGGCCGTCCGGATGCAGGTCCATGGCCCGGGAAGAGGTCTTGCCCGGCGGCATGAACTCCAGCACCACCGGATCCTCGGCCCCGCCCAGTCGCACGAACCCGGCGCGCATCGCCTTGCCCACCTCCCGGCGCAGCGCGATCACGGCGGCGGCCGGGTCGGCGAAGTCCTTGCGCGTCTCCCGGGCCGCCCCGTCACCCGAGCGGGCGGACCGGACGAACGTGGTGTCGAAGGCGCCGAACATCCGATACTTGGGTCCGGCCGAGTCCGGCAATACGAGGGTGATCTCTTCCTGCGCCATCGCCGTACGGTAGCGCCGCGGGTGGCGCGGCGAGGCCGGCCATCGCGTCGACCGGGGCCTCACCCCTCGGGCGGCGCCGTCACGAAGTCGATGAGTTCCTCGACCCGCCCGAGCAGGGCCGGTTCCAGGTCGCGGTACGAGTCGACCGCCGCGAGGACGCGGCGCCAGGCCGCGGGCGGGTTCACCGGCCAGCCGAGGGCCGCGCAGACGCCCTCCTTCCACGGGACGCCGCGCGGGACGTCCGGCCAGGCCGCGATGCCGACGGAGGCGGGGCGTACCGCCTGCCAGACGTCGATATAGGGGTGTCCCACCACGAGCACGTGGTCGCCGCTCACCCGGCCCGCGATCCGGCTCTCCTTGGAACCGGGCACCAGGTGGTCGACCAGCACGCCCAGGCGGCGACCCGGGCCCGGCGCGAACTCGCGGACCACGTCCGGGAGATCGTCGACGCCCTCCAGATACTCCACGACCACGCCCTCGATCCGCAGGTCGTCGCCCCACACCCGCTCGACCAACTCGGCGTCGTGGCGGCCCTCGACGTAGATCCGCCCGGCGCGCGCGACCCGGGCCCGGGCGCCCTGTACCGCGATCGAGCCCGACGCGGTGCGCCCCGGGACACGGGCCGGACCGGGAGCGGTCGGTCGGACCAGGGTGACCACCTCGCCGTCGATCAGGAACCCGCGCGGATCCATCGGGAACACCCGCAGCCGCCCGTGCCGATCCTCCAGCGTGACGGTGAAGCCCTCGGGGGTCCTCTCCACCCGGACCACCGCGCCGCAGAAGCCGGTGGACGCCTCCTCCACCACCAGATCGCGTTCGGCCGCGACCTCCGGGACGGGCTTGTCCTTCTTCCGTCCCGGGATCAGCGACTCGGGTCCATAGCTGCGCATGACCACGACGCTAACCGGGTGACGGTACGTCAGTCCGGTACGACGCGCCCGGCGGCCACCTCGGCCAGCCAACGGTTCTGCCGGATCACGAACTCCTCGTCGACCACCGCGCCGTGTCCGGGCAGCCAGACACTCGCGTCCAACGCCCGCACCCGGGCCAGCGAATCGCTCCACTCGGCGGCGAAGGCGTCCGAGCCGAAGACCGGCGGCCCGCTCTCCTCCACCATGTCCCCGGCGATCAGCACGCCGCAGTCCGGTACGTGGACGACCACGTCGTGGTCGGTGTGCCCACGACCGGGCGCGAACAGCACCACCTCGCGCCCGCCCAGGTCCACCGTCACCGGCGTGCCCGCGGACACCGGGCGGGTCGGCGGCACGATCCGCGCCGCGCGCATCAGCTCCGGGTCGAACCCGTGCGCGACGCCGCTCGCCCGCCCGGCCTCGGCCCACCGCTCCAGATACCGCGGCAGGTCCGCGTGTCCCCAGACCTCCGCGTCGGGGAAGGCGCGCAGCACCTCGTCGTTGCCGTAGCAGTGGTCGAAGTGACCGTGGGTGTTCACCACCGCGACCACCCGGTCGGGCAATCCGTGCCCGGGCAGTTCGCGGGCCAGCGAGGCCAGGATGTCGGCGGCCTCGTGGTCGTGCGAACCGGTGTCCACGAGCAGGACGCCGTCCCGCCCCGTGACGACCGCCACATTCAGTTCGAGGCCGGGCAAACGACGACGCAGTACGCCCGGCCCGATCGGCTCCCACGTGGCGTGTTTCGGCTGTTCGGCGCGTAGCATGCGTCAACCTTGGCACGGACGCAGGGGTACGGTCCGGATCGGGTGACCCGTACACTGGCACTCGGCGGGACGGAGTGCCAACCAGTGGGACGAACCACCGCCTACGCGACACGGCAACGGGTGGAAGAACGGGTCAGGGAGGTGCGCACCATGCTCGACGATCGGAAACAGGACGTGCTGCGTGCCATCGTGCAGGACTACGTGGCGACCCAGGAGCCGGTCGGCTCCAAGGCGCTCGCGGACCGACACAACCTCGGGGTCTCCCCGGCCACCATTCGCAACGACATGGCCGCGCTGGAGGAAGAGGGCTACATCACGCAGCCCCACACCAGCGCCGGCCGGGTGCCCACCGACAAGGGCTACCGGCTGTTCGTCGACCGCCTCGCGGGCGTCAAGCCGCTGTCCGGCGCCGAGCGCCGGGCGATCCAGACCTTCCTGGCCGGCGCGGTCGACCTGGACGACGTGGTGGGCCGTACGGTCCGGCTGCTCGCGCAGCTGACCCATCAGGTCGCCGTCGTGCAATACCCCTCGCTGACCCGCTCGACGATCCGGCACGTCGAGCTGCTCACCCTCGCGCCCACCCGGGTCATGCTGGTGCTGATCACCAGCACGGGCCGGGTCGAGCAGCGGGTGATGGACACGCCGGGCCCGGTCGGCGAGAACCTGCTCGCCGACGTCCGGGCGCGGCTGAACAGCCGCATCACCGGCAAGCGGTTCGCCGATGTGCCGTTGCTGGTCCAGGATCTCGCCGAGCCGTTCACCGCCGAGGAACGGCCGATCGTGGCGGGCATCCTGGCCACCCTGCTCGACACCCTGGTCGAGCACAAGGAAGAGAAGGTCGTCCTGGCCGGGACGGCCAACCTGACCCGTTTCGGCATGGACTTCCCGAACACGATCCGCCCGGTCCTGGAAGCACTCGAGGAACACGTCGTATTGCTGCGGCTGTTGGGCGAGGCGACCGACCCGGGCATGGTCGTGCGGATCGGACACGAGAACATGCACGAAGGACTGGCCGCGACCTCGGTGGTCGCCGTCGGATACGGCAGTGGGCAGGAAACACTGGCGAAGCTCGGGGTGCTCGGGCCGACCCGGATGGACTACCCCGGAACGATGGGAGCGGTGCGCGCCGTGGCACGGTACGTCGGACAGATCCTCGCGGAGTCGTAGAGTTGGCTACCGATTACTACGAGGTCCTCGGGGTACGGCGCGACGCCACCCCGGAGGAAATCAAGAAGGCCTTCCGCCGGCTCGCTCGGGAGCTGCACCCGGACGTCAATCCGGACCCGAAGACGCAGGACCGGTTCAAGGAGATCAACAACGCCTACGAGGTCCTTTCGGACCCGCAGAAGCGTCAGATGTACGACCTCGGCGGCGACCCGCTGTCCTCCGGGGGCGGCGGGGGCGGTGGTGGCTTCGGCCAGGCCGGCTTCGGGTTCAGCGACATCATGGACGCGTTCTTCGGCCAGGCCAGCCAGCGCGGACCGCGCTCGCGCACACGCCGCGGCCAGGACGCGATGATCCGGATCGAGATCACCCTCGAAGAGGCCGCGTTCGGCACCACCCGGGAGATCCAGGTGGACACCGCCGTCACGTGCAACACGTGCAACGGCGAGGGCGCGGCCCCGGGCACCACGGCGCAGACCTGCGACATGTGCCGCGGGCGGGGCGAGGTCAGCCAGGTCACCAAGTCGTTCCTGGGCCAGGTCATGACGTCGCGGCCGTGTCCGCAATGTCAGGGCTTCGGCACCGTGGTCCCGCACCCGTGCCCCGAGTGCGCGGGCGACGGCCGCATCCGCGCGCGGCGCACGCTCACCGTCAAGATCCCGGCGGGCGTGGACAGCGGTACGCGGATCCAACTCGCGGGCGAGGGCGAGGTCGGTCCCGGCGGCGGCCCGGCGGGCGATCTCTACGTGGAGATCGTCGAGGTCGCGCACGCCACCTTCCAGCGGCGCGGCGACGACCTGCACTGCACGGTCACCATCCCGATGACGGCGGCGTCGCTCGGCACGAAGGTGCCGCTGCAGACGCTGGACGGCACGGAGGAGATCGACATCCGCCCGGGCACCCAGTCGGGCCAATCGATCCCGCTGCACGGGCGGGGCATCACCCACCTGCGCGGCGGCGGCCGAGGCGACCTGGTCGTGCACGTCGAGGTGCAGACGCCGAGCAAGCTCGACCCCGAGCAGGAGGAACTGCTCCGCCGCCTGGCCAAGCTGCGCGGCGAGGAACGCCCGTCGGGACAATTCACGCCGGGCCAGCAGGGCCTGTTCTCCCGCCTGAAGGACGCGTTCAACGGCAGGTAGCGGGCGGGGGCGCGGGTGGGCGCGGCGGCGCGTCGTGACGTCGTCCCCGGGCGCCGGACGGGCGGCATCCGGCCGCGTCCGGCGCCCGATCCCGCGTCCTCGGGCCGCCTGCGGCGAGCGCCCTCACACGCCGGACGGGCCGGCATCCGACCGCGCCCGACAACCGAGCCCGGCCACGCGAAGAGGTCGCGACACGCCACGGCCGCGTAACGCCGAGGCCGACCAGGACCGTGCACCGAGCCGCCACCGGCGCGCGGGGCTCGGGGGCTCCGGGGTTCCGCGCAGCAGCGCCCCCGTCTCGCCGGAAGCCAGGGGCTCGGAGCCCCGCACGCCGGCGGCGGGCCACCACCGGCTCTGATCGGCCACGCGCAACCGAAGGCGCGACGCGCGCCGAAAGCACTCGACCGGGTCGGGGAGGATCCCGGAGGGCCCGACCCGCGTGCCCTTTTTGCCGGCCGGTTTTCGCCAAGTGAAACGCCCGTCTCGCCGGGGCCCTCCGTCTCGGAGCCCCGCGCGCCGGCGGCGGCCCGTCACCGACCCCGACCAGCCCCGCGCCGGCACCGCGCGGCCAAAGGTGCGGCGCGACCGCTCCGCGTCCCCCGTCCGTGTACCGGCCGCGATCGAGACGCCCGGTGGTGGTGGGGTGGTGGGTCCGTGGGCGGGAGTCGATTCGGGGGGACTCGGGGGGCGCCTAGGCTTGGGTGGGTTGTGGGTGTGCCGTCGATCGAGGGAACGGAGAGCATGATGGCGACGAACGTCGATCCGACCCGGCTGACCGAACTGCCGATCGTGCAGGCGCCGATGGCCGGGGCGAGCGGGCCCGCGTTGGCGGCGGCGGTCGCTCGTGCCGGGGGGCTCGGGTTCTTGGCGGCCGGGTATCGGTCGGCCGCGGCCTTGGGTGCCGAGATCGAGGAGTTGCGTTCGCTGGTCGGTGACGTGCCGTTCGGGGTCAACGCGTTCATGCCGCAGCCGCCGCCCACCCGCGCCGAGGACGAGCTCACCGCGCGCTATGCCCGCTCCTTGGCCCGGGCCGCCGCGCGCTACGGCGGCAGCGTCGGCACTCCCGCGCCGGGCGTCGAGCGCGACGACTGGGACGCCAAGCTCGACCTCCTCCTGGCCCGCCCCGTCCCCGTGGTGAGCTTCACCTTCGGCCTGCCCGACATCGAGGCGGTGGCCGCGCTGCGGGCGGCCGGGACGCTTACCGTCGCCACCGTCACCACCCCCGAGGAGGCCCGGCTCGCCGTCGCGCACGGCGTCGACGCGCTGTGTGTCCAAGGCGGCGAGGCCGGCGGCCACCAGGGCAGCTTCGACAACCCCGCCGCCCCCGCCCCGTACGGCCTGCTCACACTGCTCACCCTGATCGCCGCCGAGACCGACCTCCCGCTGATCGCCGCCGGCGGCCTGATGACCGGCCGGCAGATCGAGGCGGTCCGGCTCGCGGGGGCCGGCGCCGCCCAACTGGGCACCGCCTTCCTGCGCGGCCCGGAAAGCGTCGCCTCGACCGCGCACAAGGCCGCGCTCGGCGACCCCGCCTTCGAGCGCAGCGTGCTCACCCGCGCCTTCTCCGGCCGCTGGGCGCGGGGGCTGCACAACGGCTTCGCCGCCCGGCACGAGGGCGAGGTCCCCGGGGTCTACCCGTACGTCCACCACCTGGTCGCGCCGATCCGCAAGGCCGCCGCCGCGCGCGGCGAGGCCGACGGCCTGGCCCTGTGGGCCGGTCAGGGCTGGCGCCTCGCGCGCGAGGAGCCGGCCGCCGAGGTGATCCACCGGCTCGTCGACGAGATGGCCGCAGCCCGAAAGGCATCCGCTTGAGCGCCCCCGTCTTCCTCGCCCCCGGCGACACGATCCGGCACGGCCGGCAGGTCGTCCTGGACGGTGCCGAGGGCCGACACGCCGTCACGGTGCGCCGGCTCGCGGCCGGTGAGCCGATCGTTCTCGCCGACGGCGCCGGACTGGCCGTGTACGGCACGGTCAACCGCGCCGAGGGCAAGGACACGCTCTACATCGACGTCGACTCGCGCACCGAGGAACCCGCCCCCGCACCCCGGATCGTGGTGGTCCAGGCACTGCCCAAGGGCGATCGCGGCGAACTCGCGGTGGAGACGACCACCGAGGTCGGCGTCGACGTGATCGTGCCCTGGACCGCCGCCCGTTGCATCACCCAGTGGAAGGGCGAGCGCGGGGCCAAGGCGCTGGCCAAGTGGCGCGCCACCGCGCGCGAGGCGGGCAAGCAGGCCCGTCGGCTGCACCTGCCCGAGGTCACCGAGCCGATGAGCACCCGGCAGGTGACCGCGCTGCTCGATGCCGCCTCGTTCGCGGGCGTCCTGCACGAGGCGGCCACCGAGCCGATCGCGACCGCCGCCGTCCCGAGCGAGGGCGACCTGGTTCTGGTGGTCGGCCCCGAGGGCGGGATCACCCCGGACGAACTGGCCGCGTTCACCGCCGTCGGCGCGACCGCCTACCGACTCGGCCCGACCGTACTGCGCACCTCCACGGCGGGCGTCTCGGCCGCCTCGGTCCTGCTGGCCCGATCCGGCCGCTGGAGCTGAGCCGCCCCGCCGACCCGCGCGAACGAGGGGTTCGGCCCACTACGATCGACGGCGACCGCTCGTGATCGACCCGGACCCGATGGAGGCACCCATGGCTGCGGGGGAACCCCAGGCCGACTGCCTGTTCTGCAAGATCCTCGCCGGCGACGTCCCGGCCACGATCGTCCACGAGACCAAGGACGTGGTGGCCTTCCGCGACATCAACCCGCAGGCGCCCACGCACATCCTCGTCATCCCGCGCGCGCACTACGCCAACGCCGGCGAACTGGGCGCCGAGGCCCCCGAGCTGGCCGGCGCGCTGCTGGCCGAGGCCGCCGTGATCGCGGCCGCCGAGGACATCGCCGACTCGGGCTACCGGATCGTCTTCAACACCGGCGCCGGCGCCGGCCAGACCGTCTTCCACGTACACGCGCACCTCCTCGGCGGCCGCGGGCTGAGCTGGCCTCCCGGTTAGGCGTACGTGAGCACCAGGGAGTTCGTCGTCCTCGGCACCGCGAGCCAGGCCCCGACGCGGCAGCGCAACCACAACGGCTATTTGCTGCGCTGGGACGGCGAGGGGCTGCTGTTCGACCCGGGCGAGGGCACCCAACGCCAGATGTTGCACGCCGGCGTGGCCGCGCACGACATCACCCGGATCTGCGTCACGCACTTCCACGGTGACCACTGCCTCGGCCTGCCCGGCGTGCTCCAGCGGCTCTCGCTCGACCGGGTCCCGCACCCGGTGACCGCCCACTTCCCGGCGAGCGGGCAACACTGGTTCGACCGACTGCACCACGCCACCGCGTTCCACGAGGCCGCCGTGCTGGTCGAGCACCCGCTCGCGGGCGAGCACGTACACACCCCCGCCGGGCCGTTCACGCTGGAGGCCCGCCGCCTGTCCCACCCCGTCGAGTCCTACGGCTACCGCGTCGTCGAGCCGGACGGCCGCCGGATACTGCCCGATCGACTCGCCGCGCACGGCGTGGCCGGCCCCGACGTGGGCCGGCTCCAGCGCGAGGGCCGGATCGGCGCGGTGACCCTGGAGCAGGTGAGCGTGCCCCGACCCGGGCAGAAGTTCGCCTTCGTGATGGACACCCGGCGCTGCGCGGCCGCCGTCGAGCTGGCCCGCGACGTCGACCTGCTCGTGTGCGAGTCCACCTTCGCCGACGCCGACGCCGACCTCGCGCACGAGGTCGGCCACCTCACCGCCCGTGAGGCGGCGGCCATCGCGGCCGAGGCGGGCGCGCGGCGACTGGTGCTCACCCACTTCTCGCAGCGCTACCCCGACGTGGGCCCGCTCCTGGACCAGGCCCGCGAGGTGTTCCCGGACACCGTCGCCGCCCACGACCTCGACCGGATCACGATCCCGCGCCGCCGGCCGGCGCCGGAATAATCCCGAAGTTCGCGGGGGCCGGAGAGTTACCATTGAGCAGCATCGAACCGCTTCCCGAGCACGGAAATGAGGCGTGATCAGGCCGCCAAGGCCGCCCATGGCTCCCACGACGAACGCGCGAGGCGCGAGCTCCGAGAACACCCCGCGGGCCGACTCCCGGGCAACTCCGACCGCGCAGGCCCAGGCGAAGATCACGATCCCCGCCAAGCATCCGATGGTGGCGCTCCTCGGTTCCGGCGACTCGTTCCTGCGAGTGGTCGAGCAGGGCTTCCCCGAGGTCGACATCCACGTCCGCGGCAACGAGGTCACCGTCTCCGGCGACGAGGCCGAGGTCGCCCTCGTCCGCCGGCTCTTCGACGAACTCCTGGTCATCGTCCGCACCGGCCAGCCGCTCAACGAGGAGGCCGTGGAGCGCTCGGTGGCGATGGTCCGCTCGAACGACGGACACGGTCCCGCCGAGGTGATGACCCTCAACATCCTGTCCAACCGCGGCCGCACGATCCGTCCCAAGACGCTCAACCAGAAGAGCTACGTGGACGCGATCGACGAGCACACCATCGTGTTCGGGCTCGGCCCGGCGGGCACCGGCAAGACCTACCTCGCGATGGCGAAGGCCGTCCAGGCCCTGCAGTCCAAGCAGGTCACCCGGATCATCCTGACCCGGCCCGCGGTCGAGGCGGGCGAACGCCTCGGCTTCCTGCCCGGCACCCTCTACGAGAAGATCGACCCGTATCTGCGCCCGCTCTACGACGCGCTGCACGACATGATCGACCCCGACTCCATCCCGCGCCTGATGGCCGCGGGCACCATCGAGGTCGCTCCGCTCGCATATATGCGCGGCCGCACACTCAATGACGCGTTCATCATTCTCGACGAGGCGCAGAACACCTCGGCCGAGCAGATGAAGATGTTCCTGACCCGCCTCGGCTTCGGTTCGCGCATGGTGGTCACCGGGGACACCACCCAGGTCGACCTGCCCGGCGGCACCCAGTCGGGGCTGCGTGTGGTGCAGGAGATCCTGCGCGGCGTGGACGATATCGCGTTCTGCACGCTCACCAGCGATGATGTGGTCCGACACAAGCTCGTCGGCCGGATCGTGGACGCGTACGCGCGCTACGACATCCAGGTCGAGGCGGACGGGCGGCCGAACGGCAACGGTTCCGGAAACGGTGACGTGCCCAGGTCGCGCGGCCGGCGGCCGATCGACAAGAACGGCCGCGGCAAGCACACAGTGAACATGCAGACAGTGGAACGGGAAGTGAACTGAGGGCCATGTCCATCGACATCGCCAACGAGTCCGGCACGGGGGTGGACGAACACGCGATCGTGGACGTCGCCCGATGGACCCTGGACCGTATGCGCATCCATCCACTGGCGGAACTGTCCGTGGTCATCGTGGACGAACCCGCGATGGAGCAACTGCACATCCAATGGATGGACCTGCCCGGTCCGACCGACGTGATGTCCTTCCCGATGGACGAACTGCGTCCGGGCAAGGCCGACGAGGATCCCCCGCAGGGGCTGCTCGGCGACGTCGTGCTGTGCCCGACCGTCGCCGAGCGCCAGGGTGCGGCGGCCGGCCACACCATGGACGACGAGCTGCACCTGCTCACCGTGCACGGCGTGCTGCACCTGCTCGGCTACGACCACGCGGAGCCCGACGAGGAGCGCGAGATGTTCGCGCTGCAGAAGGAACTGCTCGAATCCTGGCGGGAGGCCCGCCGCTCCGCGGACGACCGCGGATGAGCCGGCCACGGGATATCCCCGCCCCCGGCCGAGCGCGCGTCGGGGGCGGCAGTGCCCGCTGACAGCGTGGTGCGCCTCGTGGTCGGCGCGATCGTCCTGGTCGTGGTGGCCGGTCTCTTCGCGTGCCTGGAGGCGGCCCTGTCGCGCATCTCGCGCGTCCGCGCCGAGGAACTGGTCCGCGCCGAACGCCGGGGCGCCAAGCGACTGCTGACGGTGGTTCAGGACCCCGCCCGATATCTCAACCTGGCCCTGCTCGTGCGGGTCGCGTGCGAGTTGTCGGCGGCCGTACTGGTCACCGTGGTGTGCGTGGACGACTTCGACGAGACCTGGCAGGCCGTACTGGTCACCATCGGCATCATGGTCGTGGTGTCCTACGTCGCCGTCGGGGTCTCCCCGCGCACCGTCGGCCGGCAACACCCCGTCATGGTGGCCACGATCGGCGCGCCCGTGCTGTTCGGGCTCGCGCGTGTGCTCGGGCCGCTGCCGAAGCTGCTGATCCTGCTCGGCAACGCGCTCACCCCCGGCAAGGGTTTTCGCGAGGGGCCGTTCGCCTCCGAGGCGGAGCTGCGCGCGTTCGTGGACCTCGCCGAGAAGGACTCGCTGATCGAGGACGACGAGCGCGAGATGTTGCACTCGGTGCTGCAACTGGGCGACACGATCGTGCGCGAGGTGATGGTGCCGCGCCCGGACATGGTCTTCATCGAGCGGCACAAGACGTTGCGGCAGGCGATGTCGCTGGCGCTGCGCAGCGGCTACTCGCGGATCCCGGTGATCGGCGAGAACGAGGACGACGTGGTGGGCATCGTCTTCCTCAAGGACCTGGCCCGGCGCAGCACGATGGGCGATCCGGGCTGGGCCAAGGAGAGCGTCGACTCGATCATGCGCTCCGCGACCTTCGTGCCGGACAGCAAGCCGGCCGACGACCTGCTGCGCGAGATGCAGTTCGAGCGCACGCACATGGTCGTGGTGGTCGACGAGTACGGCGGCACCGCCGGCCTGGTCACCATCGAGGACATCCTGGAGGAGATCGTCGGCGAGATCACCGACGAGTACGACACCGAGACCGCGCCGGTCGAGCCGCTGCCCGACGGCGCGTTCCGGGTCACCGCCCGGCTGCCCGTGGACGAGTTGGGCGAGCTGTTCGGGCTCGAACTCGACGACGAGGACGTGGAGACCGTGGGCGGCCTGCTGGCCAAGGCGCTGGGCCGGGTGCCGATCCCGGGCGCGACCGCGGTGGTCGAGGGGCTGCGGCTGGTCGCGGAGAGCCCGTCGGGGCGGCGCAATCGGGTCGGCACGATCGTGGTGCGCCGGACCGAGCGGGGCGAGGAGCGCTCGGCGGCGCCCGCCGAGGGGGGTTCCGCGGCCGAGCGGAACCGGTGACGCCGGGGCCGGCGGGGCCGGTGACGTCGACCGGGCGGGCCCGCGCGGTCGGCCCGGTGGGCCGGTTCGGACCGGTACATCGGGCGTCGGCGGCGGCAAGTTACTGTGTCGGCATTCGTACCGCGCCGAACAGGAGAGCCCCGTGAGCGCCGAGACGCCCGAGTTCGTCGTCGACCCCGAGGACGCCAAGATCGTCACGCTGGCCCGGGCCACCCGGGCGCGCAACGGGGCGAGCGAGGGGGCCGCGGTGCGGGACGAGACCGGGCGCACCTACACCGCGTCCACGGTCGCGCTGCCCTCGCTGGAGCTGTCCGCACTGCGCACGGCGGTCGCGATGGCCGTCGCCGGCGGCGCGCGCGGCCTGGAGGCGGCGGCGATCGTCGGGGCCGACGAGACCGTGACCGAGGCCGACCGGGACGCGGTGCGCGACCTCGGCGGCGCCGGCACGCCGATCCTGTCCGCCGGTCCGGACGCGGTCGTACGCACCATCGTGACGGTCTGAGGCCGCCCCCGGGGCCGCCTCCCCCGGCCGGCGCGACCACGACCGACCCGCGCGGCGAGGAACGCTCGCGGCTTGAGCGACAATGTCACCCATGAGTGATCGCCCCAACCCCTCCGCACCCGTCCACCGCTCGGGCTTCGCGTGCTTCGTGGGCCGCCCCAACGCCGGCAAGTCCACCCTGACGAACGCGCTGGTGGGCACGAAGGTGGCGATCACGTCGGGCCGCCCCCAGACCACCCGGCACACGGTGCGCGGCATCGTGCACCGCGCCGACGGCCAGCTCGTCCTGGTCGACACCCCCGGCCTGCACAAGCCGCGCACCCTGCTCGGCCAGCGGCTCAACGACCTGGTCCGGGCCACCTGGGCGGAGGTCGACGTGATCGGCTTCTGCATCCCGGCCGACCAGAAGGTCGGTCCCGGCGACCGGTTCATCGCGGCCGAGCTGGCCGAGGCCAAGCGCACGCCCAAGGTCGCGATCGTCACCAAGACCGACCTCGTGGACCCGCAGACGCTGGTCCAGCAGTTGCTCGCGGTGCAGAAGATGGGCGAGGACGTCGGCATCGAGTGGGCCGAGATCATCCCGGTCTCCGCGGTCGGCGACAGCCAGGTGACCCTGGTCGCCGACCTGCTGATGCCGCTGCTGCCGGCCGGCCCGCCGCTGTACCCGGACGGCGAGCTGACCGACGAGCCCGAGATGGTGATGGCCGCGGAGCTGATCCGCGAGGCCGCGCTCGAAGGTGTGCGCGACGAGCTGCCGCACTCGCTCGCGGTGGTCATCGAGGAGATGATCCCGCGCGAGGACCGCCCCGCCGACAAGCCGCTGCTCGACGTGCACGCGAACCTCTACGTCGAGCGCCCCAGCCAGAAGGCGATCGTCATCGGGCACAAGGGCGGGCGGCTCAAGGACGTGGGCACGCGCGCCCGCAAGCAGATCGAGGCGCTGCTTGGGACGCCCGTCTACCTGGACCTTCACGTGAAGGTGGCCAAGGACTGGCAGCGCGACCCCAAGCAGCTCCGCAAGCTCGGATTCTGACCCCGAGCCCGCCCCCGAGACCCGACCCGAAGGGGCGGGTCAGCGGCCGTAGGGGCCGGACTGGTTCCGCTTCGAGGCGATCAGGACGAAGGCGGCGGCGGCGATCGCGATCACCGCGCCGGCGAGCACCATCCACAGGCCCGCCTCGACCTTGAGGGTGATGTTCGAGTGTTCGAGCAACTGCTTGTAGCGGTCCTTCTTGTCGCTCGGGACGTCGTCCTTCTGCATGGGTAGCCGGTACTTGTCCGCGACGTTCCAAACGGCGAAGCCGAGGGCGACCAGGGCCGGGATACCGGCTCCGGCCGCGGCCGCGGCCTTACGCGTGGCGATGCCGGCGACGAACAGCAGCACGGCCACGATCCCGGCGGCCAGCGTCCACTTGCCGTCACCGTCCAGGCCCTTGATCGCGTCGCCCTTGCCATCGGCGCCGATCCAGGCCAGGCATGAGCCGATCGCCACGATCAGCGCGCCGATCGCCCCCGCGATCGCACCCGGCCCGAACGACGGAAGTCCGCCGCCCATGCCGCCTCCGCCCGGCGCGGGCGGCGGGTATCCACCGGGCTGCTGACCGTACGGGTTCGGCGCTTGGCCGTACGCGGGCGGCTGCTGGCCGTACTGCGGGGGCTGCTGTCCGTACCCGCCCTGCTGGGGCTGCTGTCCGTAGCCCGGACCGCCCTGCTGGGGGTATCCGCCGGGGCCGCCCTGGCCCGGCTGTGGTCCGTAGGGACCCTGGTTGTAATCGCTCATGGGGAGTGAGCGTAGGAGCATCGCGCCCGTCGGGGGGAGGGGGCCGGCCGAAAAGATCACATGTGTTCGTATGACGGACGCCGTCTCGACGTAATCGACCCGTCGGGTATGGTTGCCGACATCATGCGTCAGTGGCTGCTTCTCCTTAGCCGCCGCGCCGGGGGCTCATCCCTCTGACAGAGGTCAGACCGGCTCCCCCGTCGCGGGGATAGAGGCATGTCCGCACGTCGGAGCCTCCGGGATGTCGTTCCTCCCGTCGCCGGCCCATCTGCTCTCGCCGCAGTCCTTCCTCGCGTTCAGGAGACCCGCCCGCATGCCTTCCGTGAATCGCTCCACCCCGATCACCGCCGCGTCCGTGAGTCAGCAGCCGTCCGGGATGCCGATCCACAAGTACCAGCCGTTCCGGGGCGTCGATCTGCCGGACCGCACCTGGCCGTCGAAGACGATCACCGTCGCCCCGCGCTGGCTGTCCACCGACCTGCGCGACGGCAACCAGGCGCTGATCGACCCGATGAGCCCGGCCCGCAAGCGCACCATGTTCGACCTGCTGGTGCGGATGGGCTACAAGGAGATCGAGGTCGGCTTCCCGGCCGCCTCGCAGACCGACTTCGACTTCATCCGCTCGATCATCGAGGAGGGCGCGGTACCGGACGACGTCACCATCTCGGTACTGACCCAGGCCCGTGAAGAGCTGATCGAGCGCACCGTGGAGTCGCTGGTCGGCGCGCCCAAGGCCACGGTCCACCTCTACAACGCGACCGCGCCGACCTTTCGCCGAGTGGTCTTCAACGTCGACCGCGACCAGTGCAAGGCGATCGCGGTGACCGGCACCGAGCACGTGATGCGCTATGCCGAGAAGCACCTGGGCGAGGAGACCGCGTTCGGCTACGAGTACTCGCCCGAGATCTTCATCGACACCGAGCTGGACTTCGCGCTGGAGGTCTGCGAGTCGGTGATGGACGTATGGCAGCCGGAGACCGGTCGCGAGATCACGCTGAACCTGCCCGCGACGATCGAGCGTTCGACGCCGAACGTGTACGCGGACCAGATCGAGTGGATGAGCCGCAACCTGACCCGCCGCGAGTTCATCGCCCTGTCGGTGCACCCGCACAACGACCGCGGCGCCGCGGTGGCCGCGACCGAGCTGGCCGTGATGGCCGGTGCCGACCGGGTCGAGGGCTGCCTGTTCGGGCACGGCGAGCGCACCGGCAACGTGGACCTGGTCACGCTGGGGATGAACCTGTTCAGCCAGGGCGTGGACCCGATGATCGACTTCTCCGAGATCGACGAGATCCGGCGCACCGTCGAATACTGCACGCAGCTGCCGGTGCACCCGCGCCACCCGTACGCGGGCGACCTGGTCTACACCGCGTTCTCCGGCTCGCACCAGGACGCGATCAAGAAGGGCCTGGAGATCCTGGAGCGGGACGCGGCCGCGGCGGGCAAGTCGGTCGAGGAGATCGAGTGGGCGGTGCCGTACCTGCCCATCGACCCCAAGGACGTCGGCCGCACCTACGAGGCCGTGATCCGGGTGAACAGCCAGTCCGGCAAGGGCGGCGTCGCGTACGTGCTCAAGGCCGACCACCGGATGGACCTGCCGCGGCGCGCGCAGATCGAGTTCTCCCGGATCATCCAGACCAAGACCGATGCCGAGGGCGGCGAGGTGACGCCGGCTCAGATCTGGGCGGTGTTCCGGGACGAGTACCTGCCCACCCCCGACGCCCCGTGGGGTCGGCTGGCGCTGCGCGGCCACCGTACGGTCTCCGGCGCGGACGGCAAGGACGTGCTGACCGTCGAGCTGAGCGTGGACGGCGAGGTCCAGACGCTGGAGGCGATCGGCAACGGTCCGATCGACGCCTTCGTCCGGGCCCTGGGCGGGCTGGGCTTCGACACCCGGGTGCTGGACTACAGCGAGCACGCGATGAGCGGCGGCGAGGACGCGCGGGCCGCGGCCTACGTCGAGTGCGCGGTCGACGGCCGGGTGCTGTGGGGCGTCGGCGTGAACGAGAACATCGTGCGCGCGTCGCTGGAGGCCGTGGTGAGCGCGGTGAACCGGGCCGCCCGCGGGTGACCTCGACACGGTGAGGCGAGACGACGGCGGTTCCCGGGTGACCGGGGGCCGCCGTTTCGCTGTTTCCGACCGGTCCGACGCCATTCCCCATTTAACTCGGCTGGGTTAATGTGCGGCCCTCTACTTCAGGGAGGGCTCTGCCATGACGTCATCCACCGCCCCCGGTACGCCCGTCTCATCCGCCGCCCCCGGGCGTGGTCGGATCGCCGACCGCGGGCTGATGCCGGGGCCGCGACCGCTGCGCCGGCTGCCCGAGGGCGTCGGCTCCGAGCCGTACACCCGGTTCGAAGTGGTCCCCTGTGGCGACCTGATCGGCGCCGAGATACGCGGCGTCTCGCTCGCCGAACCGGTGGGCCCCGAACTGTTCGCCGAACTCGACCGCGCCCTCCTCGAATGGAAGGTGCTGTTCTTTCGGGACCAGCCGATCACCCCGGCGCAACACTGTGCCTTCGCGCGCCTCTGGGGCGAGTTGGAGGTGCACCCCTTCCTCGGGCAGGGGGATGTGCCCGAGGTGGTGCGATTCGCCAAGGACGCCGCCTCGGTGGGCGTGGAGAACATCTGGCACACCGACGTCACCTGGCGCGAGCGGCCCGCGCTCGGCTCGGTGTTGCGCGCGATCGAGGTGCCCGAGCGGGGCGGTGACACGGTCTGGGCGGACATGGGCGCCGCCTACGACGCGCTGCCGGCCGATCTGAAGGAGCGGGTGGCCGGCCTGACCGCCGTGCACGACTTCACCCTGGCCTTCGGGCACGGTCTCGACCCCGAGCAACTGGCGGCCAGGCGCCGGGAGTTCCCGCCGGTGGAGCACCCCGTGGTGCGCACCCACCCGGTGACCGGCCGGCGCACCCTGTTCGTCAACGGGATCTTCACCGACCACATCGTCGGGCTGCCCGAGGCGGAGAGCGAGGAACTGCTCGGGGTGTTGTTCCGGCAGGCGATGACGCCCGAATACCAGGTCCGGCTGCGCTGGGCGCCGGACACGGTCGCCTTCTGGGACAACCGGGCCACCCAGCACTACGCGGTCAACGACTACCACCCGCACGTGCGGGTGATGGAGCGGGCGGCGATCCTGGGCGACCGGCCCTACTGACGCCCGGCCGGCCTGTCCACCCCTGCCGGAACCCGCCGCCCCACCGGCTCCGATGCAGGTCGGCCCCGTTCCCCGCCGGGAAAAAGTAACCATCTGTCCGCTTTCGATGACGCTTCGTGAAATTCGTGGCAGCATCGAAGCAGGCGGACAGAAGGCTCTCCGCCGCGCGGGACGCAGGGGGCGGCACCATGTTCTTCGTCGTGGGCATCCGGACCATCCGATCGGCGATCGGTGACGGCGAGTTCCACTGTCCGGCGTGCGGAGGCGATCGGCGCTTTCGCAAGGGCGGCGGTCGGCGTCGGCTCGTGTTGTTCGGCGTCGCGCTGATCCCGCTCGGGCGGGCCGGCTCCGGCGTCGAGTGCGCGGTGTGCTGCACCCGGCACGACGTCGCGGTCCTCGAGACGCCGACCGCCCGGGCGCTGACCCTGCTCCTGCGCGAGGCGGTGCGCACGCTGGTGGTGGCCGTGGTGGCCGCCGTCGACGACGAGCCGCAGGAGGGGGACGCGGTCCGCGCGGCGGCGGTCGAGGCGGTCCGGGCCGCGGGCATGCCGAGCTACGACGCGTGCGCGCTCGCCGTCGACGTCGGCGCGCACCTGGCCCAGGACACCGCGTGGGCACTGGCCGAGATCGCCCCGCATCTCGCCGTCGCCGGGCGCGAGCACCTGGTCGGCGTCGCGGCCCGGGTGGCGCTGGCCTGCGGGGCGTACGACCCGGCGCATCGGGTGATCCTGTACCACGCCGGCGACCAGCTCGGGCTCGGCCGGGCCCGCGTCGACCACGTGCTCGCGGGCCCGTGACCCGCGGGCGCGCGAGGGGACCGGCCGACGCGGCACGTCGGCCGCGCGCGGCACAATGGGAGCATGAGCCTCCTCCGTGACGAGGGTGTCGTGTTGCGAGCCCAGAAGTTGGGTGAGGCCGACCGCATCATCACCCTGTTGACCCGCGACCACGGGATAGTGCGCGCCGTGGCGCGCGGGGTGCGCAAGACCAAGTCCAAGTTCGGCGCCCGGGTGGAGCCGTTCGCGCACGTCGACGTGCAGTTCTTCACCCGGGGCAGCGACTTCCCCGGGCGTGGCCTGCCGATCATCACGCAGGCCGAGACCCTGGGCGCGTACGGCGGTCGGCTCGCGCTCGACTACGCCGCGTACACCTCGGGCACGGCGATCCTGGAGACCGCCGAGCGACTGACCGACCACGAGCGAGGCCAGCCCGCGCTGCAGCAATACCTGCTGCTGATCGGCGCGCTGCGCACGCTGGCCTCGGGCGCGCACGAGCCCGGTCTGGTCCTCGACGCGTTCCTGCTGCGCTCGCTCGCGGTGGCCGGCTACGCGCCGAGTTTCGCCGACTGCGCCCGCTGCGGCCTGGACGGACCGAACCGGTTCTTCACCGTCCAGGGCGGCGGGACGGTGTGCGGCGACTGCCGGCCGGCCGGATCCGTCGTACCCTCACCCGAGACCCTTTCCCTGCTCGGTGCGCTGTTGACCGGCGACTGGGGCCGAGCCGACGCGAGCGAGCCGCGGCACCGGCGCGAGGGCAGCGGCCTGGTGGCCGCGTATCTGCAATGGCACCTGGAGCGGGGTATCCGCTCGTTGAGATTGGTGGAGAGATCGTGAGTCAGTCGCGTGGCCGCTTCGGCCTGTTCCCCCGCCGTCGGCGGGCCGAGTCGGCGCCCGCCCGGGCCGCTCGCGAGCAGCGGCACTACCGCGACCCCAAGCCGCACGCCGAGGGCGCGCTGCCGCCGGACATCCCGGCCGATCTGGTGCCGAAGCACGTCGCGCTGGTGATGGACGGCAACGGCCGCTGGGCCAAGGAGCGCGGCCTGGCCCGCACCGACGGGCACACCGCGGGCGAGGCGTCGTTGTTCGACGTGGTCGAGGGCGCCGCCCAGATCGGCGTCAAGTACGTCTCCGCGTACGCGTTCTCCACCGAGAACTGGAAGCGCTCGCCCGAGGAGGTGCGCTTCCTGATGGGCTTCAACATCGACACGATCCACCGCCGGATCGACGAGATGGACGAACTCGGTGTGCGGATCCGCTGGTGCGGCCGGCGGCCCCGGTTGTGGGCGAGCGTGATCAAGGAGTTGGAGATCGCCGAGGAGCGCACCAAGGACAACACCCGCCTGACCCTGGCGATGTGCATCAACTACGGCGGCCGGGCGGAGATCGCGGACGCCGCCGCGCTGATCGCCGAGGACGTCAAGGCGGGCAGGCTCGACCCGAAGAAGGTCGACGAGAAGACGTTCGCCAAGTATCTGGACGAGCCGGACATGCCGGATGTCGATCTGTTCATCCGCTCCTCCGGTGAGCAGCGCACCTCGAACTTCCTGCTGTGGCAGTCCGCCTACGCCGAGATGGTCTTCCTCGACGTGTTGTGGCCGGACTTCGACCGGCGGCACATGTGGCAGGCGTGCGAGACGTACGCCTCGCGCGACCGCCGCTACGGCGGCGCGCTTCCGAACGCGGTCGCCGAGCCGGAGCCGGTGCCGTCGGGCTCCTGAGGCTCGGGCCCGAGGCTCGGCTCCCAAGGCCCGGCTTCTGAAGGCCCGCGGCCCCGGGGTCCGAAATGTCGGCTCTCGGTGGGCCGGCTCCCGAAAGTCGCGGCTCGCGAAGCGTGAAAGCTTCGCAAAGCGGGGTGTGGAGCGAGCGGCGGCGCCGCGATCGATGCGAACATGACCATCATGTTCGAAAAGAGCGCGCCGCCGCGCCCCGCTGCCGCCGCTCGGGTGGCGCCCCCGCCACCCCGTGGCGCCCAGTCGTCGGCCGCGACCGCCGGGTCCGCGGCACACGGTCGCCCACCCGCCGAGCGGTGGCGGCCGGGCCAACTCGAATTCTTCGTACTCGCCCTGCTCGTGCTGCTGTTCGCCCAACCGTGGATCGTGGACCGGCTCGGCACACCCGCGGTGCAGACCTGGGCCACCGTGTTCGTGGCGATCTCCGTCCAGGCGCTGCCGTTCCTGGTCCTGGGCACCCTGCTGTCCGCCGCGATCACCGCGTTCGTACCGCCCTCGGTGTTCACCAAGGTGTTGCCCAAACGGCAATCCCTCGCGGTGCCGGTCGCGGGCGCCGCCGGGGCGATCCTGCCGGGCTGCGAGTGCGCGTCGGTGCCGGTGGCCGGCGGACTCATGGCGCGCGGGGTCGCGCCCGCCGCGGCGCTGGCGTTCCTGCTGTCCTCGCCCGCGATCAACCCGATCGTGCTGACCGCGACCGCGGTCGCCTTCCCCAAGCAGCCCGAGATGGTGCTCGCCCGCTTCGTCGCCTCGCTCGGCACGGCGGTGCTGATGGGCTGGTTGTGGGCCCGGTTCGGCCGGCCCGAGTGGATCAAGCCCATGCGCCGTCCGCACGATCACGGCGGCAACGGCAAGTGGGAGAACTTCCGGCTCGCGCTCCAGCACGACTTCCTGCACGCGGGCGGCTTCCTGGTGATCGGCGCGATCACCGCCGCGACGCTCAACGTCACGGTGCCCAAGCACGTGATCGACGCCGTCTCCGGCTCGCCGTGGTTCGCGGTGCTCGCGCTGGCCTTCCTGGCCGTGGTGCTCGCGGTGTGCTCGGAGGCGGACGCGTTCGTGGCGGCGAGCCTGATCGGCTTCTCGCCGACCGCGAAGCTGGCCTTCATGGTGGTCGGCCCGATGGTGGACGTGAAGCTGATCGCGCTCCAGTCGGGCACCTTCGGGCGCGGTTTCGCGGCCCGGTTCTCCTCGGCGACGTTCGTGGTGGCGATCGTCGCGAGCTACGTCGTCGGATGGTGGTTGTTGTGAGGCGGGACGTCCAGGCGGTGTTGTTGATCCTGATCGGCGGCGCGTTGCTGCGGATCTCGTTGACCGACATGTACCTGCGCTACGTCAAGGACGGCCTGCGGCCCGCGCTGATCGCGGCGGGCGCGATCCTGCTCCTGGTCGGCCTGGTCTCGGCGGTCCGGGACGGGATCCAGCGGCGGGCGGTGGAGCCGACGGCGGACGCCGGGCACGCACACGCGGCGGACGGGGAGCCTTCGGCGGTCGACGACGCCGGACACGGGCACGACCACTCGGCGGGCCCGCGCGCGGCCTGGCTGCTGTGTCTGCCGGTGCTCGCGCTGTTTCTGATCGCACCGCCGGCGCTCGGGTCGTACACCGCCTCGCGCTCGGACAACGTGGTGGCCAAGCCGGCCGCCGCGAACAACGACGCCGGCTTTCCCGCGCTGCCGCCGGGGGACCCGCTGCCGATGACCCTGGCCGACTTCCTGATCCGCTCGGTGTGGGACACCGCCGCACCGCTGAAGGACCGCGACGTCCAGCTCACCGGCTTCGTCACACCCGGCAAGAGCGCGGGCACCTGGTACGTGACCCGGATGGTGATCAGCTGCTGTGCGGCGGACGCGTTCGCGCGCAAGATCGAGGTGCACGGCGCCGCGGCCCCGCCGACCGACTCGTGGGTGACCGTCACCGGCCGCTGGCTGCCCAACGGCCAGGTCCAGGCCGACGACGCGATGCCGGCCCTGACCGCGACCAAGGTCGATCGGGTGCCGACGCCGAAGGAGCCGTACGAATAGGCCGCCCATGGTTGCCGGTCGGCCGCGTTGTGACGATGTCACCGTCCGGTCACCGCCGCGTTCGTGTCCTGCGAGCGCGGCGGCGCGGCAGGATCCGTTCCCCTAGCGTGAGTTCGCGGACGGATCGCCTGGGGAGGACGATCCGCCGAACCAATCGGGGGGAATCGTCATGGGCTGGGGAATTCGTCGTGCCGTCGTCGCGGCGGCCGTCGTGGGCGCACTCGTATCGGGTGCCACCGCGTGCCGGGAGGAGGACCGGGGAGCGGACGCCGACCGGAAGGGAAAGACGAGCGAGCCGGCCGGGACCACCGACGCGGACGGCAAGGCCGGCGACGGGGACCTCCGGGTCAAGGGCGTGTTCCTGACCGTCACGCCCGGCACGCTGGCCGGCGTCCGGTGCCGGACCGCGTTCATGGAGACGTACATCGGCACGATCACCTTCGCCGACGGACACCGGGGCGGCCGGATCACCATCTCCTACGGCGGATCCTCCGGCGGCATGAAGCAGGAGGAGATCGACGTGCCCGCGGGCAAGAAGTCGATCACCAAGACGTTCGCCTACTCGGAGTTCCTGTCCGGCGGCTCGATCGCGGCCGGGCAGCTCAACGTGCTGAAGCCGAATCCGGTCGGCTCGGCCACGGTGCGGCCCACGGGCACGTGCTCCGAGGGCGGGACGTGGGGCGGCACCACGACCGGCGCGAGCGGCGGCGGCAGCTGGTAGGCGACCCCGACGCCGACGCGGGCGGGATCAGTCCGGCGTGCCGGCGCACTGGGCGCACGTGCCGAAGATCTCCAGTTCGTGGGAGACGTCGCCGAAGCCGTGTTCGGCGGCGATCCGGTTCGCCCAGCGCTCGACCGCCGGGCCCTCGACCTCGACGGTGCGCCCGCACGAGCGGCAGACCAGGTGGTGGTGGTGCCCACGGCTGCATCGACGGTAGACCGACTCGCCGTCCTGGGTGCGCAGGACGTCGACCTCGTCCGCGTCCGCCAGAGCCTGGAGGGTGCGGTACACCGTGGTCAGACCGACCGCCTCGCCGCGCTGCTTGAGCAGGTCGTGCAGATCCTGCGCACTGCGGAAGTCCTCGATCTCGTCGAGGAGCGCGGAGACGGCGGCGCGCTGCCGGGTGGACCGACCCCGAACCGGGCTCGTGCCGTGAGCGGTGGTCACCTGGGTGCCTCCTCGATGGGTGCGGGCCGGACGACGACGCTGGGTGCCTGCCCCGCCATTGTGCCGGCGCCGGGGGCCTGCGCGTCCACACGCACGTCGTCGATCCGAGGCGCGTCCACCTCCCCCGCCGCCGCCTCCGCGCGTCGGGCCCGGCGCCGATTCAACGGCGTCGCGAGCACTCCCACCAGAACGAACAGACCGATCGCGAGCAACACGATGGTGGCCCCGGGCGGCGCGTCGACGTAGTACGTCAGCGCGGTGCCGGAGACCGAGACCAGCACGCCGACCACGATCGCGAGCGCCGCGGTCATCGAGAACGTGCGGGAGATCTGCTGCGCGACCGCGACCGGGACCACCATCAGCGCGCTGACCAGGAGCAGGCCCACCACTCGCATCGCGACCGTGACGGTGACCGCGGCGGTGACCGCGAGCAGCAGGTTCAGCGCGCGCACCGGCAGCCCGGTGACCCGGGCGAAGTCCTCGTCCTGGCACACGGTGAACAGTGCGCGACGCAGTCCGAGGGTGACCACGAGCACGGCCGCGGCCAAGATCGTGATCACCCGGATGTCCTCGGGCGAGACCGAGGTCAGCGAGCCGAACAGGTACGACTGGAGATTGGCGTTCGAGCCCTCGGGGGCCAGGTTGATCAGCATCACCCCGCCCGCGATGCCGCCGTAGAACAGCACCGAGAGCGCGACATCGCCGCTGACCCGGCTGCGTTCGCGGATCAGTTCGATCAACACCGCGCCCACCGACGCGGTGAGCACCGCGGTGAGCACGGGAGAGGTGCTGAGCAGGAAGCCGAGACCCACGCCGGTGAGCGCGACGTGTCCGATGCCGTCGCCCATGAACGCCTGCCGGCGCTGCACGAGGTATACGCCGACGGCGGGCGCGGTCATGCCCACGAGCAGGGCCGCGAGCAGCGCGCGCTGCATGAAGGGGAAGTCCAGGATCGTCACGAGAGCAGTCCCATCCCGGCGTGGTGCGCGGTGTGATCGTCGTGCGGATGTACGTGGTCGTGGCCGGGCAGCGCATGCCCGCCGACCGCACGCGGCGGCGGTCCGTCGTGGCACACGCAGCCCTCGCGCAGCACCACGGCGCGGTCGATCAGCGGCTCCAGCGGGCCGAGTTCGTGCAGGACGAGCAGCACCGCCCGGCCCTGCTCCTGCTGTCCGCGCAGGGTGCCGGCCAGCACCTCCTGGCTGCGCAGGTCCACGCCTGCCATCGGCTCGTCCATGATCAGCAGGTCGGGGCGGCGGGCCAGGGCGCGGGCGATCAGCACTCGCTGCTGCTGGCCGCCGGACAGGTGGGCGATGCCGTCGCGGGCGCGGTCGCGCATGCCGACCGCGTCGAGCGCCGCGTCCACCGCGGCCCGCCCCTCGCGGCCCGGCCCGAACAGCCGGCGGCCGTCGAGCAGACCCGAGGTGACCACCTCGCGCACGCTCGCGGGCACACCCGCCGCGGCCGTGGTGCGCTGCGGTACGTAGCCGATCCGGGACCAGTCGCGAAAACGCGCGAACGGGGTGCCGAACAGCTCGATCGTGCCGCCGGTGAGCGGGACCAAGCCGACCAGGGTGCGCACCAGCGTGGACTTGCCCGAGCCGTTGGCGCCGAGCAGCGCGACCACCTCGCCGGGGCGCACGGTCAGGTCCACCCCGCGCAGCACCGGTCGGCCGCCGAGGGACGCGGTGCCGCCGGTCAACCGGGCGACCGGGGTCCGAGAATCCGTCATGAGCAGCCCAGCCCCTTCCGCAGCGCGTCCAGGTTGGCGCGCATCACCGAGAAGTAATCGTCGTGCGCCTCGTCTTTTATGCCCTCGAGCGGGTCCAGGACCGCGGTCTGCACATGCAGGTCCTCGGCGAGCGTCTTGGCGGTCTTGGGTTCGGCCAGGGTCTCGAAGAAGATCGTGGTCACCCCCCGGTCCCGGGCCAGACGCTGGATGTCGGCCCGCCGCGCGGGGGAGGGCTCCGACTCCGGGTTGACGCCGTTCACCCCGATCTGGTTCAGGTGGTAACGCTCCGCGACGTAGCCGAAGGCGGCGTGGCTGGTCACCACGTCCCTGCGGGCGCAGGTGGCCAGACCGGCGGTGAACTCGCCGTCGAGGGTCTTCAGCCGCGCCACCAGCGCCGCGGCGCGCTCGCGGTAGTCGGCGGCGTTGGCCGGATCGGCGCCGGCGAGCGATTCGCCCACACCGGTCGCGATCGCGGACAGCCGGATCGGGTCGAGCCACACGTGCGGGTCGCCGTGTTCGGCGTCGGCGTGGTCGTGGCCCGCGTGCTCGTCCTCGGCACCCTGTACCTCGGTGCCGTGTTCCTCCAGCGGTGCGAACCGGCTCGCCTCGGCGATGTGCTTCGGCTTGTTCTGCGAGATCGCCTTGTCCACGGCGGGCTGCAGGCCCTTGAGATAGACCACCAGATCGGCCTGCGAGACGGCGCCGACCTGCTTGGGGGTCAGCTCCAGGTCGTGCGGCTCGGCCCCGGCCCTGGTCAGGTTGGTCACCTTCACATGCGGGCCGCCGACCTGCTGTGCGACGAATTTCATCGGGTAGAACGCGGCGATCACCCGCACCTTCGCACCCGCCCCGGTGTCCGCCTTCGCGTCGTCGGTGCCGGCGCATCCGGAGAGCAGCAGGGCGGATGCGGCGGCGGTCGCGAGCAGGGCAACCGGGGCGGAGCGGCATATCTTCATGACAATGATTCTCAACTAGAATGACAATCGTTGTCAATAATACGGGTTTGGGCCAACCGTGGCGGACCCGGGCCGGCAGTTATCGATTTACGGGGGTGACCAGCGCGCCGGTAGCCTGTGCCGACACTGTCACTGCCCGCATCGTCGCACCGAAGAGAGCATTGTGGCCGCCGACAAGATCGACACCATCGTCAGCCTGAGCAAGCGCCGAGGCTTCGTTTACCCCTGTAGTGAGATCTACGGCGGCCAGCGGGCCGCCTGGGACTACGGTCCCCTCGGCGTGGAACTCAAGGAGAACATCAAGCGCCAGTGGTGGCGCACGATGGTCACCTCGCGTGACGACATCGTCGGTCTGGACTCCTCGGTCATCCTCGCCCGCGAGGTGTGGGAGGCGTCCGGTCACGTCGAGGCGTTCGTCGACCCGCTGACCGAGTGCACCTCGTGCCACAAGCGCTACCGCGCCGACCACCTCGAAGAGGCGTACGAGGCCAAGCGCGGCCGGCTGCCGGAGAACGGCCTCGCCGACATCACCTGTCCCAACTGTGGGAACAAGGGCACCTTCACCGAGCCCAAGATGTTCAACGGTCTGCTGCAGACCTTCCTCGGCCCCACCCAGGACGAGTCCGGCCGCGCCTACCTGCGCCCGGAGACCGCCCAGGGCATCTTCGTCAACTACAAGGCCGTCGAGCAGACCTCGCGCAAGAAGCCGCCGTTCGGCATCGCCCAGACCGGCAAGAGCTTCCGCAACGAGATCACGCCGGGCAACTTCATCTTCCGCACGCGCGAGTTCGAGCAGATGGAGATGGAGTTCTTCGTCAAGCCGGGCGAGGACGAGCACTGGCAGGAATACTGGATGCAGCAGCGCTGGGACTGGTACATCGGTCTCGGCCTGAACCCGGACAACATGCGCTTCTTCGAGCACCCGAAGGAGAAGTTGTCGCACTACTCGAAGCGCACCGTCGACATCGAGTACCGCTTCAACTTCGGCGGCACGGAGTTCTCCGAGCTGGAGGGCATCGCCAACCGCACCGACTACGACCTGCGCACCCACTCGGAGAAGTCGGGCACCGACCTGTCGTACTTCGACCAGGACGCCAACGAGCGCTGGTTCCCGTACGTCATCGAGCCGGCCGCGGGCCTGAACCGGGCGATGCTCGCGTTCCTGCTCGACGCCTACTTCGAGGACGAGGCGCCGAACGCCAAGGGCAAGCTGGAAAAGCGCACCGTGCTGCGGCTCGACCCGCGCCTGGCGCCGGTCAAGGCGGCCATCCTGCCGCTGTCGCGCAACGCCGACCTGTCGCCGAAGGCCCGGAGCCTGGCCGCCGACCTGCGGCAATACTGGAACTGCGACTTCGACGACGCCGGTGCGATCGGCCGTCGCTATCGCCGCCAGGACGAGATCGGCACGCCGTTCTGCATCACCGTCGACTTCGACACGCTCGAGGACAACGCGGTGACCGTGCGCTCGCGCGACACGATGCAGCAGGAGCGGGTGTCGCTCGACCAGGTCGTGGGCTATCTCGCGGCACGCCTGCCGGGCTGCTGACCCGAAACCGGCCGTGGGCCGGGTGAACGCCGTGAGGGGCGCCGTCTCGGACGGCGCCCCTCACGTGCGTCCCGGGTCGGTCGTGGTGCTCCGCGATCCGGGTGTTCGGCGAACTACTTGAAGACGCCCGCCACGATGCGGTCGGCCATCCGGTAGTTCAGGTCGTTCAGTACGCTGCCCGCGGCCTTCGAGGCCTCCTCGCCCTGGCCCTTCATCGGCCCGCCGTCGGCCCGGCCGATGTCCAGGATCAGGACGTAGCGCCCGGTCGTGGTGGCGATGGCCGCGTGCTCGGAGCCGTCCTTGAAGGTGACCCCGCTCGACGCCGGCGGCTGGAGCCAGGCGATCGGGGAATTGGACAGCGCGATGGTGCCCAGTCCCTTCTTCGCCGCCTCGGCCTTCTCCTTGTTCGGCATCGAGATCACCGACAGCGTCACCGCGTACTTCCCGGCCGAGTCCTTGTACGACCCGCGCAGCACACCCACGCAGCCGTTCTGGGTGACCGCCGAGCCGCCGGCCGTGATCACCTTCGAGCAGTCCTTGGCCGCCGAGTCGTCGCTGCTCAGCTGCCGATACTTCGCGCCGGTGCGGCCCTGGAACTCGGCGGTGTCCTTGAAGAAGTAGTCGGTGGTGAAGGACAACTTGTCGGTCGACAGGTCGTCGATGGCCGAGTTGTTCGGCGGCGGCGCCGACTGGAACCCCTTGGGCTCGTCGGCGTTCGGTCCGGGCGAACCGCCGGTCGCCGGCAACGAGCCGCCGTTGGCGGGGCCGCTCGGGGACGTCTGCGCGGCGGGCTTCTTGTCGTCGTCCTTGTCCTTGGACAGGAAGAAGAACGCCCCGCCGCCGATCACCGCGAGCGCCACCACCGCCGCCGTCGGAACCAGCCACTTCGGCCGGCCCGACGGCGGAGGCGGCGGCTGGCCGTAACCCTGGCCGTACTGCTGGGGGTAGGGCTGCTGTCCATACGGCTGTTGCCCATACGGTTGTTGTCCGTACGGCTGTTGCCCGTAGGCCGACTGGCCGTTGTTCGGTTGTCCGTACGGCTGTTGCCCGTGGCCGTAGCCGGGCCCGTTCGGGGGCTGCGGGGGCGGGAAGGCACTCATGTGCGGAGGTTAGTTCATCCGGACGACGGCGCAGGAGCGGATTCCGACACCGCGTGATCGTGCCCTCCGGCCGACGCGGTCGAGCCGGGCGAGCCGGTCGAGCCGGTCGAAATGCCGGAGCCGGCCGCGTCGGCCAGCCGGGCGCGGGCCGCCATCAGCGCGAAGCCGAGCAGGTTCAGCCCGCGCCAGCGCTCGGGATCGCCCGCCCGCTCGTCGTCGGCGGCCAGCCCGATGCCCCAGATCCGGTCCAGCGGACTGGCCTCGACCAGGATCCGCCGCCCGGTGCCCAGCAAAAACGCGCCCATGTCCGGGTGCTGCCCGAACTTGGCCACGTTGCCGCCCACGATCAACTCGAACCGCTCGTCCACCCACCGCTGCTCGTCGAAACCGCGCACCTGGCGCCCGATCGTCTTGGCCGTCTTGGGGTGAGCGGCCGCCAGCACCCGGCGTTCCGCGTCGGCGTCGGCGAACATCCGGGCCTTGCCGGCCATCATCCAGTGCTCGGCGGTGCGATAGGTGATCCCGTCCACCTCGAACGGCGACGGATACCACTGACTCAGACAGCTCGCGTCCACGCCCCGGATCGGCTCGCGGTGCCCCCAGAAGAAGACGTACTGCAGCCGGGACTGTTGCCGGGCCCGCAGGATCAGGGACGCGACATCGAGCGGCTCACGGTCGGACTCGGCGGCGGCCCCGGCGGACGCCGGCGGGGAATCGGAGGTCATGCCCGCGATGCTGCCAGGACCCGACGACACCCGGAAACCACTTTTCCCGGTGGGGGACAATGGATCGGATCCATCCCCGCACCCCTCCTGGAGCACCGTCCATGGCACCCGCCGACGCACCAACGCCCGACGCCACCGGCAGCCCGTGGCCGCCGCTGCGCCTGGGCGCCTTCGGCGGCGCGCGGATTCGGCCGCCCGTGGTGCTGGCCCCCATGGCCGGCATCACCAACGCGCCGTTTCGCACGTTGTGCCAGGAGCAGGCCGAGGCGGCCACCACCGCGCGCCCGGCCGGGTTGTACGTCAGCGAGATGATCACCACCCGCGCGCTGGTCGAGCGGGACGCCAAGACGTTGCGGCTGATCCGCTTCGCCGAGACCGAGCGCCCGCGCAGCATCCAGCTGTACGGGGTCGACCCGCACATCGTCGGCCGCGCGGTCGCGATGATCGTGGACGAGGGCCTGGCCGACCACATCGACCTCAACTTCGGCTGCCCGGTGCCCAAGGTGACCCGCAAGGGCGGCGGTTCCGCGCTGCCCTACAAGCGCAACCTGCTGCGCGACATCCTGCGCTCGGCGGTCAAGAACGCGCGGGGCGTGCCGGTCACCATCAAGATGCGCAAGGGCATCGACGACGACCACCTGACCTACCTCGACGCGGGCCGAATCGCCGTGGACGAGGGCGTCACCTGGGTCGCCCTGCACGGCCGCACCGCCGAGCAGCACTACGGCGGCACCGCCGACTGGTCCGCCATCGCGCGGCTGAAGGAGGTCGTCACCGACATCCCGGTGCTCGGCAACGGCGACATCTGGGACGCCGAGGACGCGCTGCGGATGATGCGCGAGACCGGCTGCGACGGCGTCGTGGTCGGCCGCGGCTGCCTGGGCCGCCCCTGGTTGTTCCGCGACCTGGTCTCCGCCTTCGAGGGCAGCGCCGACCGGGCCCGACCGACCCTGGGCGAGGTCACCACGATCATGCGCCGGCACGCGGTGCTGCTCGCCGAGTGGATCGGCGACGAGACCCACGGCGTCACCGACCTGCGCAAGCACGTCGCCTGGTACATGAAGGGCTTCGCGGTCGGCGGCACCATCCGCCGCGGCCTGGCCACCGCGAGCAGCCTGGCCGAACTCGACGACTGGTTCGGGCAGCTCGACCTGGACCAGCCGTGGCCGACCGGCGCCGACGGCCCGCGCGGGCGCACCGCCGGCGGCAAGCGCGTCGTGCTGCCCGAGGGCTGGCTCGACGACCCCGAGTGCGCGCTGCCCCCGGTCGACGCCGAACTGGACCACTCCGGCGGCTGACCGGGGAATCGGGCAAGCTCCCCGATGGCACGCACGGTGACGTCGTACAGTGAGGGGATGCCCAAGATTCGAGCCTCCTCCGTCGCCGAGCACCGTGCGATGCAGCACGCCGCGCTGCTCGACGCCGCCCGGAGCCTGCTCGACGAGGGCGGCTTCGCCGCGCTCACCTTCCCCGCCCTGGCCGAACGCACCGGCCTGGCCCGCTCCTCGCTCTACGAATACTTCGCCTCGCGCGCGGCCGTGGTCGAGGAGCTGTGCGCCGTCGACCTGCCGGCGTGGGTGGCCGAGGTCGAGGACGCGATGGGCGCGACCGACGACCCGGCGCGGAAGATCGCGGCCTACGTCGCGCGCCAGTTGGAACTGGTCGGTGATCGTCGTCATCGCGTCGTCGTCGCGATCTCCACCGGCGAGTTGGACGCGAACGCGCGCGAGCGCATCCGGGCCGCCCACGGGCGGATCGTCGAACTGGTGGTGGACGCGCTGGCCGCGCTCGGCCACCGGGACCCGATGCTGGTCGCCACGCTGGTCCAGGGCATGGTCGACGCGGCGGTCCGACGGATCGAGTGCGGCGCCGACCCCGCCGAGGCCGCGTCCGCCACCCTGGCCCTGGTGCTCGGCGGCGTCGCCCGGGTCGCATAGCCCGCCGAACCCGACGAGCCCGAGCCCGGGCGGTTCGGGTACAACCGCACCCGCGCCCGACGCAGCAGCGTGAGCGGGTCGTGATACCCCGGCACCAGCAACCCCCAGTGCAGACACGGCACCGGCAGATGGAACGGCCCCGGCGTCAGCACCCCGATCGGTTCGCCCGCCGCGACCACCCGACCCGCCGCCACCGACGCGAGCACCGGCTCATAGGTGGTGCGCACGTCGCCGTGCCGCACGGTGACCACCCCGCGCCCGGCCACCGCGCCGGCGAAGACCACCACCCCCGCGCCCGCCGCGCGCACCGACTGGCCCACCGTCGCGGCCAGATCCACCCCGCGATGCCCGGCCAGCCACGCCGCCGCCGGCGGCTCGAACCCGCGCAGCACCACCGGCCGGGGATCCAGCGGCCACACCCAGCGCCGCACCTCCGGCGCGGCCCGCGCCGCCCCCGACGCGAGCGGCGCCGGGGAGGCGAGGGGCGATGCGACCGTCGACACCACGGCGGTGAGCAGCAGCAGACCCATCACGGCGGGCCCGCGAACCGATCTCGAATCGTTCATGCGCCCAGACTCACCGCCCGCGCCCGCCGCGGGCGCCGCTCCGCGTCGGCCTGTGGACAAACAGCCGTCCCGTGCGCGTAGACAACTTTTTCGTCCACAAGCGGTCGTCGATCGTCGAAGTGCGATACGCCGCGAAAAGCCGGTATACAAGCCGACGAGGCGGTGGAAAAGGGTGGCCGGAAGGCGAGTCGCCCGGCCGCGTACCGGTCCCGTACACTTCCCGGAGCGGCCCGGCCTTCCGGGTCGACTTCGCGCGCCCACCTTCGAGCCGCCGACGTCCCGCATGGCGAGACGCCAGTGAGCGGGACTCGATGGGGACACCTCTCGGTCCGGGAATCCGCAAGGACCTCGGCGTGGTGTCGCGGGCGTCAGGCGTGACGGCGACCCGTCGTCACGACACAACCGAGAGTCCCGGGCTCGATCGCCGGGACGAGAGTCCAAGGAGCGTACGGCCATGGCCGTCGTCACGATGCGGGAGCTGCTGGAAAGCGGCGTCCACTTCGGTCACCAGACCCGCCGCTGGAACCCGAAGATGAAGCGCTTCATCTTCACGGAGCGCAACGGCATCTACATCATCGACCTGCTCCAGTCGCTGTCGTACATCGACCGCGCCTACGAGTTCGTCAAGGAGACCGTCGCCCACGGCGGCACGATCCTGTTCGTCGGCACCAAGAAGCAGGCGCAGGAGGCGATCGCCGAGCAGGCGACGCGCGTGGGCATGCCCTACGTCAACCAGCGCTGGCTCGGCGGCATGCTGACCAACTTCTCGACCGTCTACAAGCGCCTCCAGCGCCTGAAGGAGCTCGAGCAGCTGGACTTCGACGACGTGGCCGGCTCGGGCATGACGAAGAAGGAACTGCTCGTCCTCAAGCGCGAGAAGGACAAGCTGTCGAAGACCCTCGGCGGCATCCGCGACATGCAGCGCGTGCCCTCGGCCGTGTGGATCGTGGACACCAAGAAGGAGCACATCGGCGTCGGCGAGGCCCGGAAGCTGCACATCCCGGTCGTCGCGATCCTCGACACCAACTGTGACCCCGACGAGGTCGACTACAAGATCCCGGGCAACGACGACGCGATCCGCTCGGTCACGCTGCTCACCCGCGTGATCGCCGACGCCGTCGCCGACGGTCTCATGTCGCGTGCCGGTGGCGCCGCCGCCGACACCAAGGCCACCGCCGGCGAGCCCCTCGCCGACTGGGAGCGCGAGCTGCTCGAGGCGGGCAAGAAGGACGAGGCCGCCCCCGCCGCCGAAGAGGTCGTCGAGTCCGGCTCGGTGACCGAGGCCGACGTCGCGGCCGAGCCCGTCGAGGCGCCGGCCGTCGAGGCCGCCGCCGCCGAGGCGCCGGCCGCCGAGGCCGACCCGCAGGCCTGACCCTGGAACGAGGGGTACGACGGCCAGGCCGGCGTACCCCTCGCCCTGTGCCGGGACCCGATCACGGTGCGTACGCATCCCGTATGTCCCCGTATGTGTCGGAATACCGCACGGACCCTTGACCTTCATCGGGTGGGGCGACACCCTCACCCGCAGTCGCTCGGGCAACCGGGCCGCTGACCGAGAGACGAGAGAATCAGGACATGGCGAACTTCTCCGCCGCGGACGTGAAGAAGCTCCGTGAGCTCACCGCCGCGGGCATGATGGACTGCAAGAAGGCCCTCGAAGAGGCCGAAGGCGACGTCGACAAGGCGGTCGAGATCCTTCGCGTCAAGGGCCAGAAGGGCGTCACCAAGCGCGAGGGCCGCTCGGCGTCCAACGGCGCCGTCGTCGCGCTGCTCGACGGCAACGCCTCCGGCGTCCTGGTCGAGCTCAAGTGCGAGACCGACTTCGTGGCCAAGAGCCCGAAGTTCATCGAGGCCGCCAACGCGATCGCCGCGCACGTCGCCAAGACCGCGCCCGCCGACATCGCCGCGCTGCTCGCGAGCGAGATCGAGGCCGGCAAGAGCGTCCAGCAGTTCGTGGACGACGCGAACGTCACGCTCGGCGAGAAGATCGTGCTCGACCGCTTCGCGCAGTACGCCGACGGCTTCGTCGCCGCGTACCTGCACAAGACCAGCCCCGACCTGCCCGCGCAGATCGGCGTGCTGATCGAGCTGGACGGCGCGAACGCCGAGGTGGCCAAGGACGTCGCGCAGCACATCGCCGCGTTCTCGCCCACCGTGCTCGCCCGCGAGGACGTGCCGGCCGAGACGGTCGAGACCGAGCGTCGTGTGGCCGAGGCCACCGCGCGCGAGGAGGGCAAGCCCGAGGCCGCCCTGTCCAAGATCGTCGAGGGCCGGGTGACCGGCTACTTCAAGGACAACGTGCTGCTCGACCAGGCGTTCGCCAAGGACAGCAAGAAGTCCGTGGGCAAGGTCCTGGACGAGGCCGGCGTCAAGGTCAAGCGCTTCACCCGCTTCAAGGTCGGCGTCTGATCGCCACTTGTGGCACCGCCCCGACCGGAAAGTGAACGCGGCCGGGGCATGTAGTAGGCATGAACGCAGTGAAAAGCAGTATGGCGAGGAGGCCGCAAGGCGTGGAGGGAACCGTGCAGGAAACCGAAACGAAGGCGGCCTCCTCGTCGTCCGCCGAGGGCGACGAGCCGAACCCCTACGCGCGCCGGGTGCTGCTCAAGCTCTCCGGTGAGGCGTTCGCGGGCGGCGGGGCCCTCGGTGTCGACCCCGACACCGTGCAGACCATCGCGCTCCAGATCGCCGACGTGGTCCGCCGCGGCACCCAGGTCGCCATCGTGATCGGCGGCGGCAACTTCTTCCGCGGCGCCGAGTTGCAGATCCGCGGCATGGACCGCGCCCGCTCGGACTACATGGGCATGCTCGGCACCGTGATGAACTGCCTGGCGCTCCAGGACTTCCTGGAGAAGCAGGGCATCGACACCCGCGTGCAGACCGCCATCACGATGGGCCAGGTCGCCGAGCCGTACATCCCGCGCCGCGCCGTGCGACACCTGGAGAAGGGCCGCGTGGTCATCTTCGGCGCGGGTATGGGCATGCCCTACTTCTCCACCGACACCACGGCCGCCCAGCGTGCGCTCGAGATCGACGCGGTCGCGCTGCTCATGGCCAAGGGCGTCGACGGCGTATACGACTGCGACCCGAAGTCCAACCCGGACGCGGTCATGTTCGATCGTCTGGATCACGCCGAGGTGCTCGCCCGCGGGCTCAAGGTCGCGGACGCCACCGCGATCAGCCTGTGCATGGACAACGAACTGCCGATCGTCGTCTTCAACCTGCTCGTCGAGGGCAACATCGCCCGCGCCGTGCGGGGTGAGAAGATCGGCACCCTGGTCAGCCGTACCGACGGCTGATCGACGGCGACAGGACCGGGACAGGAGCCGACATGATCGACGAGATTCTCCTCGAGGCCGAGGAAAAGATGGAGAAGGCCGTCGTGGTCGCCAAGGACGACTTCGCGGCGATCCGCACGGGCCGGGCCACCCCGGCCATGTTCAACAAGATCCTCGTGGACTACTACGGCTCGCCGACCCCGGTGAACCAGCTCGCGTCGTTCACCACCCCCGAGCCGCGGATGGTCCTGGTGACCCCGTTCGACGGCGGTTCGAGGAACGCGATCGTCAAGGCGATCCGCGACTCCGACCTCGGGGTCAACCCGACCGACGACGGCAAGGTCATCCGGGTCGTCTTCCCGCAGCTCACCGAGGAACGCCGCAAGGAGTTCATCAAGGTGGCGCGGAGCAAGGGCGAGGATGCGAAGATCTCGCTGCGGTCGATCCGCCGCAAGGCCAAGGACACGCTGGACAAGCGGGTCAAGGACGGCGAGTCCGGCGAGGACGAGGTGCGTCGCGCCGAGAAGGAACTCGACGACACGACCCACAAGTACGTCGCGCAGATCGACGAGTTGCTGAAGCACAAGGAAGCCGAGCTGCTCGAAGTCTGATGAACGACTCGACCTGGGGCGGTACGCCGCCGGCCGATCCGTCCGCGGGAGCGCACCCCGATCTGCCGCCCGGCCACGACCCGTACGGGTCGTACGGCGCGTGGCCGGAGCAGGTCCCGGACGCGCCGAACGGTCAGGAACCGGCCCACTACGATGCGGCACGGTCCGGCGGCCACGGCGGCGGCGCCACTCGTGCGCAGCAGCACTCTCCCGCCGGCGTCGGGGTACGGACACAGGATGACCACACGCAGGTGCTCTCACCGATCGCGGGTCACGACCCGGACGACGGGTCGCAATCCGACGCGGGCGGGCGGTTCCACGAGGAGCCCGTTCGACGGGATCCGGCGTACGCCGAGGCGCCACGCGGGGGCCGCGGGGTGACCGGGGACCAACCCGCGAAACCGGTCGGCAAGGCCGGACGCAACCTGCCCCAGGCGATCGGCGTCGGCGTCGCCCTCGGCGGGGTGATCGTGGCCTCGCTGCTCACCGTCCAGGTGTTGTTCGTGGGCGTCGTGCTGCTCGCGGTCCTGGTCGGACTGTGGGAGCTGGCGGGCGCCTTCGGCCGGGCCGAGGCGGTCGCCGACGCGGCCGGGCGGACCGCACAGGGCGCCACCGTCGGGCGGGGCATCAAGATTCCGGTGATCCCGCTGGCGGTCGGCTCGGCGGCGATGTTGATCGCCGCCTACGCGCGCGGTGCGCAGGGGTTGGCCGTGGCGACCGCGCTGACCGCCGTGGCGGTGATGATCTGGCGGATGACCGAGGGCCCCGAGGACTTCCTGCGGGACATGACGGCGGGTGTGTTCACCGTCTTCTACCTGCCGTTCCTGGCCGGCTTCGCGGTGCTCATGCTGGGCGACGACGACGGCGCGAAGCGGGTGCTGACCTTCATCATCCTGGTGGTGTGCGCCGACACCGGCGCCTACGCGGCCGGGGTGATCTCCGGAGGCCGGCACAAGATGGCGCCCACGATCAGTCCCGGCAAGAGCTGGGAGGGCTTCGCCGGCGGCGTGATCCTGGCCGCCGCCGCGGGCGCGCTGTGTGTGGTGTCCATGCTGGACGGCGCGTGGTGGCAGGGCGCCGTGGTCGGCGTCGCGGCCGCGGCGGTGTCCGCGCTCGGCGACCTCGCCGAGTCGATGATCAAGCGCGACCTCAAGGTCAAGGACATGGGCAGTCTGCTGCCCGGTCACGGCGGTGTGATGGACCGCCTCGACTCGCTGCTCGCCGCCGCCCCGGTGGTGTGGCTGCTGCTCGCCGTATTCGTATGACCCGGACCTGATCCGGCCCTTTCCGGACAGGCCCGGCAGACGCACGGAGCGGGGCCGGGCGGGTCTTCGGAACCCGTCGGATCCGGCCCCGCCCGTACACCTGCGACACTGGACGAGCCATGCCCAAACCTGGAGAACTCACCTTCACCGCGCCGCCGCGTCGTTCGAAGCCGCCGCGCCACCTTGCCGACCTCACCCTCGCCGAGCGCCGCGAGGCGGTGGCCGAGCTGGGCGAGAAGCCGTTTCGCGCGGCCCAACTGTCCAAGCACTACTTCGGTCACCTCTCGGACGACCCCGAGCAGTGGACCGACATGCCCGCCGCGACCCGGGCCAGGCTCGCCGAGGCGCTGCTGCCCTCGCTGATGACCTCCGTACGGGACATCTCCTGCGACGACGGGGCCACCCGCAAGTCGTTGTGGAAGCTCTTCGACGGCACCCTCGTCGAGGCCGTCCTGATGCGCTACCCCGACCGGGTCACGATGTGCGTGTCCTCGCAGGCGGGCTGCGGGATGAACTGCCCGTTCTGCGCCACCGGCCAGGCGGGTCTGACCCGCAACCTGTCCACCGGCGAGATCGTCGAGCAGGTGCTCGCCGGCGCTCGGGCCCTCGCGCGCGGCGAGGTGCCCGGCGGTCCGGGCCGGGTCAGCAACATCGTCTTCATGGGGATGGGCGAGCCGCTGGCCAACTACAAGGCCGTGGTCGGCGCGGTGCGCCGGCTGGTCGACCCGAGCCCCGAGGGCCTGGGTATCTCCGCCCGCTCGGTGACCATGTCCACGGTCGGCCTGGTCCCGGCGATGTACAAGCTCGCCGAGGAGCGGATCCCGGTCACCCTCGCCCTGTCCCTGCACGCGCCGGACGACGAGCTGCGCAACACGCTCGTCCCGGTCAACACCCGCTGGGACGTGCGCGAGGTGCTGGACGCCGCCTGGCACTACGAGGGCGTCACCGGTCGCCGGGTCTCCATCGAGTACGCGCTGATCAAGGACATCAACGACCACGGCTGGCGGGCCGATCTGCTCGGGCGTCGGCTGAAGAACCACAACGCGCACGTCAACCTGATCCCGCTCAACCCCACCCCGGGGTCGAAGTGGACCGCCTCCACGGCCGAGCGCCAGGAGGAGTTCGTCCGGCTGCTGACCAAGCACGGCGTGCCGGTCACCGTCCGGGACACCCGGGGCCGCGACATCGACGGCGCGTGCGGGCAGCTCGCCGCCGCAGAGGTCTGATTCCCCCGGCGCGATCGGCGGGCGGCCCACGCCGGCCCGCCGATCGACGGGGACACAGCCGGCAAGCGGGACAATCGGTGCAGGTCACGGGTGCGCGGCGCGGCGATATAGAACGGGTAACGAATCCTTATCGGATCCTTAGGCCGCACAGGGCAGACTGATCTCAGTGCCAGGCCGTCGGATCCTTTGATCCCCCCGTTCGAATGATCCGACGGTGGCACGCCCAAGCCGCCGGTCGAAGGGACACGATCCGGCGCACGGCTCGGGGTCGCGTGGCCCCCGAGACGAGAAGCACTTCGAGCCCGTCGCGGAAGGGGACGCCGCGCCGGGCTCGGAGTGTTTTCGCATGTCCGAGGGTTTTTTTACATCCGAGTGTCTTCCTATGGCCGGGGTTCAGGCCCGGCGGCGCCGCCGGGGTCGTTCGTCCCGCAGGATCACCGCCGCCGCCGCGATCAGCGCGGCCACCAGCAGGCCGACCGCCCAGACCGTGCCGAGCAGCGCGGTGCGGGTGGACACCGTCGGGAACGGATTGGCGCCCTCGTGTGCGGGCCAGGCCGCCAGCGCGCCGACGGTGATCGCCGTCGGCACGCAGACCAGGACCGGGACGGCGAGGGCGACCAGGGCCGCGCGGCGATCCGTCGGCGTGGCCGCGCCGATCGAGTGCAGGGTCCGCGAGGTCTCCCGGCGGGCCGGGCCGTACTCGACCACCACCGCGAACAACATCGCCGCCGCGCACAGCGAGACCGTGGCCACGGTCAGGAACAGTGGCGCGTCGGCCATCCGGACCGGCGTGCGCTCGCCCGCGAGCCGGCCGGTGGTGACCACCGCCAGCGCGATCGTGGTCAGGCCGAGCGGCAGCGCCAGGTCGTGCGCGCCGGCCTCCATCCGCCGGGCCGCGCACAACGTCCAGACCCGACCGGCCCGGGCCGCCCATCCGCCGCCGAGCCAGGCCACCAACCACGGCACGGTCAGCGCCGCTCCGATCAGCACCGCGGCGTATCCGCCCACCGCCGCCGGCAGCGCGCCGTGCGGCAACTGCTCCGGACGGGCCGGGTCGTCGATGAGGTACTGCGCGAGCAGCCCGGCCAGCACCAGGAGCGGCCCGACGTACGGCGGCACCCGGGGCAACGACCGGGCCGACGGCGCCCGCACCGCGCTCGCCGCCGCGATCGCCGCGATCGTGGGCACCACCACGAGCAGCGCCGCCAGGCCCGGCCAGTGCACCTCGGCGCCCACCGCGAGCAGTCGGCGCACCGCGGGCGGGAGCGAATGCCGCACCGAGCGCAGCACCAGGTGTGCCTGCATCCCGGCGATCGTGCCGACCAGGGCCGTGATCGCCGCCTCCGTCGCGACCGCCCCCCGCTCCGATCCGGGCCCCGTTCCGGGCCCCGTTCCAGGCCCGGTCCCGTGCCCCGGGGGCGGCGGCCCCTCGGCGGCCTCGGCGTGCGCGTGTCGGTCCCGATCGGCCCGGTCGTGCCGGTGCAGGACCGCGAGCCGGGTGCCGACCGCGGTCAGCACCGCCACGGCGGCCAACACCGGCAGCGCCGCGAGCAGCGGACCGGTCGGCGCCGGTGCCGCGCCCCCGCTCGGGCGGGCCCAGGCCAGCAGGCACAGCAGCACGATCGTGGCGCTGCCCGCCAGCGCCGCGCCGGCCAGCACTCGCGCCGCGTCGACCCGGGACGCGCCGTGCCACGCGTCGCGCAGGACCCGTGCGCCGGCCCCGGACATCGGCCTACCACCCCTCCGCGCGCGGGTCGGGACGACCCTCGCGCAGGACCAGGCCGTGGTCCGCGTGCGCGGCCACCCGCCGATCGGCGGTGGCCAGCACGAGGGTGATCTTGTGCGAGCGCACGGCGGAGACGAGGATCCGCATCAGATGGTCGAGTTCGGCGCCGGCCAGGCCGTGCGCCGGCTCGTCCGCGAAGACCACCGCCGGTCGGGTGACCAGCGCACGGGCGACCGCCGCCCGACGCAGCAGCGCCGGTCCCAGGCCCGGCGGCCGGGACTCGGCGTGCTCGGTGACGTCGAGCCGCTCCATCCAGTGCCGGGCGATCGCGAACGCCTCGGTGCGGCGCGTGCGATCCAGCAGCAGCGGCAGCGCCACGTTCTCCGCGACGGTCAACTCCGGCAGCAGCCGGGTCCGGCCGTCGACCAGGCCGAAGTGCCGGCGCCGCAGCGCGACGCGGCCCTTCTCGTCGAGCACGTGCATCGGGCCGCTGTTGAACCAGACCTCGCCGGCGTCGGGGGCGACCACGCCGGACAGGCACGCGAGGAGCGCCGACTTGCCGGCGCCGTCGGGCCCGGTGATCGCGAACGTCTCGTCGGCGCGGACCGCGGCCGAGACGTCGCGCAGCAACGTGCGGGGCCCCTGGGTGAGGGTCAGTCCGTGAGCGCGCAGCACGTCGTTGTCGGGCGGGGCGCTCGGCGCGTCGGCGACGGCGCGCCGGTCGGCGGGTCCGGTTGCGCGGGACGACAGGGACATGGCACACCTCCCGCAGAGTTGTGTTCGTTGCCACCCGTTCTCCTCCAACGAGCGTCGCGGCACGTGGTTTCGGCACGGGCGACAAACCCCCTGACTCGGGGAGCCCTGTCGGCGGGAGTTCGCACACATCATGATGAGGCGAACAGGTGTCTCGAACGCGTTCCGAACGGGGTGCACATGAACCGCCGACTCGATCTTCCAGATCTGCTCAATGCCCGCGACATCGGCGACCTACCGCTGATCGGCGGCGGTGTCACTCGAACGGGGGTACTGATGCGGTCCGAGACCCCGGATCTGCTCACCCCCAAGGGGGTCGACCGATTGATCCACACCTATCGCGTGCGGCACGTGCTCGATCTGCGTTCGGACCACGAGGGGTTGCCCGTGACCGAGTGGGCGGGCGTGGTCCGGCACCGGCTGCCGCTGCTGGGTCGCCGCTCCGCGCTGGCCGCCGACCGGGCCGCGATCGGCGACGTGTCGGCCGGGCAGACCCAGGGTCTGGAGTTGGACGACGACATCGACCTGGGCAGTGTGGACGAGTTCGGGGCCGGGCTGCTCTACATGCGGATGGCAGAGCGCGGCGGCGAGTCGTACGTACGCTCGCTGGAGATCCTGGCCGGCGACGGCGGGGTGCCGGCGCTGGTGCACTGCACCGCCGGCAAGGACCGGACCGGGATCCTGGTCGCCCTGCTCCTGTCGGTCGCCGGGGTCGAGCGCGAGGCGATCATCGCGGACTACACCGAGACCGAGACGCATCTCGTGGAGATGTTCGAACGTATCGACCGATTGCCGCGCCAGCCCCGGATCGACCCGTCGCATCCGGTCGCGCCCGCGATGCGCGGTGCGGCGCGGGCGTCCATCGACACCTTCCTGCGGGTGCTGGAGGAGCGGCACGGCTCCGCGGCGGAGTTCCTGCTCAAGGCGGGTGCGGCGCCGGACCACCTGGAGTCCTGGCGCCGCGTCATCCGAGGGGGAACGGGGTGACCGGCCCGGCTCAGTGACCGAGGAACCGGCCGAACGCCTGCGCCAGGCGCGACTCGCGCCCGGTGCGCCGCTCCTCGACGTCGGCGCCCGCCATCACCCGCAGGCCCACATTGGTGCCGATCCAGCGCAGCGGCTCCGGCTCCCACCGGGGCGAGCGGTGACGGACCCAGGGCAGCCGGGTCAGGTCGGTGTACTCGTCGCGGATCAGGTCGGCCAGGGTGCGGCCGGCGAGGTTGGCGGTGCCCACGCCGTCGCCGACGTAGCCGCCGGCCCAGGCCAGTCTGCGGGCGCGGTCCAGGCCGCAGCTCGCGTACCAGTCGCGGGCCACGCCCAGCGGGCCGCCCCAGGTGTGGGTGATTCGCGCGTCGGCGACGGCCGGGAACAACTCGGTGATCACCCGGCGCAGTTCGGCGAAGACCTTCTCGTCCCGGTCGAACTCGGGCCGCACCTTCGAGCCGAAGTGGTACGGCGCGCCGCGCCCGCCGAAGGCCAGGCGGTCGTCGGCGGTGCGCTGGCCGTAGACGATCAGGTGCCGCATGTCGCTGAAGCTCTCCCGGCGGGCCAGGCCCGCCTCGTCCCAGAAGGCCTTCGGCAGCGGCTCGGTGGCGATCATCAGCGAGTAGACCGGCGCGAGGTCGCGGTGGAAGCCGGCCAGTTCGGGGGTGTAGCCCTCGGTGGCGCGGACCACCACGTCGGCGCGCACCCGGCCGTGCGGGGTGACGGCGACGCCGTTCTCGATCGAGAGCACGGGGGTCCGCTCGTGGATGCGCACGCCGAGGCCGGCCACCGTCGCGGCCAGGCCGCGGGCCAGCTTGGCGGGGTGGAGCACCGCGCAGTGCGGGGTGTAGGTGCCGCCGAGCACGTCGGTGGCGCCGACCATCGCGCGCGCCTCGGCGGCGTCGAGCAGCCGGGCGTCGGAGGTGTCGAAGCCCCATGCGTGTTCCCCGGCGACCGCCTCGCGCGCGCGAGCCAGTTGTACCGGGGTGCGGGCCAGCACGACCGTGCCGCCCTTGTCGAAGTCGCAGTCGATGCCTTCTGCGGCGACCACCCGGCCGACCTCGTCGACGGTCGCGTGCATCGCCCGCTGCTGGGCGATCGCGCGTTCCCGGGTGCTGTCGCGGGCCACCTTGGCGATGGACGCGGGGAACAGCGCCGAGCACCAGCCGCCGTTGCGGCCGGACGCGCCGAAGCCGGCGACCTCGCGCTCCAGCACCACGATCCGCAGCGAGGGGTCGGCCCGGGCCAGGTAGTACGCCGTCCACAGGCCGGTGTAGCCGGCGCCGACGATCGCCACGTCGACGTCCAGGTCGCCCGCGAGCGCGGGGCGCGCGGTGACGTCCTCGCCGAGGGTGTCGAACCACAGGGACACGTCGCGGTAGTCGCCCGTCATCGGGTCCACGTCCTCGGGTAGTTGGGCGCGGGGAGGTCGAAGCGCAGGTCGGGGGCGGGCACGGGGGTGCCGAAGTGCTCGGTGATCGGGACCGTGCCGGCCCAGATCGGGGTGTCGAGGTCGGCCTCGTCGTCGTCGGGTGGCCCGGCCGAGATCTTCACCGAGGTCTCGTCCAGGGACAGCGCGAGGACGAGCGTCGCGGCCAGTTCCTTGGTCGAGTGCGGGCGCAGGTCGCCGCGGCGGCCGGGGAGCAGCCGGTCGGTGAGCAGGTCCAGGGTGGCGACCTTCTCGGCGTCCGGGAGCACCGTGCACGAGCCGAGCACCATCGCGCTGCGGTAGTTCATCGACGACTCGAAGGCGGACCGGGCCAGCACCAAGCCGTCGAGCAGCGTCACGGTCAGGCAGGTCGGCGCGCCGGCGGCCAGGCCGCGGAAGAGTCTGCTGCCGGTCGAGCCGTGGATCAACACCCGCTCGCCGTCCCGGGCGTAGGCGACGGGCAGGACGAACGGCTGACCGTCCTCGCCGGTGATGGCGAGGTGGCCGACCAGGCCGGCGTCGAGCACGGCGTGCAGCGCGGCCCGGTCCTCGACGGCGTGATCGGGCAGGCGGCGTATGCGGGTTCGGGGGGTGGAGCCGGGAACGGGGTGACTCATCGGGCCTCTTCGGGGATGTCGGTGGTGCCGATGGTGCCGGTGCTTCGGGGTGTTTCGGGGGATTCGACGCCGGATATGAGTCTGCCGCCGTCGCGCACGGGTGTGTGCGCGACGGC
>NZ_JBHTVA010000065.1:0-57824 GCF_042793325.1 Embleya sp. NPDC056575
GAGCGGACCCGCTCCGGGCCCTCGCCGGTCGGGAGGACTGACGTGAGTGTGAGTCGGGAAGCCGAACGCGACGTGGCATCGCTCCTGCCCCCGGGTGGTGAACGGGCGGGCGTCGGGGCCCGAGTGGTCGGCTGGTTGACCACCACGGACCACAAGGTGATCGGCTACATGTACATCACCACGTCGTTCGGGTTCTTCCTCGTCGGGGGAATCCTGGCGCTGTTCATCCGCGCCGAACTCGCCCGACCGGGCAGCCAGATCCTGTCCAACGAACAGTTCAACCAGGCGTTCACGCTGCACGGCACGATCATGTTGCTGCTCTTCGCGACACCGCTGTTCGCCGGATTCGCCAACGCCGTCATGCCGCTGCAGATCGGTGCACCCGATGTGGCGTTCCCGCGCCTGAACATGCTCTCGTACTGGCTGTACCTCTTCGGCGCCCTGATGGTCCTGGCAGGTTTCCTCACCCCGCAGGGCTCGGCGGCCTTCGGGTGGACGGGCTATGCGCCGCTGTCCGGCGTGATCCGATCGCCGGGTGTCGGCGCCGATCTGTGGATCATGGGTCTGGTCCTGTCCGGATTCGGCACGATCCTCGGCTCGGTCAATTTCATCACCACGATCATCTGCATGCGGGCGCCGGGCATGACCATGTTCCGCCTGCCGATCTTCTGCTGGAACGTGCTGCTGACCGGCTTCCTGGTGCTGATGGCGTTTCCGATCCTGGCCGCCGCGCTCCTCGTCCTGGAGGCCGACCGCAAGTTCGGCGCGCACGTCTTCGATCCGGTCAACGGCGGACCGCTGCTGTGGCAGCACCTGTTCTGGTTCTTCGGGCACCCCGAGGTGTACATCATCGCGCTGCCGTTCTTCGGCATCATCAGCGAGGTCCTGCCGGTGTTCTCGCGCAAGCCGATCTTCGGCTACCTGGGCCTGGTCGGCGCCACGATCGCGATCGCGGCGCTGTCCTCGGTGGTGTGGGCGCACCACATGTTCGTCACGGGCGCGGTGCTGCTGCCGTTCTTCTCACTCCTGTCGTTCCTCATCGCGGTGCCCACCGGGGTGAAGTTCTTCAACTGGATCGGCACGATGTGGAACGGCTCGCTGTCGTTCGAGACTCCGATGTTGTGGTCCCTCGGCTTCCTCGTCACCTTCTTGTTCGGCGGGCTGACCGGGGTGATCCTCGCGTCGCCGGCGCTGGACTTCCACGTCTCCGACACGTACTTCGTGGTGGCGCACTTCCACTACACGGTCTTCGGCACCGTGGTCTTCGCGATGTTCGCCGGCTTCTACTTCTGGTGGCCGAAGTGGACCGGGAGAATGCTCGACGAACGCCTGGGCCGGGTGCACTTCTGGTGCCTGTTCGTCGGCTTCCACACCACGTTCCTGGTACAGCACTGGCTCGGCGTCCAGGGGATGCCCCGTCGGTACGCCGACTATCCGGCCGGCGACGGCCTCACGGCCCTGAACTCGCTGTCCTCCATCGGGGCGTTCCTGTTGGGCGCTTCGACCCTGCCGTTCCTGTACAACGTGTGGCTGACCTACCGGACCGGCCGCAAGGTCGCCGTCGACGACCCATGGGGGTACGGGCGTTCGTTGGAATGGGCGACCTCGTGTCCGCCACCCCGGCACAACTTCACCGCGCTGCCGCGCATCCGCTCCGAGTGCCCGGCCTTCGACGCGCGGTATCCGGAGATCGTCATGCTCGGCGTGCGCGGAACCCCGACGGTGGGTGACGAGATCGACGGCTCGAATCCGAGCCCCGGATCGGACTCGGGCCGGGGCTTGTGAGGATCCGGCGCCTCCCGGGCACACCCCCGCCCCGTCGGCGGGCGGGCCGGGGCGGTGTGGTCGTGGCCGGTGGAGGTGGCGCGGTCCCGGGGCGCGCGAGCCCCAAGACCGACGCCGGGGATTGGAACCCGGAGTACGTGGGATAGGCCGGACATGAGCCAACGCGCATACCTCGAGGGTGGACCGGACGACATGCCGGAGCGGATCGTCACGATCACTCCGCCCGGAATCGAGCTGAAGATCCCGTTCCGCAATGGATACGAGCACTTCAAGAGCACCTCGCGACACCAGGAGACCCCGGAGGGCAGGTTGCCTGTCTACGAGTGGTGGGAAAGGACCGAGGTCGCCGACTGACCACGGCGAACGGAAGCGAGTGGCGACCGACGACGGCTCGCTCCGACGGCCACGGCCGCGAACGCGTGCGGTCAGTGGTGGAGCGTGAGGCGGTTGTCGGGCTCCGGGGTCACCTCGGTCCCGAAGGGGCGGCCGGCTCGGGTCAGCGTGGCCGCCAACCACTCGGCATCGACGCGTGAGGCGCGCCCGAGACGCATTTTGACGGCCCGCAGGGGTGCCATGCGCAGACCGGACAGTTCTCCCGTATCGCGCGCCACGGTGGCGAAGTACAGGAGTCGCAGGTCGTCGCGGTAGAACTCGTAGCCGCGGATGCCTTCGTAGTCGTCGACGCAGTCGCCGCAGCCGTACAGGATCAGTTTGTTGCGGTACACCTCGATCGCGCGCGGATGGTGCGAGGAGTGACCGTGCACGACGTCGACGCCGCCGTCGATCAGGCGGCGCGCGTACCGAATCCGCGATGCGGGGACGTCGTAGCCCCAATTCGAACCCCAGTGCATGGACGCGACCACGATGTCCCCCGGGAGTTTCGCCCGACGCACCCGTGCGACGAGTTCCTCGGCACCTCGCTCCGACGTGTCGTGGGTGAAGTCGACGCCGGCACGGTTCTCGGTCGCGGCCCAATCGGGCGGCACTCCGCTGGAGGGCGCCCCCTGGGCGAAGACCACCACCCGCCCGCCCTCCCCGACGGGCACCACCGCAGGACGCCGGGCCTCCTCGATGCCGCCCCCCGCGCCGGCGGTGCGCAGCCCGGCCCGGTGCAGCGCGTCGAGGGTATCCGCCAGGCCGGCACGGCCGAAGTCGAGGACGTGGTTGTTCGCCAGGACGCAGACATCTGGCCGGATCGCCTCGAGGCACGGGATGTTGTCGGGGTGCATCCGGTAGTGCACCGCCTTGAACGGTTCGAAGTCGTCACTGGTGGTGATGCCGGTCTCCAGGTTCAGGACCCGGACGTCGGGTGCCTCGGCGTCGAGGATGGCCGGCGCGTCGCCCCAGGGCCGGCCGAATCCCACCGGTCGAGGAATCGGCCCGTTGGCCTCCTCCGCCAATCGCACGTATTCGCCGGCGTCGCCGACGAATGCCTCCCGCAGCGCCGGATCACCCGGGTGCGGAAGAATCTGGTCGATGCCGCGGCCCAGCATCACGTCTCCACACAGGCACAGCGTCACGTGGCGTTTCTTCATACTTCCAGGGTTCCACCGCGGGCGCGGGTGTGATGTCGGCTCCGCCCCGAGCGCGCCGGCCACCCGGGCGCCCGGCCCGGCACGCGGGTGGCGGGGGCGCCCGGGGTCGGGCGGTTCGATGATGGGCCGACCGCGGCCTCCGCGTCCCGGAGCGGGCGGTGGGAGTGCGCCGAAGGTGGCGAGGAACAGGTCGTACGCGGCGAGTGACAGGGCGACCCGGGAGACGTGACCGGCGGCCGGCGGCGAGCCGGTTGAACCACGCGGTCGGTCGTCCGATGCGCATGCGTCGATGGTGAGCCGACCCGGGCCCGGCGCCGCGGTCGTGTCCGGTCAGGTCGTCGAGTGGTCGGGCGTGGTGAGTCGTTCGGGGTCGAGGCCCGTCGCGGTCACCGTTCCGTGGGCGTCGATCAGCCCGAACGCGGGATAGCCCGTGATCGCGAAGGCGGTGCCCAGCGGTCCGTCGGGTGACGCCTCGACCACGACGCGGGCGACGTCGCGTAGGGCCGCCGCCTGTGCGCGGGTCGCCGCGTCGTCGCCGTGGAGCACGGCAAGCACGGCGAGCGCCCTGCGACCGCTCTCGCGTCGGGCCGCCTCGACGAACCGCGGCAGACGCTCGGTACACGCGGGGCAGTTCGGCGAGAAGAACCCGAACAACGTTTCGCCCAGGCCCTCTCGCGTGATGGTCTCTCCGGTCGTCGTCACGGCGGAGAAGTTCGGCGCGGTCGAGCCGACGGGCAACACGAGAGCGGCGGGCCCGGGGCGCGAATGGTCACGCTGTGCGCGGAGTTTGCGGACGATCCCGAACGTCAGCAGCAGATTCAGCAGGCACAACACGGTGAGCACCACGACGGCGGCGATCAGGAACGGCATGGCGTTACCTCCCTGGAGAGCCGGGCGCGGAGCCGAGATCGAACAGTTCGGCCAACTCGTCGGTGGAGATCACCACGAGTGCTCCGATCACCGCGCACGACACCGCCGCCAGGGCGCCGGGGAGGTGCGTCGACGTCGCCGCTCCGGCCGCGCCGAGGGCAAGTCCGGTTGCGGCGACCGTGATCAGCACGGCGTTGCGCACCACGTGCCGGCGGCCGATCGGTGTCGCGGACGCGCCGAAGCACGCGCACGACGCGGTCGTTCCCCGGCGCAGCGCGCCGAGGATGGCGATCGTGAAGACCCCCAACAGGGGCAGGGCGACGGCGAATCCCGCGAGCCCACGCGGTGTCGCCGCGAGCGACAGCGCCGCGGCGATCTCGCCCGCGACCACGGCGATCGCGATCGAGCGCGCCCACGGGGCCGGCACGCCGAACTCCCTCGTGGCGGCGACGAACGCGCGAAATGCCCTGCCACCGCGTAGCTTCCCGCCTGCGGAGGCCACCAGTACGAGGCCCAGGAGCACGCGGCACGCAAGTAACGCGTATCCCATCGATCGCCCTCGCTTCCCTCCACCGGACCGACCGATCGAGGCAATGTAACGCGTTGGGCAGCGTTCCCGACAGGGTCGGTGAACGCCGTGTCCGGGTGCCGGCCGAACTGCTCGGCGATATATCAACTCGCTTGTGTGGCAGGTGAGTTCGTGGCATACGCCGTTCCGCTACAGGGCCGCGGCGGGGCGGCGCGGCCGCGGGCCCGCCGTACTCGTCGGGCCCGCCGGGGCGCTCGCGAGCATACGTTCGACGGCCCTATTGCGGTCCGCCGACCGCACGCCCTAACGTCTCGTTCCGGTGAAGTCGCTTGCCGACTCTCCCGGTTCCACCCGCGCCGGAACGTCCGCGATCAACCGTGTGATCGAAACCCCGGGTGATGAAACCGGCGTGATCGCTTTTCGGAACGACCGTTCGGGCACGTCCCCGATCACGATCGGCGTGGTCGCGTCGATCGACTGGACGACGGACTTCGGAGGTTCACGATGAAGGGCACCATCGCAAGGCTCGGCGACCGGCTCCTGGAACTCGCCCTCGGCCGGGAGCGCGCCGGCGCCTGCTACGACGACATGGGCCAGACGTGCGCGTGTGTCGACGGCTACGAGTATCGCTACGACTGCTGGGACCGCTGCCTCCCGACCCGCTTCCCCTGCTGAGGGCGGGCACGGTGGGGGCGATCGTGGCAGGGCCCGGCGACCGGCTCCGGGAACTCGTCCCGGGAGGTGAGCGGACCGGCGTGTGCGTCGTGGACATGGGCGAGGCGTGCGCGGATCGGGGCGGCGAGGAGTACCGCCGCAACCGCCGCGGAGCCCGCGTGGCAACCGGATTCCCCCGCTGATGTCGACCTCGGCCGGCGCCGGCGAGGGTGACACGTCCCCGGCGGCCCGGCTGCGGCCCCGGGCGGTGAAAGTCGCCCTGACCCTCCAGTTCCGGGCGGCGCCGGTCGGGGCGACGCTCCTGTTCGCCGCGACGGTGGCGGTCGGCATGCTGCCGGCCACCGCCGCGTGGCTCACCAAGCTCCTGTTCGACGAACTCACGCGCGGCGATCGCATCGACAACAGTCGTGTCGTCGCGCTCGCGGTCACGCTTGCCGGGATCGGCGCGGTCACTGCCGCACTCGTGCAACTCATGGGCTATCTCAACGAGTTGGTGCGACGCAGACTGGTCGCGGCGGTCGAGCGCGACCTGTTCGCCAAGGTCGACGAGTTCCGGGGCCTGCGCCGGTTCGAGGATCCCGCGTTCCACGATCGCCTGCGGCTCGCGCGGCAGGCGTCGGAGGACGCTCCCCACAACATCACCATGTTCACGCAGGAGGTGCTGCGCTCGGTCGCGTCCCTGGGCGCGTTCGTCGGCGTGCTCTTCGCGGTGTGGCCGCCGATGGTCGGGTTGCTCCTGCTCTGCGGCGTCGCCGCGCTCCTGGCCCGACTGTCGATGGCACGGCGTCAGGTCACGGTCTGGGAGATGACGGCCGGGCGCCAACGCCGGCGGTTGTTCTACCGATCGTTGCTGATCGACCCCCGCGCGGCCAAGGAGATCCGGCTGTTCGGGCTCGGCGGCTTCCTGCACGCGCGGCTGGTGCGCGCGCTCGCCGACGCCACCGACGCCGAGCTCGCGGTCGCGCGCCGCACCGCGCTCGTGCAATCGGGATTCGCCGCGCTGAACGCGCTCGTCGCGGGTCTCGGCCTGGTCGTCGTCGTGGTCGGCGCCGCCGACGGCCGATTCGGCGTCGGGGACGTGACGCTCTTCGTCGCCGCGTCGGCCGGCGTGCAGGGCGCGTTCACCGGGGTCGTCATGCAGGCCGGCCCGGCCGCGTCGGGAGTCCGTCTCCTCGGCCATTACCTCGCGCTCATGGACACGCCCGACGACCTGCCCGGCGGCACCGGTCCGGTACCCGCCCTGCACGACCGCATCGAGTTCCGCGACGTGTGGTTCCGCTACGACGCCGACGGGCCGTGGGTGTTGCGCGGCGTCGATCTCGTCGTCCCGGCCGGCCGCGCGATCGGCCTCGTGGGGCGCAACGGCGCCGGCAAGAGCACACTGGTCAAACTCCTGTGCCGGTTCTACGACCCCGAACGCGGCACGATCCGGTGGGACGGTGTCGACATCCGCACGATGAGCGTGGTCGAACTGCGCCGCCGCGTCGGCGCGACCTTCCAGGACTACATGGCGTACGACCTGACCGCGGCCGAGAACATCGGCGTCGGCGACATCGCGCACCGCGACAACCGCGAACGGGTGCGCGAAAGCGCGAACCTGGCCGAGATCGACGCCGACCTCGCGCGCCTTCCCGACGGATACGACACCCAGCTCAGCCGCGTCCATCGCGACCGGGACGACGCCGGGGACGGCGTCACGCTCTCGGGCGGACAGTGGCAGCGGGTCGCGCTGGCCCGGTCGCTGATGCGCCGAAACGCCGACCTGCTGATCCTCGACGAGCCGAGCGCGGGTCTGGACCCGGAGGCCGAACATCGGGTGCACCGCATGCTGCGCCGGCATCGTCGGGGCCGGACGAGCCTGCTCGTGTCGCACCGCCTCGGCGCCCTGCGCGACGCCGACACGATCGCGGTGCTCGACGACGGCCGCATCGTCGAACTGGGTTGCCACGAAGAGCTGATGGCGTTGCCCGATGGGCACTACGCCCGGCTGTTCGCGCTCCAGGCCGCCGGATACGCGAACCCCGTGGGACCGGCGGTCGCCGAGGAGACGCGGTGATCGGGAGGGGACGGGAGACGACGAGCGTGCGGGCGACGCCGGGCGGCGTGGGGGTGTCGGCGGTTCTCGCGGCGGTGATCCTGGTGCTCGCCGGAGTGCGCGCTTCGCGCTCGCGCCTCGCACTCGTCCGGGTGACCGGCACGAGCATGGCGCCGACCTTCGCCGACGGCGAACGACTCCTGGTCGACCGCGCCGGGGCGGTGCGTCGGGGGGACGTCATCGTGTTCCGCAACCCGACGGCGGCCCTCGGCGCCGATCGGGATCCGCACTGGCTGGTCAAGCGGGTCGCGGCGGTGCCCGGCGATCTTGTGCCGGCCGAGGTGCGCGATGCCGTACGCGCCGCGAACGACGCCGTCGTGCCCGCGGGTTCGCTGGTGGTACGCGGGGATGCGCCGCGTTCCCACGACTCACGCCACTTCGGGTATGTACCGGCGTCCACCGTCCTGGGCGTGGTCGGGACCGGCGCTCGAACCCCCTGGCGCGTGTCCCGCGCGGGCGCGGTCGGCGCGCGGTGCCCGCGGTGGCGGCGATGGGGTTGATGGAGGCTCGCTCGTATCCGCCGGGCCCCGCTGCGGGATCTCGTCACGAGATGTTCACCCGATGGCCGGTCCCGTCGACGGGAAGGGCCGGTCACGCTGGACCGGTCGGATTCCTCTCGACCGACGACCGCACGACGCGCGCCCCAACGACCCACGTCGCCCCCACCACCCGTGGAGCCCTCATGCGTCTCGGACCGCCTGTCGCAATCGCGCTGAGCGCGATGCTGATTTCCCTCGCAACCCCCTCGACCGCGCGGGCCACCCCCGACGAACCACCCATCGGTGAAGACGTGGCCGCGGCGGCCGACTACTACGCGTCGGCGCTGGGCCTGACCGGGCCGGCGTTGAAGGCCGCCCTGCACACCATCATCAGTCGCGGTACCTCCGCGGTGAACTACGACGGAGTCTGGAACGCGTTGCGCGTGACCGACGAGGATCCCGCCGATTCGTCGCACGTGATCGAGCTCTACACCGGTCGGTCGATCGCCAAGAATCGGTCGGGCGGCGGCAGCGGCGATTGGAACCGCGAGCATGTGTGGGCCAAGAGCCACGGCGGTTTCGGAACCGCGACCGGCCCCGGTACCGACCTGCATCACCTGCGTCCGGAGGACGTCTCGGTCAACGGCATTCGAGGCGACAAGGACTTCGACAACGGTGGTTCCCCGGTCGCCGGCGCACCCGGCAGCCGCACCGACGGCGACTCGTTCGAGCCGCGCGACGCGGTCAAGGGCGATGTCGCCCGCATGATCCTCTACATGGCCGTGCGCTGGGACGGCGGCGACGGCTTCCCCGATCTGGAGCCCAACGACCGTGTGGGCAACGGATCCGCCCCGTCCATCGGACGCATCACCGTGCTCAAGGCCTGGAGCAACCAGGACCCGCCCGATGCCTTCGAGCGGCGTCGCAACGACCTCATCCACCGGGACTACCAGCACAACCGCAACCCCTTCATCGATCATCCCGAGTGGGTCGACGCCATCTGGTAGCCCGATCCCACGGACGGCGATCGCCCCCGAAGCGCGGAAACGAGCGAGGGGGCGAGCGGATGCGCGGGTGGCGTCACCGCCATCGATCCCGCAACCACCGGTTCCTGCGGCTCTCTTCGGCTTGGACAGGGCCGTCGACGGCGTGGAGGCACGGCGGCCGTCTCCGTCGCGGCACGACCCAACCCGGCATGCGTGCCGCGGGTCGTGCTTCCGGCGCGCCGATCGCCGAAATCCGCGCCCCGGTTCCGCATCCCGGGTGACGCACCATCCGGGGCGGCAGGCACCGGCAATGCGGCGTAATACCGCGCCGGTAAAAGCCCGGGCGCCGAATTTTCCGTCCCGGTGGACGTCGACGCATTCCCCGCCGTCCCCCGAGCGGTCGCGATACCGGGCGGTCGCGAATAGGGCGCGACGGCCCACGCCGTCGTGGCTGCCGATCACGATCCCGTGCCGCGTACGAAAACGCCCGGTGGCGGGGGCGCACCGGCCGGCATCCGGCCGAGTCGTCCCGCACCACCGGGCGAGTAAAGCGGCACCGTCTCGAAGCGTCGACACCCGCACATCCCGACGCGTCGAGTCGGTGTCGACCGTCTCGAGTTCGGTCGACTCGAACTCGGTCGATTCCCGCTCGGCTAACTCAGGCTCAGCGTGAGCGCCCCCGAATAGGTCCCCGGGCGAACGAACGCCGGGGTCGTCAGCGTCAGGGCGGCGTCCGCCGAAACGCTGCCGCCCGTGGCTCGACCCTCGACCGGCGTCTGCGTGCACAACTGGGCCTGGGTCGCCCCGAGCGGCCCCGGAGTGCCGGGGGTGACCGTTCCGGGCGCGCCGTCGGCCGCCACGCACGCGGGCGTCCAGGTCACGCTCCCGGCCGGGAGCTTGTCGGTGCCGTTCTCGGCCGTCAGCTCCGACATCGTGCCGGTGAGCGACCACCCGAGGTCGGTTCCTCGGGCATCGACCACGGTGACCCGGTTGAGCGCGGCGTTCAGGCGCAGCGGTTTGCCGTCGATCGTCGCGCTGCCGAAGTCGATCCGGTCGCCGGCCTGGGACATCGTCAGGCCGCCGGGCTTGATCTGCCCACTGACCGATTGGGTCAGCTGGGCCGGGCCCTCGCCCACCGTGTACGGCGTCCGCGTACCGATCGCGGGGTTGCCGAACTCGTACGCCGCGACCGCGGCGGTGGTCGCGGCGGTCACCGTGAACGTCGCGGTGAACGAGCCGTTCGCGTCCGCGGTGGTGGTCACGGCGTCCTCCGTCGGCGCCCCGGGCTCGTCCTGGGGTTGGACGGTGATCTGGGCGTTCGGCGAGAACGCGGTACCGGTGACGGTCACCCGGGTGCCGATCGGACCGGCGTTCGGACTCAGCACGAGCCCCCGCCCGCCGACCGGTACGGACACGACGGTCAACGGCGCCTCCAGGGCCACCGATCCCGATGTGACCTTCAGGATCGCCGCCGTACTGGGAACCGCGCCGGCGACGTGCACCCACCCCGACAGCACACCGTCGACGACCTTGACGTCGCTCGCGGCGATGGTCGAGTAGCCGTTGTCGCAGAATCCGCCGAACTCGGGGAAGCACATGGTCAGTCCCACCGGACCGGCCGGCCAGTGCGCGCCGGACAGCGTGACCCGGGAGTTCGAGTCGACGGTGCTCGGCGTCGCGGTCAGCGTGGGCGCCTGACTGCCCTGCTCGACCGTGTACGACGCGACGACGCCGTTACCGGAGATCGGCACGCACGTCGCCGTCGCGAGCAGGTTTCCGCCGACGATGGTCTGCACCACGATCGACTTCAGGGTGAGGTCCACGGTGGATCCGGCCGCCGCGCCGACGATCGTCGCGGGCACGGTGAACGGGGGCGGCACGATGGGCGTGTTCGCCTCGATCGGCGTTTCGAACGACGGCGGCGCCACCGAAAGGTCCCCGGTCGTGCCGCCGGATGTGGCGAACGTGTAGACGGACTTGATCGTCGCGAGCGGAATCGGGATCGGGCTGGTCGCCGGACTCCCACCCGCCACGACGTGCATCGAGGTGGCACCGTCACCGTGCGTCGGATCCAGGGTCACCTCGAACCGCTGCGGCCCCTCGGGGGCGCCGACCGGGGTCGTACACCGCATGACCGGGGTCACGGTGCCCGCGCCCGCCGACGGCGCGAGGGCGACCAGGCCGCCGCCGAGGGCCAGGGCGGCGGCGGCCACCGAGGCGGCCCAGCGATGGTGGGTCAATCTTCGGGAAAACCGTTTTGACACGTTGCTCCTTCGTGTGGACGGCCGGTGCGGACGACCTGTTCGGAGCCTGTCGGAAACGAAAGGCGTAGCGAACCATTCGCACATTTGGATCATCCATAGTCAAGAGCGGGATGCGACCCGATTCATTCGACACGTGTCACCATGATCGAGAAATACCCGGGCAACCGAATATTCTTTGCCGATATGAGTGGTCATGAATTGCGATCATGAATTATCGATCTTGAATTTTGCCGTCGGAGAATTGCGTTCCGATCCTGCTTGACGGAATCCGAAACTTCGGATTCACTCCAAATGCGCCGACAGGAACTTTCCGCAGTATCTGTCGAAAGGGGCACCTTCCATGTCACGATCCAAGGCCCTCGCGGCCGGCGCCGCCGTCTTCGCCGGTGCCATGGCCGCGACCGTCGGCCTCGGCGGCACAGCCACGGCCGGCGGCCCGTCCACCGCGAAGTACGACTGTCTGACCTCGATCGGGGTCAGCTACACCGGCAAGAGCGCGACGTTCACCACCAACGCGTCGCACCAGATCTCGGCCACCATCGCGCTCGCGCCGCTGATCACCATCAACAACGGCGACCTGACGATCACCGCCAACCTCGGGGGTCCGAGCGGCACGGTCACGTTCAGCGGCACCGCCGGCACGTCCGGCCCCTTCGGCCCGGTCAACCTGGGTCCGCTGAACAAGACGGCGGGCACGATCTCCGCCGGTCAGGCCCTGACCGTGATCCAGTCGGCCAGTGCGCCCAGCGCCACGAACTGGTCGGTCAAGCTGCACCACAATCCCAACAACGTCGACATCTGGTGTGTCGGCAAGAGCGCGTTCAGCCCGGCTTTGACCTACTGATCCACCAGCCCCGCCCTCGGCGCGGCGGGGGGTCGTTCGGCAGGGGTTCGACGCCGCTTCGATCGTCACGTATGGGCCGGCCAGGCCCGAAGTGCCGTCGAACCCCGGTGCGCACAACCGCGCTACGGCGAACGCGCCCGGTCGAGGTCCGGTCGCGGCGGGTCCGGCGACGCGCACGCGCCCGCGCAACGGGCTTGCCGAACGCGGCAGTTCGGCAGGTTGCGGCGCGGGCGCGTGATCGGCGGCCCGGTGTCGGGCCGCCGGAGGGCTCATGCCCGCAGTTCGGTCCACGTCCAGGTGCCGCCGACGCGTACGTACAGGCGCTTGTCGGCGATGTCGACGGCCATCGTGCCGTCGAGCGGGGGGTATTGGAACGATGCGTCGGTGACCGGGCCCGCGACCAGGCGCAGCGGTGGATTGGGCTGGTTGCGGGTGGGGACGGCGCCACTGGCCTGTCCGCCGGTGTTGCCGTAGGAGTTCTCGACACGGAAGTCGCCGGTGGAGCTCTGCTCGTAGTAGATGTGTGTGCCGGCGGGTTTGGTGCCGTACAGGCCGTTGACGTTGCGCAGGACGCCGGTCTGACCCTTCGTCGAGTACAGGATCACGCCGGAGTTGACGGTCGTGGTCGTGCCGCACGCGATGAGGGTGTCCTCCAGCGCGCTCACGGAGGGGGCCCAGTCGATGATGTTCTGCGGAGTGCCGTATCCGGTGGCGAAGTTGCCCGCGTACGCGTAGATGTTGCGGGCGAACACGTGTCGGCAGGACGCGTCGACCCTGAAGTGTGGTCCGCCCTTCATCGCGGACGTCTCGAACTTGCAGTCGGTGACGTGGATTCCGTTGGGGTTGTTGGTTCGCGCGGTGCCCTGGGTGACCCACAGCGCGCCGGTGCCGAAGTTCTCCAGGCGGCAGCCGGTCAGGTGGACCTGGTTGACGTTGTCGGTGCTGTAGCCCCATTCCCAGGTGTTCGCGGCGGAGGAGTTGCGCAGCCAGACGTTGGGGTGTCGATTGCTGTCCGCGGGGCCCGTGCAGGATTCCACGACCATGTCGTGGAACCGCGAGTCCCACAGTTCGACGGCGTCGACGGCGATGTCCGCGTTGCTCGTCAGGTATACGTCGCGAATGTGGGTGTTGTTGTTGTAGTAGAGCTCGAGCAGCAGGCCCGATCTGCCGTTTCCGTTGAGGCCGAGGTTCTCGATCGCGCAGTAGCGGCGGTGCGTGGTGCCTTTCGCGTCGAGTGAGGGGCCGGTGCCGGAGATCCGCAGGAGGATGCCGTCGGCCTTCTTGACCAGCATGGCCGCCTTGCTGCCGGCGCCGATCAGGCGTACGCCGTCGCCGTTCACGGACAGCGCGGCGGCGGGTTTGCCGGCGACGGGCACCGGGGCCACGAGGTATCGGCCGGCCGGGAAGTAGACCGTGCCGCCCGGCTGCGCCGCGGCGTCGATCGCGGACTGGACGGCCGCGGTGTCGTCCGCGACGCCGTCGCCGATCGCGCCGTGTGCCTTGACGTCGTACCAGTCCGCGGCGTTGCCCGCCGCGGTCGCCGGAGCCGATGTCGTCGCCACGAGCCCGGCCCCGACCGCGGTCGCCGTCACCGCACCGGTCAGGAACGCCCGACGGCCTCCGGCTCCCCGCCGCCTTGTTCCGTTCTCCCCATCCCGCTGTCGTGCTCTTTCGTCGGACGAGTGTTCGCCGTTCATTGCCGTACCCCCGTGGAAGCGCCGGACGGATCACCCGGCTTCGGTGGATGATGCCACGGCGCTTCCCCTGCCGTTGTGTTCGCGTGAAGCGGCCACGCGAAGCCCGCGCGTACCGGACACGTCGACGTCCGGTCGACGTCGTGGTCTGCTGCGCGGGCCGCGCCCCCCGTGGAATCCGGCGCATGGGGAAGGGCGCCGGGGCGGCCGCGCGCCGTGACTCGACGGTCAGCGCATGTGGGTCTCGGTGACGCGGTGCAGGTGGACGACGACGTCATACGTCTGCGCGAGACGGATGTTGTTCGTGATGTGGGGATCGGGCCAGGAGGCGCCGATGCTGCGGGTGGCACGACGCGTGCCGAGCCAGTCGCGGGCGGCGCGTGGGGCGGTGCGCGTGTCCAGGTAGTAGTCGCGCGTCGAGACCTTCTCCAGCGTCTCCTCGTTGCCGCCGGCCGCTGTCGGCCCGACCTCGCGGGGACGGAACGGCGACGTGGGGTCCTGGGCGTCGACGGCGTTGAACCGGCCCTGACCGAACGTGAATCCGACGGCGACGTAGCGCGAGCCCAACTCGTCGCGGAGGAACTGGCCCTGGACCCTGGGGTACAGGTCGGTGTTGTCGGGTTCGGTGCCCACGTGGGTGTTGTGGGCCGAGAGCAGCACACGTTCCCCGGTGTACCGCTGCCACCACACGGTGTTGGCGGCCATGCTCTCGTCCCGGTGCAGCTGTGCCTTGGCGCCCTCGGAGCCCATGAAGTCGAAGCCCTGGGATGTGCCGACCTGGGCGATGGACCTCGCGTGCTGCAATACCAGTTGGTACTCCTTCGGATTGCCGCCCGGTCGCTGCCGTTCCAGCAGGTCGTAGGCGCTGCGGACGTCGTCGCGCATCCGCCGGCGGGTGTCGAGGGGGAGCGTGCGGCGTTGCATCATGGTGTCGCTGACGCCGGCGGTGGGGCGAGACTCCCGGTACAGGCGCCGGAACTCGGGCAGCAGGGCGGGGTAATGGCGGGCCACATAATCGGTGACGGCGTCGAACTGCACCGTTCCGGCGTAGTTGACGTCGTTGCCGACGACACGCAGGGGGCGGCGGTCGGGGTGGCGTTGGTTCCACTCGCGCATCCAACGGAACTGGGCTGCCATCTCATGGGTGTTCCACAACGCTCCGCCGTTTTGGAGTTCGTCGGACATGAGGGTGTCCAGGTTGCCGGCGCCGCCGCGGACCCAGGTGTCCAGCCGCAGACCCGCACTCCAGTGCATCTCGAACGCGAAGGTGGTGAAGCCGCGGCGTTCCACGAGGTGGCGCAGGAGTCGGTGCTTGATGTTCTGGAACTCGGCGGACCCGTGCGTTGCCTCGCCCACCCCGAGTACCTTGGCGTCGCCGACCATGCGGTCGAAGGCGCGCAGATCGGCGTCCGGGGCGGCGGGGTCCGTGGAGCCCAGTGTGTGCGCGGCCGCGGCGAGGGCCCGTACGGGGTTGGTGTCGGTTACCGATCCCGCGTGTGCGGTGCCGATCGCGCCCGCGCTCGCACCCAGGCACAGCACGAGCGGTACCAAGGGGCGCAGCATCCGCCGCATGGCTCGAGACTGCGGGCAACTGTCGTGCGTCACTGAGGAGTTCACGATTGCGCGCGGTATACGCGGAGTTTCGTTTCGCATGCGCCCAGGCTAGGAATCCGTCCCCTCGGCGCGCATCATCCGCCGGCCCGAGGACCGGAGTCCTCCCGCGGCTCATCCGGTTGGTACTCGGGTCCGTGTTCGAGGGCACCGGGCGAACCTACGTACTGGGTGGCCGAGTTCGTACGCGGTGTGTGATGTGCCGTGCCGAGCGGGAATACACCGAAGTCCTGCCGGAGCGCCGATGCTCAGACAGGACTTCGGGTTGTGTCAGGGGCCGCCGGGAAGCCCACCCAGTGGTAGCCGCCCCCGTAGCCGGCCGAGCGCGTTTGGCACGAACCGTAGCCCTTGGTGACATGGACCGGGTAGTGATTGCCCTTGGAGTCCGAGACCTGCAACTCTGCCGGCTTGCCGTTGGAGGCCGAATCGAAGACGGAGATGATGTCCCGTGTTCCTCGACGTAGACCGTGACGCCGGGGGCCTTGTACACGTGAAGGGCGGGCCGTCCTCGTCGTGCGGTCGGCCCGACGGAACTCGGCCGGACGACATCACCATCGTGCCGTCGGATCGGCGCTCTGCCATTGGCACCGCGCGCCTTGTCGTGGGCATGGAGCGCACGAGGAACCGAGCCCGGCGCGCGCGGCGGTCGCCGGGCCGGCACGATCGCGCGCATGAACATCATCCCCGGGCGCGGCGTAGCCCTGGTCGAGATCGGTGACGCGCGGTCCGAGGTCGAGGCCAGGACCGGCGAACCGGTCCACGGACCGGGTCGATCGAAGGCCGTCTACCGCACCGACCCGTCGCTGGTCATCAGCTACCTGCCGGACGACACCGTCGAGTTGGTCGAACTCGGTCACTCGGCCGGGAGCGGTACCGAGGTGTACCTCGACGATGTCCGGTTGACCTGGCGGTTCCTGGACGACGTGGTCGCCGATCTGACCGCCCTCGGTCACACCGGCACGGAAACCGACATCGGCTATGCGTTCCGGGCCGGATTCGCGATCTGGTCGATGGGTTCCCGCCATGCCTGCGAGCTCGACCCCGACGCGGACGAGGACGACGAGCGCGAGATCGTCGAGGGCGTGTCGGTCGCCCCGTACGCCTACTTCACCGAGAGCTGACACGGCGGATTCGAGCGCGTGGGAAACGCGTGTGTGGTGGCCGGGGACTACGCTGCCTGGTCGGCACGGGTGGCAGGCGGTGAGGCGGTCCCGGGGAGGGGCCGTCGGGGGGAGGCGTGGTGGGTGTTCGGGTGGAGGGTTCCGATCGGGTTCGGGCATGTCCCGACTGTGAGGCGGATGTCCCGGCGGAGGAACGATTCGTCGCCTGGTGTACGGAGTGCGGGTGGAACGTGGATCCCGCCGGTGCCGAGGAGCCCGCGCCGGGACGCGTCGAGGCGGCTCGACGACGGCTCGCACACCGCGACGGGGAGCGGCTGCTCGCCGAGGTCGAACGCGGCGGGGACGCCCGGCCCGCGCGCGACGCGAAGCGGGTGCTCACCTACGCGGTGGCCGTGCCGGTGCATGCCACGACGCTGGTGCTCCTCGTGCTCGGCGTGTTGCTTCCGATCGTGGCCTGGGGCACCGTGTTCGGGCCGGTTCTGGGTGGGTTGTTCCTGGCGATGGCCTGGGTGCTGCGACCGCGGCTCGGCGCGCTGCCGAAGAACGCTCCCGTGCTCGAACGGGCATCCGCACCGGCGCTGTTCGCGCTGATCGACGAGATCGCGACGGTCGCCGGCACGACCGGGGTGGACGCGGTGGTGATCGACGGGCGGTTCAACGCGGGCGTGACCACATACGGTCTGCGGCAGCGACGGATGCTCCATCTCGGGCTCGGCCTGTGGGAGGTGCTGACGCCGCGACAACGCGTCGCGGTCCTCGGCCACGAACTCGGGCACTACGCCCACGGCGACACGCGGCGCGGCGTCGTGGTCGGGAGCACGTTGCGCTCGTTGCGGGTCTGGTACTACCTGCTCGCTCCGTCGCGGCGGCCGGGGCCGGGCAGCGTGGTGGTCAACTCGCTGATGTTCCTGCCCCGATGGGGCGTCTACGGGGTGTTGGCCCTGCTCGACCACCTGTCCGTGGGCGCGGCGCAGCGTGCCGAATACCTCGCGGACCGCACCGCCGCCCGGGCCGGATCCAGTGCGGCGGCCGTGGAGCTCATGGATCGGCTCCTGATCGGTGCCTCCGTCGACGCCGAGCTGCGGCGGCAGGCCGTGGTGGCGAACACCCGCGTCGGGCGGCCGGTGTCGCGCGCCGAGCTCGAGGCGGGCCTGTGGGCGAACCTCGCGGCGCATGTCCGAGGCATCCCGGAGCGGGAGTACGAACGGCTGCGTCGGGTCTCCGCGTTGCGCGGGCACAGGGTCGACGCCACCCACCCGCCGACCCATCTGCGTCGGCAACGGGTGCGCAACGACGAGCAGTACCCGGGCCTGGTCCACCTCGACCACGACCGCGCCGCCACGATCGGCGACGAACTCGCGGATGCGCGGCGCCAGTTGGCCGGGGAAGCACTCCGCGACACGACCCGCTGAGCGGTCGCGAAATCGGGGGCCGCCAGGCCCCCGGGGCGAAGCGCGATCAGGTCGTCGTGCATGGTCCGTGGCGTGGCCACCGCCGCGGGCGCCGGCCTCGTGAGAGGTCCCGTCACATCAGGATGCCGAGCACGACGATCAGCACGGTGGTGACCATCACCAGGAGCATCCCGCCGCACCCGTCGTTGGCCTGGCGTTTCCTCGGCCGCGATCCGCTGGGGCGTTTGCCGCCCATGTGGGCGGCGCAGTAGCGCTTGCCCGACACGGTCGGCTTCCCGCAGGTCGTCCCGCCCCGCCCGCGCACCGTCGATCGCTGACACCTGCCCACGTGAGCCTCCTGAATCCGACGGATGGTCACCCCATGCTGTCGAACTCTCGCCGCCCGTACCGGCGGTTCGCCGAAACCGGCTCCTGCTCGAGCAGGCGCGGGAATTCGGAATCCGGCACGGATTCGTGAACCGCCCGTCACCGCTCTCCCGTGCAGCCCGGCCCGGGTCTTCGACCTGGACTTTCGGTGCGCGACGCGTCGAACTCGGCCCGGCCGCACGGTGGTTGGAGTCGGATACACTGCCGGCTGTTCATTCGGGGGAAGGGGCGGGCATGTCCGGACCGGGCATCGAGCCGTTGCACGACGACGATCCGACGTGGATCGGGCCCTATCGACTGCTCGGCCGGATCGCCTCCGGCGGGATGGGCCGGATCCATCTCGGTCGCGGCACCGACGGTGGTCTCGTCGCGATCAAGACGCTGCTCGCCGACGGCGAGGTGGGCGCGGTGAATCGGCGTCGGTTCGCCCGCGAGGTCAAGATCGCCCGGCAAGTGCGCGCCGAGCACACGGCGCGCGTCCTGGCCGCCGACCCGGACGCCGAGCGCCCGTGGATGGCCACCGAGTACGTCCCCGCCCCGTCGCTCGCCGAACTGGTGAGCCATGCCGGGACGTTGTCCGGTTCGGCGGTGCGCTGGGTGGCCCGCGGCACCGTGGAGGCTCTGGTCGGCCTGCACCGCCAGGGCATCGTGCATCGGGACGTCAAGCCGCAGAATCTGCTGCTGCCCGCCGAGGGGCCGTGTCTGATCGACTTCGGTATCTCGCACGCCCAGGACCTGACCCGGACGTCGCTCTCACTCGGGACGATCGCGTTCACCTCCCCCGAACAGGCCCGCGGCGAGGAGTCGACCGCCGCGTCCGACGTCTACTCGCTGGGGGCCACGCTCTTCCACCTCGCGGTGGGCCGTGCGCCCTACCCGGTGGGCGAGGACATGATGCGGCTGCTGGCTCGGGTGGCCGAAGCCGACGTGGATCTCACCGGTCTGCCGGCCGAGTTGGCGCCGGTGATCGGACCGTGCCTGGCCCTGGAGCCGGCCGATCGCCCCACATCGGCGGAGGTGCTGGCGAGGGTGTCGGTGGACCTCGCCGAGGCACCCACGGCCGAACGGATCGTCGGGTGGTTGCCGCCGCGATGGTCGGCGTTGGTGACGGAATACGCCCGGTACGGGCGGGACTTGTCGGCGTGGTCCTGGGACGGGGACGCCACCCACGCCGATACCGACGGCGACGCCGACGCCACCACCGACGACGCCGGCACCGCTGCCGACCCACCGGAGCCCGCGCCCGGAGGGCGGGCCCGGGTGCTCGTTCGAGCGGTCCGGGTGCTCATGGTGTCCATCCTCGTCGCCATCGCCGGCTTCCTCGGGATCGCGTACTGGCACGGCGAGCAGGCGAAGAAGCCCAGTGCCACCGATCGGGCCTTCGAAGCACTGGCCCCGGGTGACTGCCTGGGTTCGACGCCGGTCTCCGGCGAGTGGGCGAAGCGGGCTCCGAGCGTGGTCGACTGCGCTCTGCCGAACGCCTACGCACGCGTCACCTCGGTTCCCGGCGTGAACGGTGGATCCTGCCCGAGCCGCCCCGAAGTCATCGGCTGGTTGCGCGCGTTCCCGCAGGGGGAAACCTTCGTGCTCTGCGCGGAACGCCTGTACCGGGTCGGTCAGTGCACTGTGGGCAAACGCGAAGGGCGGCACATCACGAGTGTGCAGGTACACGAGGTCTGGGACTGCCGGACGGAGCAACTTCCGTCCGGATATGGCGAGTTGCTCAAAATCACCGAATACCCGGCAATCGGACAGGACTGCCGCGGAGACGACCGGGACACGGCGGCTTCCGACGAGTACGTCCGCTACGTGGTCCGGACCGGTGAGGTCGCGTGTCTGGCCCGGGTGTGAGCGGTTGCCGGCGGCCCGCGCCCGTCAACCGACACCCGCCGATCGGCACCCACCGATCGGCACCCACCGATCGGCACCCACCCGAGGTACGGCCTTCGATGAACGGCACCCGATGAACGGCCTGCGATGAACGCCCCGGACACCCCACCCCCCACCGCGATCCGCCTCGGCCCGCTGAGCCGCGACGACCCGGATCGCCTCGGCGACTACCGCCTGATCGGCCGACTCGCCTCCGGTGGCATGGGGCGCCTGTACCTGGCTCGCTCGACCGCGGACGGCAGTCTGGCCGCCGTCAAGACCCTGCTCGCCCGGGGCGAAGTCGGCGAGGTCGAGCGTCGCCGGTTCGCGCGCGAGGTCGGGCTCGCGCGGCGCGTACGCGGCGAGCACACGGCGCGGGTCCTGGCCGCCGACCCCGACGCGGCCCGTCCGTGGATGGCGATCCGGTACATCCCGGCCCCCTCGCTGGCCGAACTCGTCGCCTCCCGGGGCACCGCCGACGAGGCGTGCGTGCGTCGACTGGGCGCGAGTTGTGCCGCGGTATTGCTGGATCTGCACGAGGGGGGCATCGTGCATCGTGACCTCAAGCCGCAGAACGTGCTGCTGCCGAACGCGGGGCTGCGGTTGATCGACTTCGGCATCTCGCACGCCGTGGACGTCACCCGGACCCACCTGACCCTGGGCACCATCGCGTTCACCTCCCCCGAACAGGCTCGGGGCGAGCCGTCCACCGCGGCGTCGGACGTCTACTCGCTGGGGGCTACGCTCTTCCACCTCGCCGTCGGGCGTCCGCCCTACCCGGAAACGGGAAACGACCTGCGGCTGCTGGCCCTGGTCGCCCGCGCCCGGATCGATCCGGCCGATCTGCCCGCCGGCCTCCGCGAGTTGATCCTCCCCTGCCTGGCCCTCGAACCGGACGACCGGCCACGGACCGCGGATCTGCTCGGCGCGTTCACCGAGCCGGGGCGGTCGCCGGGCCTGCCGCACGCCGCCGACCTGCGGATCCCCGACCGTTGGCGCTTGCTGATCGACGCGTACGAACGTGAGGGTCGCCGACTCGCGGCGGCCGAACCGCACTTCGCCCACCCCACAGTCGTCACGCCGCCGCCGGGGCCGACCTCGCCGGTGCAACCCGCCGCCACCCGCGTCGATCACACCGTGCCCGAACCGGCGCACCGAGTACGTCCCGGCGACCGGCTCACCGATGGGCCCGGCGGGCCGGGCCACCGGCACGACCGTCGGCCCGGCCAACCCATCGACATCCCACGCAGGTTCGCGGGCCTGTCCGCTACCGGTTGGCGGGCCGCGGCAAAGGCCGGTAGCGCGCTGACCGTGCTCGTGGTCTACGCCCTGCTGCTGCTCGCGGTCCTGGCCGTGGTGGTCGTCATCGTCGTCGCGGTCGCCCGCGAATGACACGCGGTGGCTACGCGCGACCTCGATCCGCGCCGCCCGGTCGGGGCGGTCCTCGGGGACATTAACTTGCATTCACGATGCGTATTAAATAGCGTGCCCCACATGCGACTGGCCATGTTCACCGATGTGGCGCTGCGGACACTGATGTGTCTCGCGGCCACCCGGGACGAGTCCCTGACCACCCGCCGGGTGGCCGAGGCGATCGACATCCCGTACACCCACACGGCCAAGGCGGTCGCGCGCCTCCAGCACCTCGGCCTGGTCGAGGCGCGACGCGGTCGTGGCGGCGGCCTGAGCCTGGGTCCGGGCGCCGCGTCCGCGTCCATGGGGACCCTGGTCCGAGAACTGGAGGGAGCCGGCGACGTGGTGGCCTGCGAGGGTGACTCGCCGTGTCCACTCGCCGCGAACTGCCGTTTGCGCGGGGCGCTTCGGCGTGCACAGGAGGCGTTCTACGCCTCGCTCGACCCGATCACCCTCGCCGACCTGATCGCTTCACCCACCGGCCCGACACTGATCGGCATGATCGCCCGAGCGCCCGTCGAGTCCGGCTGAATCCTCCCGACCCGACCCTTCGCGTCGTGCCCATCTCGCACCCCTCTCTCGCCTCTCTCGCCCTTTAATGCGCATCTGATATACCAATTAGGAGTCGTCATGTTGTCCGAACAGGCCACAACAACCGTCCGCGCCACACTCCCGACGATCGGCGCGGCCATCGGCGACATCACCGACCTCTTCTACAAGAAGTTGTTCGCGGCCCACCCCGAACTCCTCCGTGACCTGTTCAACCGCGGAAACCAGGCGGACGGTTCGCAAAAGCAGGCGCTGGCCGGTTCGATCGCCGCGTTCGCCACCGCGCTCGTCGAGCACCCGCAGGTTCGCCCCGACGCCCTGATCGCCCGCATCGCCCACAAGCACGCGTCGCTCGGTGTCACCCGTGACCAGTACGTCGTCGTCCACACCCACCTTTTCGCGGCGATCGTGGATGTACTCGGCGAGGCCGTCACACCCGACGTCGCCCGCGCGTGGGACGAGGTCTACTGGCTGATGGCCAACGCCCTGATCGCCGTCGAGGCGCGCCTGTACGCCGAGGCCGGCGCCGTCGACGGAAGCACCTGGCGCGACTGGGAGGTCGTGGAGCGCTCGCGCGAGACCGCCGACGTCGCCACATTTCGGCTGCGGCCGGTCGACGGCGCGGACGCACCGCGCTTCCGGCCGGGGCAGTACGTCTCCGTTCAGGTCGAACTCGCCGACGGCGCGCGGCAGATCAGGCAGTACAGCCTGTCCGCGGCGCCCGCCGAGACCCTGTCGATCACCGTCAAGCGCGTGCACGGCACGGTCGACGGAGAGGTATCCAACCACCTGCACGCGCACGTGCGCGAGGGCTCGCGACTGACCCTGTCCGCCCCGTACGGCGACGTGCCGTCCGTCGACGCCGACGCGCCGCTGCTGCTGATCTCGGCCGGCATCGGCTGCACCCCGATGGTGGCGATGCTCGACCACCTCGTGAGCGTCGGCCACGCCGGACCCGTCACCGTACTGCACGCCGACCGTTCTCCCGCCGAGCACGCCCTGCGCGCGCGACACACCCGACTGGCCGCCGAACTGGCTCCGGCGGCGGCGCACTTCTGGTACGAATCGCCCGACCCGGAGGGCACATCCGAGGCCCGCGCGGGACGCATGGATCTGACGGACATCGCCATCCCGACCGCCGCGCGCGCCTACCTGTGCGGCCCGCTGCCCTTCATGCGCGCGATACGCGCCCGGCTCATCGAACGCGGTGTCCCCGCCGCCGACATCCACTACGAGGTCTTCGGCCCCGACCTGTGGCTCGGCGGCGAATAGCCGGTACGCCTCCCGGGCCGTGGCCATGATCACTTCGACGACGAGGCGGGGTGATCCGGCGAGTTCGTGCACTCTTGCCGAACGGGCGGTCGTCATCCATCCTCTTGTACCACCTTGTGGGTGACCGGATTGGTGAGTCCCTACGAGACGAACATGTCCGCACCGGACCCGATCCCCCCGGGTGCAATGCGCCAGAAGCGTGAAACATAACGAGCCTTATGCTGCCGAGAGGACATTCCCAGTAGCATGCTCCGCGGCGGCGTTCACCACCGTGTACCGGCGTCGCCCACCGACCCTGCTCTCGGGCAGGCGTCAAGCCACCGATTCGAAATCCCACGGTTATACGCGCGGGACACCGACGAGCCCTCACAAACGATCACCGACGTCCGAAGGATTCGCGATCGAGGAAATCCGAAAGGAAGACTGGACCACCCGGGATTCACCGGGCACGGGCCGGGGACATGGGACCGCGGGCGGAAGTCGAATCGCGACGTCACCATGCGCCGCCTCCATGATCCGTGATGCCGCGAAGGCTCGCCGACCTCACGACCCGGGCTGCGGCCGGCCATATCACCGGGAACTCCCGGGGTCGCGCGCCGGGCGCCGGGCGTGCCTGTGGCGTGCGTATCACCGCGACGGCCGCGATTCGTGAGCCGACGTAATGTCGAATCCGGCGGAAACGGATTCGACGCGGCGGCACACCCTGCTCGCGATTCACGGCATCGTGGCCGACTCTCCGTCCCGACAACACCGTTCGAACGGAACGCCGTTCCGTGATGGGAGACACCTCTCGTGGCCGTATGCATCCAAAGGACGACACCCGAAAACGTAGAGGTACCGGAGATATTTCACTCCGACGGCGCACATCCGCTCCGAGGGTGAGCGTCGTTTCATCGAATGTGACCCTTCATGAATCCGCCGCGCTCACACCCCCCTTCGCAATCACCAGGCGCTGCTATCAATTGGGAGACTGGGTACTCGTCCCCCGCGCGGCCACATTCCTCAGCTGGTCGCCGAACGCGCACCTCAAGCGTGGCGGAGAATGCGTTCGGCTTCGGCACTGCTCCGCCGACATGGAGCGATTCGCCCTGTCCATGGCTTTGACCGCAGCCACGTTCTCGCGCCGCCTCGACGACATCGTGGTCCACCTTCGGTCGTGACGCCCCGAAGTCCTCGGGGGCACGGGACCCTCATCGCACACAGCAACGAACGAGGCACATGTACGACGGCATCGGACACGAACTGTCCTCCTCGCCCATCATCCCGACCTCGCACGACAGCACCACCCCGCCCCGCCGCCTCGACGCGTGGTCGGCCTTCGACACGGGCGTTCCGCCCGACCCACCCTTCTCGTCAGAGACGACGCAGGAGTGGCGATTCGAGAAGGAACTCGCCCGGCTTCTGCAACAGCCCGCTCCGGGGACCCCCACAACCACCACCGACGGACTTCCCGACAGACCCTCCACACACCGGGACAGCGCTCCCGCCGCCCACCGACGCCGCACCCCGACGACCCCCAAGCCCGCCCGGCAGACGGTCACCGGCGCACCGGTACTCGATCGGCTGAGCTACACCATGGTCGTGACCATCGTGGTCCTGGTCGCGACGATCAGCCTCCTCGGCGCGGCCGTCACCTTGGAACCACTGCGCCACGCCGCCGCCACCGAGCACGGCCTGGCGGCCCGATGGTGGCCGGTCCTCGTCCACGGCCCCTGGATCGTGGCCTGCCTGTCCATCCTGCGCTCCAGCCTCCACCACCACAGAGCGGCGCACTCCTGGATCGTGTCCGTCACCTTCGCCGGACTGTCCATGGCACTCGCCGTCGCCGACGCACCCAAGAACGTCCACGGCGTCGTCGTCGCCGCCCTCCCCGCCATCGCCATAACCGCGTGCCTGCATCAACTCGTGCGCCAGATCACCCTCACCCGACCACCTCGGCGAACCAACCGAAGCCCACGGCGCCACATCCCCCTGTGACCCGCCGCGTCGCGACCACCAGCCGGCAATCGACGGCTTGCAACGGGAGTTCGGCGTGTTGCCCGGTCGGGCCCCCGACGGGGCAACACGCGCGGCGGGTGTCACATCGTATTGACGATCAGGCCGATGTGGGTGAAGTAGTTCAGCCCGCCGAAGAACAGGAAGGCCAGTCCGGACAGGGTCCAGACCACACCGACCACGCGTACCGGCCAGCCCCTCGGGCGGAGCAGGGCGAGCGGGAACAGAATCGCGCCGAGGCCGACCAGGACGTACAGGCTGGAGATGAAGCTCGCCTCCAGCATCGGATGATCCGCGAACTCGCCCGAGATCGGCTCCTCGGGAGGCGCGGCGAACAGGGTGTACTTCCAGCCCGCCGCCGCGATCCCGAAGCAGGCGAGGCCCATGCCGAACACGAAGACCGAGATGGGCGACGCCAGTCCCGCCGTGCGGATCAGCCGGTCCGGATCCTCCGCCAGGGCGGCTCCTCGTTTCCAGAGGTACAGCGACGCGCACGCGAGCAGCACGCCGAAGCCGAGCGACGGCTCGCCGAACACGATGTTGTCGAACGGGAATCCCTGACCGGCCAGCGGCCACGTGAGGGTCATGTGCAGACCGGTCGTGATCAGGACGAACGCCAGGGCCCCGAAGGCAAGCGCCCACGCCTCCGGGACGATCCGGCGTCCGGGTGAGAGGAGTTGCCAACCCAGCGCGACCACGAGCAGCAGCCCGGCTCCGGCCGCCACGGACATGATCGTGTTGTAGGTCGGCATCCGGTTCCAGTCGATCTTCAAACCGGAGGCCGCGAGATTGTAGACGTTTTGTCTCATATTCGGACAATAGTCACCACATGGCGCCACTCACTCGATCCCTCGACGGCCGACGCCGGCATTCACCCGATTGCGACCCGTCCGGCGCACCGGCACCGGACGGTCCCCGAGCGGGTGGGGGCGGGATTCAGGGCAGTAGGCCCAGGCCGCGCAGCAGGATGGGCAGGGTGGCGACCAGCAGGCCGCAGAGGATCTTCGCGGCGCGGATGATCTGGCGCCTGCCGATCGTGAAATCGGCTTCGACGGCGATCGTGATCCAGGGCTTGCGGCGCCCTCGCCCACGCTTGTTCTCGCTCATGTGGCCTCACTCCTCCGAGTACGCGAGCCGGTGTTGTACCGACCTGTGTGGGGAGCGTAGGGACGGCGTTCTGGTGCGAGGTAGGCATGATCGGGCACGAGAAATCGTGCCGAGCGACTTCGGATTTCGCATGGTCGGACGTGGTGGGTGGAATTCGGCGGGACTGCGGATTCGATGGTCGACGGCATCACCGGGTCCGTGGAACGGCCAATCCGAACCGTGCGGCGATCAAAGGGCGTTCAGACCGTCAGGACCGCGCGGTAGGGCGGCGGCTCGTCGTCGTCCTCCGGCGCGGAGAGCGAGGCGGCGACCGCGGCGCCGTCGCACGCGACCCAAGCGTGGAACCGGAACGGATCGGGGGCCGCTCCCAGGCACCAGTCCAGGCGACGTCGGTGTGCGGCGGACAGCAGGACGGCGGCCAGCGAGATCTCCAGGCATGCGGCACGCCCCGGGAACCGGCGCGCGGTGCGGCGCAGGGCCGCGAGGTATTCCTCGGCCCGACGCGGATCCTCCGGGGCCGAGGCCCATCGGCCCCGGGTCGCGCGCACCGCGCCGTGTACGACGGCGAAGGGCAGCCGCACGGCGAGCGCGGCGCCCACCAGGGCGACCGGTGGGCCGAGTGCCGGGCGTCGTGGGCCCATCGGGTGTCGACGGGATATCGCGCGTCGCCGGGCCATCGGCCGTGCGCGGGCCGCATCGTCCGGAACGGCGCCGGCCCCGTCGCTCCGAGAGGGGTCCACCGCCCGCGAGGGGGCTTCGCCGAACCCGAATTCGCCGAACCCGAAGCGGGCGGCCCACCCCCGGGTGCTCGACCTCGACCCGACCCGCGCCTCGCCTTCCGCCTCCACCAGGCCGAGCGCGGTCAACTGACGTAGCAGCGCGGTGCCGTCGGCGGTGATCCGCTCGCGCGGCAGGTCCGGGTGCCGGTCCGCGACGGCCGCGACGCTTTGCGCGAGGCTTCGTCCCGACGACCAGCACAGCCAGAAGTCCCGGGCGCCGGAGTTGAACACGTACCACTGGCCGTCGGCGCAGTCGAGCACGACCACGCCGCCGTCGGGCATCGTCTCGTGGCGCACGTGCGCGGGAATCCTCACGGTCGATCCTCTCGCCGGGCACGCAGCCACACTTCCGTGGCCACGAGTTGCCGGAACGCGCCGAGCGGTACCGCGACGCCCGCGGTGAACCGTGCCAGGCTCCGCAACACCGCCGCCGGTTCGACGATGCCGGCGTCCGCCAGGGCCGAATCCGCCCACAAGGCCCGTAGCCACGGCTCGGCCCGCCGCGCGCCCAGGTATTCCTCGCGGGTGTAGTCGCCCTTCGATCGGCGGCCGAGCACGGCGGGCGGAACCGTGCCGCGCAACGCCGCCGTGAGCAACGGCTTGCCGCCCGCGGGATCGACGCGCTCCCCCGGCGCGACCGCGAGACACGCCCGCACCACCCGGTCGTCCAGGAACGGCGCGTGCACGTCGACGCCGTGCCGGTGGCCGAGTTCCCGCAGGTGCCGTTGCGCGTCCGCCGAATGCCGCAATTCGGCGGCGCCGGCGACGTGCACGGCCGCCGCGGCGCCGTCGAGGTGGTGTGTACCATCGCACGCCGCCCGCTCCGCGCGGTCGGCGAGCGCGCGACGTGTCGTCGGTGTCAGCCACGACACCGCCTCGCCGACGGGCGGCCACCACGTCACGCCGTCGATCCACGAGGTGGGGCCTTCGGCGATCGTCCCCGCCCGCAGCGCCGCGGCGAGGTGTACGAGGGCTTCGGCGCCCGGTGTCCCGGCCGTCCGCAGCGCCTGCGCGGCCAACGCCGCGGCGGAGGTGTCGTGGCGTCGGGCCTGCGCCAGGCAGTGCCGGGCGAACGTACGCGCATGCCCGCGGCTCGCGACATGGGCCAGATACGCGGGGGACGCGCCCAGAACGGCGTCTCCGCCCTCACCGGTCAGATGGCAGGCCGTCGGCCCGACGGCGGCCAGGCGCAGCAGCGACCGACCGCGGGCGAGCATGCCCGGTACCGGTTCGTCGTCGTCGGGCCGCCCGATGGGCGCCGTGTGCGTCCGTTGTTTCCGGGCGGCGTCCAGGTCGAACGGCAGTGTGTCGTGACGGCCTTCGACCACGATGTGACGCAGCCGGTCGTCGAGACGGGCGAACCGCCGGGCGTGGGCCAGGTCGCCCGCCGGGGCGTCCGGGTGGTGGTATGTCACCGCCGCCACCGGCCCCTGCCCGGAGCGTGCCGCCAGGAACGCCAGCGTCGTCGAGTCGAGTCCGCCGCTGAAGTCGCTTGCCACGGCGCCGGCGGCACCGCGGGCGGCCACGGCCTCGGTCAGCGCGTCGTGCAGCGTGTGTGCGCCGCGCGCGAGGGGGTCGATGCCGAAGAGGGTCCCGGTGCGGCCGACCACGGGCGGCGCACCGGGCCGTAGTCGAAGAACCGCGCCGCCCGGCACGCGCGCGACGTCGTGGAACGGTGATCGGTCCGCCCACAGTGGAGGCACGTGCGCGCAGGCGATCCGCGCGGCGGCGGTGACGGCGTCGGGCTCGCGGCGGTGCAGCCGAGCGAGCAGGCGCGCGTGCGACGCGGCGACGGCCCATCCGTCCGCGCGCGAGACGAACACCGGGTATTGTCCGGCCAGATCGGATCGGATGCGCACGCCGTCGCGGGCGGCCACGATGCACACGTAGGCGCCTGGCAGGTCGAACCCGCGACCCCCGCGGTCCTCGCGGCCTTCGATCCCTTCGGCCCGGATCCCTTCGCGCTCGATCATGTCGCGAAGCTCGCGCGCCAGCCGGTCGTCGGACGCCAGGCAGTGTCCCAGTACCACCATGCGCACGTCGCGGTACACCACCGAGCGCACCTGCCCCGGCCGCCATGCCCCGTACACGCGCAGCCCCGGCAACGCCGACCACACGGGGTCACCGGGCAGGCCCAACGACGCGGGATCGGCGGAGGGTTCGGCCGGCGAGCGTGCGGGTCGCTCCCGGATCGCGACGACGAACCCGGGTGCCACGCCGACCTCGGCGAGCCGCGCGCGGCCGGGCGCCGTCGCGGAGGACGGGTTCACCAGTAGAACTGCGAATTCGCGTCCGCCTTGCCGCTGGCGGCACTGCCCTTGGTGGCCCGGCGCACCGAGCCGACGGCGACGACCATCGGGGGCCGGTAGGCACCGGCTCGGGGGTCGCCGAGGGACGGTGCTTCGGCGGACTCCACGGGGTCGGCGGACACCGCGTCCTCGGGTGCTTCCGGTGCTTCCGGTGCTTCCGGCGCTTCCGGTGCCTCGGGTGCGGAAGCCTCCGGTGATTCCGGCATGCGAGCGTCGCCAACCCTGCGCATACTCCCCTGCCTTCGACTCGTCACCGCGGCGGCCACGAAACGTTTTCTCCACCATACAAGCGGTGGTCGGCTTTCGACCCCGCCTCGACGGGACCCGGAAATCGGGGGTGTCGGACCCCGGCGGGAACCTTCCGGAATGAACGAATCGAGCACCACGGACGGGCGACAATGCCCACCATGAAACGTGATCCGCCGCACTATCAACGGTTTTCGGCGAAACCCGCGCCCTGAATGCCCAGGATGAGCGCGCCGCGGGCGATGGCGTCGGGGAGCCGGCTCGGCTCCAGGCGGAAGCGCGGGTGTTTCGCCTCCGGATCGCCGGGGCCCGTCAGTTCGGGACGGGAGGCGTCGAGACGGACCGCGGCGAGCGCGGTGCGGTCGATCGCGGCCCGGCAATCCGCCAGGATCAGGTCGTGCGCGGAACCCAGCGCCCCGCCGAGCAGGACGAGACTCGGGTTGAGCACGTTGCAGACGTTGCCGAGGACGAGGCCGAGGTGGAACGCCGCCTCGCGCAGGACCCGCAGGCACACCTGATTGCCGGCGCGGGCCTTGTCGGCGATCTGGTAGAGGTCGGTCGGCTGCGCGGCGACGGGCAACTGTCCGAGGCCCGAACGCACGTTGCGGATCAGGGTGTTCGCCCCGATCAGGGTTTCCAGGCAGCCGCGTCCGCCGCACTGGCAGTAGTCGCCTTCCGGATCGACGACGATGTGGCCGATCTCCGCCGCCGAGCCACTGCCGCCGCGGATCACCTGGCCGCCGACGACCAACCCGCCGCCCACGCCGGTCGATCCCTTGATCCACAGCAGGATCTCCGCGTCGGGGTGGCAGTGCACGCTCTCCGCGAGCGCGCCCAGCGCGCCGTCGTTGTCCATGGCCACGCGCAACTCGCCACGCAGCGTGCCGGGACGTGCCTTGTCGCGCAGCAGCCGCTCCAACTCGGCGCGCGGCTCGGGCTGGTCGCGCCACAGCGGGAACACCGGAGGGGTCAGCAGCCCGGAGCGCGGATCGACCGCGCCCGGGACGGCCAGCCCGACCGTCGCCATGTCGTCGAGTGATTCGCCCAGTTCCTCCGCGAGTGCGGTCACCGCCGCGAACACCGCGTTCGACCAGGCCTGGACACCGTGCCTGGCGCCCACGTCGTCCTGCCTGCCGACCGGCGCCAGGTGCGGGCTGTCGACACGCCGGGCCACCACCGACGTGCGTTGGAAACCGAGTTCGATGCCCACCGCGACGCCGGTCAGCGGTTGCAGGCTCACCTGCTGCTCGCGTCCGGACGCCTGGCGCCGCACCACCCGCTCACCCTCGAGGGCGTTGAGGATGTTGCCGGCCGTCGCCGCCGCGATGCCGGCGTACTTCGCCACGTCGGTCTGGTTCCCGCCCCGGATCATCAGGGCCTGCAGGACCCGGCGGCGATTGCCGGCATCGCCCGTCCTGAGCAGGGTACGGAGATCGGCCACGAATTCCCCCGGTGGGTCGGCGAACGAGCGAGCGCGTCGGCGATCGTTCACAGTAAAGGAGCTTGCACCCGAAACTCAGGCTAATACTTCATTTCGTATCCGGCGGGACTTCGGACCGAATCGTCGAACCCCCGGGAATGAACGCCGTCACTCGGCAGGCAATGTGTCACAAGTCATACCCGACGAGCGACCTCACGCCCGCCCACACGGGCACCGCCGCGTCCGGGACGCGCCGCCCAGGTGGCGACCGAGCGAACCACCGGGCGCAGTGGCCGCGTTCGTTCTCCGGGTATTCCCCTGGGGGAAGTCCCCGAGACGAGCGCGGTGTTCGTGCGCAGCGTCTCGGGGAGTCCCCCTCCCTCACGAGCACGATGACGCGGCCCACGGTCGAACGGGAGGTTTGGGTCCGTCAAGCCACCCTCTGATTTCGGGAGGCACAAGCGTGCCCGCCTCTTCGCGCGCCCTCGGCGCACGGCTCGTTCGGGTCGCGGTCGGCCTGTCCGCCGCCGTGTCACTCACCCTCACCACCGCGAGCGCCGCCGCCGCGGACGCCGTGGCCCCGACCCCACCACCACCGCCGGGCGTCGACACCATCGGCTTGGCCGCCGACCTCCAGGCCCTGGTCGCCGGCGACATCTCCACCGCCGCCGCCATCGAGGTCCGCCGGGACGGAAACGTCGTCTGGCACGGCTCCGCCGGTGTCCGCGACCGCGACACGAACGCGCCCGTGCGCCCCGACGGCCGCTTCCGGGTCGGCAGCACCACCAAGTCGCCGGTCGCCACCGTCGTCCTACAACTGGTCGGCGAGGGCAGGCTCCGTCTCGACGACCCGATCGACGCGTACCTGCCGGGTCTGCGCATTCCCCATGGGCCGGCGGACGAACCCGTCCGCCTGCGCCATCTCCTCAACCACACCTCCGGCATTCCCGACTACGCCGACGACCCGGCCCTGTTCCCGGACTTCACGAACGAAGCCGCCGTGCGAACGTGGCTGCGCACGGGTCGATGGCAGACCCGAACCGCGCGCGAACTCTCGATCGTGTCCCTGCGCAGGGCGATGACCACCACACCGGGAAAGGACGACTTCCACTACTCCAACACCAACTACCTCCTCGCCGGAATGATCATCGAACGGATCACCGGAAGGACCTACGCCGAAGAGGTGGAACGCCGCATCCTGCGTCCTTTGGGCATGCACGACACCGGCTTCCCCGGTGACTCGCCGGAACTCGACCGCCCCTACGCGAAGTCCTACCTGCGCAACGGGGGCCGGGTCTTCGACGTCACTCGACTGAACATGTCCGGGGCGGGCGCCTCGGGGCAGATGATCTCGACGACCCGGGACCTGGCCCGCTTCGACGCGGCCCTGCTCTCCGGCAAACTGCTGCGCCCGGCCGAACTCGCCGAAATGAAGAAGACCGTCCGCGGCGGCGAGGACGGATACGGACTCGGCCTGGGCAACTGGCCGCTGACCTGCGCCCCCGATCCGTGGGGCCTCGGCGGTACGGCGATCGGCACCCGCACCGGCATGTACGCGAGCCCGGACGGGCGTACCACGGTCGTGGTCGTCTTCAACCCGTACGGGCCGAACGTGACGCCGGCCCACGGCAGGGCCGTCGACAACATCATGAAGCACACGTTCTGCGGCGGGTCCGGCTGACCGGAGCCCGTGCATGGCCGGGCGGGCCCTCGTCACATCCGTGATGAGGGCCCGCCCGCGATCCGTCCGCGAAGGACATGGATCCGATCGGCATCGTCGGTGCCGCACGCGAACTCAGATGTCGAGGACGATCCGCTCGGTGCGGGCGCGCGAGACGCAGATCATGATGTACTCGCCGCCTTCCTTCTCCTCTTCCGTGAGAACGTGATCGCGGTGATCGGGCCTGCCCTCCACCACGTGGGTCTCGCAAGCCCCGCATATCCCTTCGGAGCAGGAGCTCTGCGTGCTCACGCCGGCGGCTTCGAGTGTCTTGAGGATGGTCCCGTCGGCGGGCACGGTCACCGTGATACCGCTGCGCTCGGCCACGACCTCGAACGGTACGTCGCCGGCCGCGGGCACGGCGGGGGGTGGAGCCGAGAAGCGCTCCAGGTGCAGCGCGCCCCGCGGCCAGGAGGAGGCCCGCTCCTCGACGGCGTCGAGAAGCCGGCTCGGGCCGCAGGTGTAGACCGCGGTGTCCCGGCCGGGGTCACCGAGTGCGGTGTCGAGGTCGATCGGCCCGGCCTCGTCCGCGGGATGCACATGCACCCGCAAGGAGTCGAGTTCGTCGAGGAACGCCATCGAGGCCCGACTGCGGCCGCCGTAGGTGAGCTTCCAGTCCAGTCCCCGGGACTCCGCGGCCCGGATCATCGGTATCAGCGGGGTGATGCCGATGCCGCCGGCCACGAAGCGGATGCGGGTGCGGGAGGGCGGGTCGAACGGGAAGTGGTTGCGAGGACCCGACACCTCGATCAGCGCGCCGACGCGCAACCGGTCGTGGATGAACCGGGAACCGCCGCGGCCGTCGGCCTCCCGCAGGACGCCGATGCGATAGCACTTCCGATCGTCCGGGTCACCGCACAGCGAATACTGCCGGACCGAGCCGTCGTCGACCGTCAGGTCGATGTGGGCCCCGGGTTCCCACCCGGGCAGGTCCTGCCCGATCGGATCCACCAGGATGAGGGAGACGACCCCCGCAGCCTCCCATCGGATCTGTCTCACCAACAACTGCATGATTTTTTCCTTCGCTTCCCTGTTCGGAAGGCCGCACCGATGGGATCGAGCCGCCGTCGACACGCAACGCGGAAGTGCGTGATACGGCCCGCGCGCGAACTCGCCGGAGAGGCAACCGCCGAGGGGAGCCGGTCGGTGGTCGGATGCGGTGGTCAGGCGCGGAGGAACTCGGTGACGACCGCGTCGTGCTCCTCGGGCTTCTCCCACTGCGGCCAGTGGCCGGCGTCCGCGATGCAGGAGTACCGCGCATCGGGGATGAGCGAGGCGAGCTTGCGGCCGAACTCCGGGCCGGTGCCGGGGTTGTGGTCGCTCCAGAGCACCAGGGTCGGCTGTCGGATCCGGCCGAGCATCTGCGGGGTGACGCGGTGTGGAGAGTCGGACCGGAAGCTGTTGCGCATGACGTCGGTAAGGCTCTCGCGGGTCTCGGGGCGCTGGTAGAAGAACTGCCGCAGCGTGACGAGTTCCTCGGTGACGCGGTCCGGCTCGGCCATCAGCCACTCAAGGCGTTTGCGGACCGTCTCGCGGGTCGGGTCGCCGATCGCGGCGAGCGAGCGCGCCCTGAGGGCGTCGCCGGCCGCGAGCCGCTCCGGCGTGACGGGCCCTTCGTCGACCTCGGCGCCGGCGGTCGTGTTGAGGATGATCCTTCCGACGCGGTCGGGGTGGTGCAGTGCCATCCACATGCTCACCCAGCCGCCCAGGGACTCGCCTTCGAGGTGGGCGGTGTCGGCGCCGATCGAGTCCATCAGGTCGACGACCTGTTCGGCGTACGTCGGCACCATCTCGGTGGTGAAGGGTCGGCCCGAGGAGAAGCCGTGCCACAGCAGGTCGATGGCGATGACGTGGAAATGCCTGCTCAGCCGCATGATGTTGCGGCTGTACGCCTCGGCGTGGCCGCCGTTCCCGTGCATAAGGATGAGCGGCTCCCCCTCGCCGGCTTCGATGACACGGGTCTTGAACTCCCTGCCCCGGTACCCGATCGAGGCACCGACCAGGTCGTTCCACATGCTGTTCACGGACATCGGTCCGCCTCCCTTGCTGCGAGAATTCGACGATCGACCCGCCGTCGAGTCGGTCAGTGACTCTGGTGTCCCCACACCTTGTCGCCCGTGTGGTTGGTGGAGACGTGCGTCGCGGGGTCGATCAGCAGACCGCCGGCGCCGTATTCGAGCCTGAAGCCGGACGGCGTCTGGAAATAGCAGGAAATCATCCGGTCGTTGACGTGCCGACCGAGTCCGACCAGGGGCTTGGCACCCGAGGCGTAGACACGATCCATCGCGCGGCCGACCATGTCGACGTGCGTCGGCTCCAGCATCAGGTGGCTGACCGAGGGCGCCGCGGGGTCACCCTGGATCAGGGCGAGACTGTGATGGCGCTCGTTGACGTGCAGGAAATTGATCAGCCGCGGCGGCATGATCACGTAGTCACTGAGCCCGAATCCGAGAATGTCGCGGTAGAACTCGTTGCAGGCGTCGAACTCGACGGTGCGGAGCACGATGTGGCCCACCCCGAGCGCGCCGGCGACGAACTCCACTCCCGCGGGTGAGTGGAACGGATCCGGATCGGCGCTCGGGCCCCAGTAGAACTCCAGCCGGTTGCCGTCCGGATCGTGGCTGCTGTAGAGCTCCGTGACCCCACGGTGCCGAGCCGACTGGGGCGTCTCCTCGATCACGTCGAAGCCGTGCGTCGCGAGATGGTCGACGAGCGCCGCGAGGGCGTCGGGTGACGCGGTCTCCCAGCCGAGGTACGCGAGCCCCTCTCCGGCGCCGGCTTCGACGGCGATCCGCCACGAGCGCTCGTCCATGCGCAGGCGCAGTTCCGTCTCCGCCGCGTCGGCGGCGGATACGTCCTGGAGTCCGAGAACGCCGGTGCCGAACGTTCGCCAGTCCTCGACTCGGGCGCTGGTGAATCCGACGTAACCGAGCGCGCGAATATAGCGGTCCTGTTTCATGACGGGTTCCCTATCCAACGATCAGACGATGTCGGTCATGTCATAGGGCTGCACGTCGGCGTCGAGCACCACCGCATGGCGGAGAATCTCGAAGCCCTCGCCCTTCACGGCCAGGAGGTCGTCGTACGTGCCGGCGGCGTGGACCCGGGAGTGTCCGTCGAGGCCGGTGCGCACCATCACCACACTCGCCTTCACGTTGAGAGTGCCGTCGCTCTCGACGAAGACGCGCGGGTTGCCGATCAGATGGACTCGGGGCTTGCGCTGCATGCGCCAGTACCCGGAGAGGTAGGCCGCACGGACCTGGAGCGCGACGATCCCTCGCTCCTTCGTCAGGTACAGGCCCGTGTCCGCATTCTCCCGATCCGTCACGGAGTACTCGGCGTTGTGGTGGAAGAGCCCCAGCCAGTCGCGGTAGCGGTCCTCGTCCAGGCACGCCGCCCAGTCGGCGTAGAAGGCGCGCACCCGCTCCATCAGGGCCGGGTCGTATGTGCGGGTGCCACTGGTCGGCGCCGTCCGCGCCTGCACGACCTCATGCTCGAATACCTGCTGCTCACTCATGAACGAACCCCTTCTCCAACTCGATGGGCTCTTCGTTGATGTAGGAATTCCAGAGCTTGTGGAAGCACCGCAGCGAGTACTCGTCGAACTTGTCGCCGACCTTGCCCGGCTTGAGGCCGCGGCCCATGTGGGAGGTCGCCAGGCTGGTGCCCCGCAGTCCGCTCTGCGCGCGTACCGCCGCCTCGAGGTCGTCGGCGGTGATCTTGCCCCAGGAGCCCTGGGAATCGGCGCCGGTCTCCAGGCGTCGCTTGCGCTCCGCCGCCGACTCACCGATCTTGCCCAGGATGATGAGCTCCACGATCGTGCTGTCCAGACCGAGGGGGGTCGCAACCTCCAGGAAGATGCTGCTGCCGTCCGCGTCGTACTGGAGGTCGAAGTTCGGGAAGACCGCGAAGATCGTGTTGCCGTGCCGGACGTCCCGCTCCCACGCCGCGAGTCGGGCTTCCTGTTCCTGGGCGGTATGGCCGCGACTGGCGGAGTCCTCGACCGTGAGCGTGAGGTTCTCACCCAGCTCGGCGGAGAGGCCGGCGGCGTACTTTTCGATGTTGAAGCCGCCGTACGCCGGGAACGTCAGCATCGAGTGGCCGCTGGCCAGCTCGTAATTCCTGCCGGGCTGCATGCCGCCGCGGCCGTCGGCGATCATGCGGTGCAGGAACTGCGGGTGATAGTTGTCCCGGAAGTTGTCGGTCCAGAGCTTCCAATTGCCCGGGTAGTCCCATCGGGCGCGGCCGATGACCTCGGTATCGGCCATGAATTCCCGGAGGTATCGCGCCGCCTCGCCCAGGTATTCCTCGAAGTTCTCGACGGCCGGGTCGATGGCGGCGAAAACGAGTCCGGCGAACTCCGCGACCTTGACGGGTGTCAGGCCGTACTCGGATTTGTCCAGGCCCTCACCATAGGCCCGCGGGAACGGCACTCCGATGAGGTCGCCTTTGTCGCTGAACGCCCAGGCGTGATACATGCACTTCACCGAACCCGGGCACGTGCCCTTGGCGCCGAGGAGTACCTCGACACCGCGGTGGGTGCACGCGTTGTGGAAACCGCGAATGACCCCATCGGTGCCGCGCCACACCGCGACCGGTTCTCCGGCGATCCTGGCCGTGCGGTAGCTACCCGCCTCGGGAAGCTCCGAGGTATGGCAGATGAGCTGCCAGGTACGCCGGAAGATCTTGACCCGCTCCTCTTCGTAGAGGCCGGGATCGGTGTAGTTCCTCCGGGGCACCAGCATGGGCGAGGTCCGCGTGTGCTCGTCGAGGGACGGCGTCGGACGTTCTGCCTGCGCGGTCATGGGTTTGTCTCCCTTCGAGACGCTCGCATCGGGCCGTCGTTCACGAAGTCCGCCCGGAGCGGGTCGACGTTTTTGAACCGCCGCGCGCGAAGTGCGACGAACAATTCACGCTGTGCTCGAGAATTTCTGCGGCTGATGTCATGTGTGCTCACTTCAAGATCTCGCTCGGCGAAGACGGTGCCGTTTCCGCACCGGAATCACCGGGAACCGGGTGGCTTCAGTGTGGAGCGAATTGCCCGCCGCGCGGCAGAGCCGGTCGTTACGCGGTCCGGGTAACGCGTACCGGCAGTACATGTCAGGCCATCCCGGGCGTACAGTTTCGGACCATGGCACCTGAAGACAGCGACCTGGGAGGTTTCCTCCGCTCCCGCCGTGCGCGCGTGAATCCGACAAGGTTCGGCGGTGCGCCCGGCATCGGGCGGCGAGTACCCGGGCTCCGACGGGAAGAGGTGGCCGCGCTTGCCGGCATCAGCGTCGAGTACTACGCCCGCCTCGAACGCGGCCGGAAAGTGCGTGTCTCCGAGGCCGTACTGGACGCCATCGCACGCGCCCTCGACCTCAACGATCTCGAGGCCACACACCTCCGCGACCTCGCGCACTGCGTGGCGAAGAGTCCGACCGCCGCCAGGGCACAGGATCGCCACGGCGATGCCGTACGCCCGGCACTACAGGTGATCACCGACGCGCTCAGTCCGCTGCCGGCGTGGATCAGCAACTACCGCATGGACTTCCTTGCCGGGAACCGCGAAGCGCGCGCGATCTACGCGCCGCTGCTCACCAACCCCGAAGACAAGGGCAACCGGGCGCGCTTCATCTTCCTCAACCCGGCCGCTCGAGCCTTCGAGTGCCGATGGGAGGGTGTCGCCGACGAAACAGTGGGAGCGCTCCGGTGGTACGCCACACGTCATCCCGACGATCGCGAACTCTCCAAGCTCATCCTCGACCTCAACGTGCGCAGCACGGAGTTCAGGTCTCGCTGGGACGATCACAACATCAGCCACCATCGCTCGGGCGACGTGCATGTGAACCCTCCGGCCATCGGCGACCTCAAGCTCCCCTACGAGCGCCTCGACGTCACACACGACCCGGGCTTGAGCCTGTTCATCCACGTGGTGAAAGCCGATTCACCCCTCGCACAAAAGCTCGCCACCGTCGTGGCCGACGACTTCGCGGCACCCCCGCGTATGTAGGTGGACCAGACTTGATGGCGCGCCGAGGTTCCGGCTCGCCCACGGCTTCCCGGCCCGGACTCCGATCCCCGGGACGATCGAACGCCACGTCGCCCGGAGTCCGTGTCCGTTGGGGGTTCGGCGGGGGTGGACTCCGGGCGACGTGTCGTGTCATCGAGCCGACGATGTACCCGACCGCGCTAGCCGCAGGGCTTGCCGATGGCGCGCGGCGGGCAGTCGGCGTAGTCGAGCAGGTGCAGCACCGCGTTCTTGTTCCGCGTGGTCTCGCGCGGGATCACCTCGTCGGGCGGATAGAAGCCGCCCCCGCCGGAGCGGGGGTACATCTCGAACGTGTAGGCGTATATTCGCTGGTCGCCCCAGAGCCAGTCGTCGATCGTGCCGTCCGTGATGTAGAGGTCGGACGACTGCTCGGGTGTGTAGCCGTTGGTCGCGGCCATGGCCTGACCGATCGTGGCGAACGTGTTGTACTCGTCGAGCGACATGCCCGGTACGACGTTGGTGTAGGTCCAGCCGAACGGCCACAGCACCAGTTCGCTGTAGGTGTGGAAGTCGATCGCGGCCGTGATCTGCTGCTTGCCGCCGATCCTGCGTCCGCGCACCCAGTCGGCCATCGCCTTGACCTCCGGCGACGACTCGGCTCGCGGACCTCGATAGGTCTCACTCGACGGGACGGGCGAGGAACCGTTGCAGCAGCCGAACTTGTAGTTCCAGTTCCGGTTCAGGTCGGTGCCGACGTTGCTCGAACCGGCGTTGGGCTGACGGTTCTTGCGCCAACTGCGGTACGCGCCGGTGGCGATGTCGAACTCGCCGCCGTCGGGGTTGACGTCGGGCATGATCCAGATCTCGCGACTGTCCACGAGCGACTTGATCCGGGCGTCGTTCGCGTAGCCGTCGCCGAGCATCTTGACCAGGTAGAGCGCCATCTCGACGGTCAGGTGCTCACGGGCGTGCTGGTGGGCGGTGAACAGCACTTCCGGCTCGTTCTCGTCCACGGTGGGGTTGTCGGAGATCTTCAGGACATACAGGTCGCGCCCCTGATAGGTGCGGCCGATCACCTGTTTGGTGATGATGTCCGGATGGTTCGCGACGGCCTTGTCCAGCTCGGTGACCATCTCGGCGTAGTTGTGGTAATTCGAATCGGACGGCGGGAAGTCGAACGCGTGCGCGTCCTGCTCCGGCGCGCGCGTCGACGAGGAGTCGACGCGGAATCCGAGTGCCCTGATCCGACGGACCTCGGACGGCGTCGCGGTGATCACGAGTCGACTGTCGTCGACGCCGTCGATCGAGGCGCCGGTGCCGGCGATGGCGGTGCGCTGCTCTGCCGTGCGCACCCCGACGACCTGGTATTCGGCCCCGGACTCGACCTTGTCGGTGCTCGAACTACCTTGCCCTACCGCTGTGTTCGAGGTGGCGCTCAACAGCACGACCGCGCCGGCGAGCGCGCCGGCCAGTGCCGAAAGGCGCCTTCTCCTGCCGTTCGATGTCCGTGTTCGTGTTCTCTTCACGCATGCCTCCTGAGGGCGGCGTCGGCATTCCCCGACACCGGAGGGGGTTTCCTCGCGTGCGGACGACCGCCGCCTCGATGGGACCGGGCGGCAGCCGAGAATGCGTCTCCGAACACCGGTGGGGCGTCACGGCCCGAGGGCACAGCCGAATCGACGTGGGGACGAGGACCCGGTGAGCATCGGCTGCCGACAACACGGCCGGAAGCCGAACACGAACGCGCGACCGAAGGTCGGAGGGGACGAACGCGCGCTGTACGGGAAATCGACCGTCGGGCGGTCACGTCGCATTGTGTCCGATACGCGACGCATGGACAGCCATAAATCGAGCCGAACCCGCGACCGGGATCACCGGCGCCCGCAGCGGCGGCCCCGCTTACTCAGCGGTGGCAAGGCGGATGCGGACCGGCCACCCGAATCCGCCCCGTGTGCCGTGCCCTGCGGCGATGTCGAGGCCGACGCCGAGCGACGTCACGCACGGCCACCTCCACACCGCACGCGCACCCCACGGCGCACCCGCCACACGGCGAAACCACGTGTCCGTTTCCCACCGGCCGAACGCGTGCCCGGCACGCACCGGGCGCGACCTTCTCCTCGGTTCGGCGCGGGCCGGCCGGTTCCACGGAGCCGGACCCGGGGGGCGTCGCGATAAACTCCGGGAATGGACAAGCGTTTCGATCTTGGCCTGGTCATCGCCACTTCCGATGAATTCGACTTCGCCCGTGAATTGATCCCGTTCGGCGAATCGATCAAGGACGGGATCGACTACTTCTATACCTTCCGGGTGCCCGGTACCGATCGCCGGGGGATCGCGGTGGTCCTCTTCGAGATGGGAATCGGTGCGGCCGTCGGGGCCACCACCTCGTTTCTCTCCCGGTTCGACGTCTCGGTGCTCGCGATGGTCGGGATCGCCGGGGCGCTGCACGACGATCTGCTGCTGGGCGACGTCGTGGTGGCGTCCGCCGTCGACGAATACCTCTACGCGGCCAAGGCGCGGCCGGGGGCCGACAAGGACGCCTTCGAGCTCGAAAGCGGCGGCAACTCATGGCAGTTGGACCGGCGGATGCGGAACTTCGTCAACCACTTCCGCTACGCGGACAACGGGAGCGAGTATCGGCGCTGGCGCGCCGCCGCGGCTGCGCGCGGTCCGGCGATCGACGCCGCCGCGTCGTGCGGAACCGCGTTGTCCCGCGGCGAACCCGACTACTTCCTCAAGCCGATCGCCACGGGCGACGTGGTCGTCGCGGCCGAAGGATTCTCCTCGTGGATACGCCGCGGCAATCGCCTGCGCGGCGCCGTCGAAATGGAGGCGGGCGGAGTGGCCCGGGCCACGTGGGCGGATCGTACGACGGACTTCCTCGTCGTACGCGGTATTTCCGATTTCGCCGACGATCGAAAGACCCTGCTCGATCGGACGGTCGACAGCGGGCAGGCCGGCGTCTGGCGGCGCCGGGCGACGCAGAACGCGCTGGATCTGCTGATCAGGCTCGTCGCCGACCCGGATTTCCCCTGGCGGGAGAAACCCGTACCCACACCCGGCGTTGCCGAACGTCTGCGGTCGTACCGCTCCCAGGCCACCACGATGGCGGCGGTAGCCGCGGAACTCGCGTCGCTCGCACCGCCGGCTCCGTCCTCCTCCGACTCCACCGCGCCCACCGGCGTCGGCGGCGACGGGCACGTGGACCCACACGGCGGCAACCCGCACGGCATGCCCCAGCACGGCCACGGACATCCGCCCCTCGACGAAGGAGGGCACGTCGACGACGGGAGCGGCGACCACGACGGCGATTCGTACGATTCCCATGGCTCGTACGATTCCCATGCCGCGGACGGTTGGGGCGGCACCGGTGCCGACGGCGGCGCCGACGACGGGAGCGCGGGAGTCGGGGGGATCTGAAGGCCGCCGTTTCGCGGACGCACCGTCGCCGGCGCCTCAGCCCGCCTGAGCGCGTAGCTCCGTGAGCCTCGCGAGCAGGTCGTCGGCCAGGCGCAGGTCGTGTTCGGCCTTGGTGATGGCGGCATCCCTCTCGTCGTTGCCGAGCGTGGCGCTCTGCGACAACTCCCGGCGGTCCCGCCGGATGCGTTCGCGCTCCTCGCCGAGCGCGGCGTCGATCTGCGCCTCGACGTCCGCTCGCGCCTTCCTGGCGGTCTCCTTGGCCCTGCGGACGGCGGTGGTGCGGATCTCCGAGCACACGATGTCGACGACTTCCATGGCCTGCTCGATGGTCTTGTTCCGCCTGCGCCGCAGGTAGCCGACACCGATGAAGAGCGTCGCACCGGCGAGGAACGGCCAAAAGACCGGCGCCGCCGCTCCGAGGGTCATCCAGCCCGCGTTCTGCGCGACACCCGCGAGGACCGCCGTCGTTCCCACGGTGACCATCCCGCCCTGCATGATCTTCAGGATGTCGTCGGGGTCGAACACCGACGATGCGTCCACCTTGCCGTCCGGCAGGCGATTGAACACCGCCTTGGTCTGCTCCATGCGGGTCAGGACCTCGCCGAGCCCCTCGCTGTCCAACGCCCGGAGCGTACGCTTGACCTGTTTCTCGGTCCCGGTACGCACCAGGTTCAGCATCTCGGCCCACGCGGTCTCGGGTTCGCGCAGGAGCGGCTCCAGTTGGCCCTCGATCTGCGAGGTCCTCATCTTGGTGAACAAGTTGCGGTAGTCGCGCCGCAGGTTGTTCGCGGTCGTGATGCCGAGATCCTCGACCTCGACCAACAGGCGTTTTCCGGCGGCGCGATACTCCTGCCGCCAGTAGTCGCCGTTGCGCTCGACCCAGCGGGCGATGCGGCGCTCGCGTTCCTCGATCGCCCGCGTCGCCGCCGCGTCGCCGCGCAGCATGGCCAACCACTGGGTGAGCGGCTTGCGGACCTCCTGGATCAGGGATTCGATGAGTCCACAAATGTTCTGACGGTGGATCAGGTGAGCTCGGGCAACGATCGTGTCGTCGAGCAGGTCACGCAGTGCACCGATGTTCGACGCGCTCATGAGTCGGTCGCGGAACGGGCCGGGCTCCATCGTCTCGGCCGTCAGCGCGTTGCGCGCGGAAACGAGGACCGCGTCGACGCTTCGGAAGCGCTCCGCCAACCGCTGCGCCTCTCCGTCGGGGGCGTCCTCGTCGAGCACCGAGGCCCATTGCGCGGGGTCGCCGAGTGTGCGCAGGTCCTGGCGTACGACGTCGTCGATCTCGGCGCCGGCGACGAGATCGCGATGGGTCTCCACGATCAGGCAGGCCGACACCCGATGGACCGCCCGGGCCAGGAACCGGCGTTCGCTCAGGCTCACCGGCTCTCCCGGCCGCTTGACGAAGACCACCGCGTCGGCCTCGGTGAGCGCGGACAGGGTCGCCCGTAGATGGGCCATCTCCAGACCACCCACCCCGGGCGTGTCGATCAATTCGAGGCCGGACTCCAACAGCGGTGAGGGAAAGTCCAGTTGCACCGCCAACACGCGGGCGGCCTCGCCGTGCCGGTCCTCGAACCCGGTACGTCCCGCCAAGGTCAGATAGTTCTCCAGATCGGCCCCGACGGCCACCTCGACCGCTTCCGGCGAACCGTCCTCCTTGCGGATGAACACCGTGGCCCGCGGCCGGTGTCCGTGCCTGACCCGGACCCAGGTGGACGTCCAGGCCCGGAAGTCGGAAGGGAGCACCTCCTTGCCGAGGAGGGCGTTGATCAGGGTGGACTTTCCCCGGGACACCTCCCCCACCACGACGACGGGTATCTGCGGCGACTGCCAGCGCTCCACCAGGCTGTCGAGGGCCGCGCACGCGACGTGGTCGGCGCCGTGCGATCGGGCCAACGTCGCGGTGGCCTGGGCGAGTTCGCGCAGGGCGTCGTCCGGGGACGGAGGTGTCGATCCCGGTGCCGGTCCCGATGCGGCTGTCATGTCGCCTCCTTGGGCTCGTGGTGAACGCTCACCCGGGCCGGCCGGATCACCCGGCCCAGATGGTCGGTCAGTCCCGGAGCCAACGTCTCCGCGACGGTTCCCACGTCGGAGGGTGTGGGCGCGGGCCTGCCGGAGGCCCATACGTGCAGATCCGGATCGAAGGGGGTGCCGGGATCGGGCATGACGATCCCGATGTCGGGCAGCGCGGCGAGCGCGGCTCCCAGACGTCGGCGCAGCGCGGCGCTGGCCACCTTGTCCCCGACCGACAGGATCTGCTCGGCGACCTGCCGGTCGAGGCCGACGGCGCGACGGGGGCGGGCACCGGGGGGAGCGAGGTGATCGGTCGGGTCGGTCGGGTCGGTCGGGTCGGTCGTCGGTACGGGTACCGGTGCGGAGTCGGGAGGCGCCGGGAAGGGTGGCGGTTCGGTTCGGGTTCGGGATTCCGGTTCCGGGAAGTCGTTTTCGGGTCGGGCCGTGAGTGCCGGCTCGGACTCGGCAAGAGTGGTCGACGGGGCGACGGGTACGGGCGCCGCGTCCGCGACCGGCCCCGTCCGTGACTCGGTGTCGGGTTCGGCGCGTACGTCGGCCGGTTCTTCGCTCCGCTCCCGAGGTTTCGTTCCGCTCGTCGGCCCCACGCCCGTCGGCTCCACCGGCTCGCCGCCGGTACGCGATCTCCCGTGCAGCGCCCGCCGGACTCGGCTCACCCACCGTCTGGTCCCGCGCATTCGGCTACTCCCTCCGTCGGACCGGGTCACCCTCGTCGAGGGTCGGCGTCCTCTCGGGCTCCGCAAGGCACACGTGCACGACGATCTCCGCGACGTATCGGGCCAGGACGGATCGCTGAGGCAGCAACGCCCGCTCCTGCCACGCCTCCGCGACGGCATCGCGCGAGACCCCGGTCGGCTGCCCGCGCAGCACCCGAATCGCGGTGTGGCGCTCGTTCGGCGGCACATGCGCCAGCGCCGGGCTGTCCAACGCCAGTGCGGCCACCGACCGATCGACACGCGCGAACGCCTCGCTCGCGGTCAGTTCGGCGAGCCCGCGCCGTACCCGGCGTACCTGTGCCGCGCCCCACGCGGGAGCCATTCGCAGCAGCCGGGCCGTGACCGCGTGCACGGTGAGCGCGTCGCCGTGCGCGACCATACGATCGAGCAGCGCCTCCAACGCCTCCAGGCCGGACAATTCCTCCCACACGCGCGCGAGGTCGGCGACCCCGGTCACGCTGCCCGCCCGGATCGCGGGCAGCGCGGCGACCACGCCGAACGTCGTCGGCACGACCGCCTCCAACGTGTCCAGTTCCCACCGTTCGCGTCCCTGGTCCGCCCACATCGCCCGAAGCATGTCCCAGCCGTACGGGGCGGCCGCGGTCAGGATCGGATCCGCGGCGACCGCCGCGAGCACGTCGAGGTGCGCGGTGTCGAGCAGACCGCAGCGGGCGGTCTCGGCCAGTTGCTGACTCACCGCCACGGCGCACGCGCCCGGCAGGCCCGCGTCGTGCAGGAGGTTCTCCTCGATCCGCGGGAACGGCACATCGACCTCGTCGGCCTTCGAGCCGATCAGCACGACGTTGAGCCCCCGCGTGACGTCTCCGCCGGTGAGGTCGGCGAACCGCTGGAACCGCTCCCTGGCGCCGGCGCCGACCGTCGCCCCGCACAGGTACAACACGACGGTCGTCGACGCGGCGGCCCCGGTGGCTCCCCGCAACATCTCCTCGGTGCACTCCTGGGCGCCGGAGCCGGTGTTGACCCCCGGGGTGTCCACGAGGATCAACCGATCGGCCAGGGGAAACAGGATCGCCTCTTCGTGGCGGGATCGATCCGGCACACGCGACGGAGCCAGTGCCGGATGGCGGTACCACGTGACCCGAGCGGTGGTCTCGGCCCGGGCGGTCGCCGCGCGCTTGTTCCGCAACAGGGCGTTGACCAGGGTCGACTTCCCCATCGAGACATCGCCGGTCACCGCCACGCGCAGCGGCTCGCGGCAGTGCGCCGCCAGGTCGGCGAGGCCGGCGGCGGGCGCGCCGTGAAAGCCCGGCTCCCGGGCCAGCGTGTCGCACAGGTCGGCGAGCATCGTGCATGCGGCACCGGGCGGCCCGGGGCCGTCGGCGTGGATCCGCGGCGACCGGAGGTGCGCGGTTTCGGGCCGCGTCACGGCGTCAGTACCAACCGATCGAGGGCACGGCCGCGCCGGACGAGGAAGACGCCGTCGTCGGGGGTCGCCACCAGCTGATCGGGGGCACCACCGCCACCGGTGGCCAGTCGCGCCACGATCGCGCCGGTTCGGCCGTCCAGTGCCGTGAGGCCGCGGGCGTCGGTGTCGTGCGCCAGGACCACGGGGCGTCCGTCCAGGGTTCCGCAGCACAGGGTCGCGTCGTGGCCCGGGATCTCGGTGCGCCAGGACTCGGCGAAGAACTCCGGTGCGATCGTGTGGCCGCGTACGACGCCGTCGGCACGCACATGGATCATGCCGGCGGCGGGGTGTACCGCCACCGAGTGGGCATGCGGCTCGTGGGCGGCGGCGATCCGTCGCCCTTCGGGGAAGGTGTACCGGACGATCTCGTCCGGCCCCCAGACCACGAGCCCCGCGGGGGCGTCGACGAAGGCCATGCCCAGCACGGGGCCCGCGAAGCGGGGCATGGGGCGGCGGTCGCCCCATGAGCGGTGGAATCCGCGCAACTGGGTGCCGCCTTGCGCGAGTCCGTTCGACGACTCGGAGCCGGCGGCGACGGCCCACGCCTCGCGACTTCCCCGGATCGCCGCGGCGGTCACGTTCGGTCGATCGGGTACCCAGCGCGAGTGTTCGCACGCGAGTACGCTCCCGGTGCGTCCGTACGGAGACGACACGACGGGGTCCACCCGCCATCGTTCGACCAGTCCGTGCTCGGTACGGGAAACGATCCGCTGCCCGTCGGTGGCCAGGTGTCGATGCACGTCCGGCGGGCCGCCCGCGTCGAAGACGCCGAGTTCCCGGCCGTCGGTGTCGAGGACCCGGATCAGTCGCGATCGGCCGCTGTAGGCGACGCGTCCACCCGCGAGCGCCACCACGTCCGTCGGCAGGGCGATCGTGCCCCACGAGCGGGCCACGAGGCGAGGCGGCCGGATTGCGGCGGCCGCGCCCAGCGCCACCGTGTGGCCGGGTCCGACGGGCCCGTCGAAGGTGACCGGTTCGGCGCCGGCGGCCCGCGCGATGTCCAGCGCCAGTTCGCGCACTCTGGGGACCTTCGTCGAACCACCGGACAGGATCACCAGTTTGACCGGCGTCGTGGCGGACACCGCGTCCACGGCTTCCCGCAGGAGACTCACACACGGGCGCAGTACGGGGTTCAGCGCCTCCTCGAACCTGTTTCGGGTCAGGACCACGTCGGGCACCAGCGGGTCGTCGAACGCGAACTCCGCGCTCTCGTCGGTGGAAAGCGTCTCCTTGAGCTCGCGTGCCGCCGAGGCCATCCCGTACGGCTCGCTCACCCGCAGTGCCTCGACGCGATCGCGGGCGGGCTCGTCGAGCCGGGTGGCCAGGGCGGTGAACACGGCGTCGTCGAAGTCGTCGCCGCCCGTGGACAGTCCTCGGGAGAACACGGTTTCGAGGGTTCCGCTCGGCGGTCGGGAAAGTACCGCCAGGTCGAAGGTGCACGCTCCCAGGTCGAAGACCGCGACCGGCTCCGGGGAGCGTCCGGTGTGGCGGAAGTGGAAGTGGGCGACCGCCTCCGGCTCGGTCATCGTCGTCAGCGGGGACTCGATCCCCGCGTGACGCGCCGCGGTCGTGAGCGCGCGCACCTCGGGCTCGGCCCAGGAGACCGGGTGCGTGAGCACCAGCCGGGAGGGCGGCGACCCCAGTGTGGCGCGCACGGCTTCGTACGCGTGCCCGAGAATCGCGGCCATGCCGTGGACCAGGGGGAAGCGGATCCCGCGCCCGACATGGACGGTGCGCTCCGCGGGCGGCACGGGACCGGCGGCGAGCACCCGGCGCTTGAGTTGGGTCACCAGTCGCAGCGGATCCTGTCCGCCGATCGCGAGCGCTCGCGCGCCGACCTCGAAGGTGCCGTCGGGCATGAGGTATACGGCGCTGGGGAATTCGTGGAAGATCCCGAACGCGAGCAACCGCGGTGCGGTGTCGCCGATGCGTACGGCCGCCTTCGTGGCGGATGCCCCGAAATCGATGGCGGCGATCACCGTCGTCCCCCTCCCGAGGAGGTGCGCCTTTGCCGGTGGCCGGGTCCGCGCCCGTGGGTGTGGCGGTGCTCGGGAAGGCGCTCGTGTCGATGCCTCCTCGGGCCGCGGCGGCGCGCGCGGCCGGATCCGATGTCCTTGGCAGTGCCGTGCACTCGGCCCCCCACCCCTGCACCCGTGGGCGTTCCTTGCCGGGAACGACCGGCCCCACGGGCGCAGCGAAGCGACAACGATGCGGATCTCCCGGCCCGAAGGCACGGGTGTCCCGAAATGACGGTAGCCCTCGAACGGAGGGAATGTGGCAACTCCCGCCGACATGCCTCGAATCGGCGGGCCCGGGTGTCGGCCCACCGCGTGTGGCGGCGGCGGCCGGGGCGGAGTCGGGGAGTCAGGGGCCGCTCTTCAGGTCCGCGTACAGCACGATCTGCACGGCCAGGACCGCGACCGCGACCGCCTCGAAGGCCGATGCCACCACGAGCGCCGCATGCGTCGGCCCCGAGACCCAGTACACGATCAGGGAGACGAACGACGGTATGCAGAAAGCGAGTTGATCGACTCCGAGCTGGAGCAGCTTGCGGGACGCCCGGCGTGGATCGCTCCGGTGCGCGGTCTCCCAACCGAACACGGGGTCCCGCGTCCCCGCCGCGGCGCCGAGCCGGGGCCCCAGATCCTTGCGCACATAGCGCCCGATCGCCGAGATCTTCTCGTCGTTGATCAGGTAGGTCCATCCGAGCAGTACACACACGGGCGGCAGCAGCAACAGCACGTCGGTGCGCCCGTCGCCCTTGAACGCCGCGGTCAGTACGGCGGCCACCGACACCAGCGTCGCGTAGAGCAGGTTGTCGCGAAACCCGATCCGGGCGCGCTGCTCCTCTTTGACCGCCTCGTACTCGGCGACCATCAAGGCCCCCGCGCCAATGCCCTCATTCGCCAACGCAGCCCCCCTCGCCGCCGGCAACGAACCACCGCGAATGACCGTTGCCCGGGCGCGAACCCGGCAAAACCGAACCGCCGCGGCCGCGGCCCCGGGTTCGCCGGCCGCGGCGGGTGCTCCGGACGTCGGCCCGGTTCCGGCCCGTGGGTTCAGTCGGTGGTTTCCCAGGTTTTGAGGACCGCGGCGACGCCGGCGGCGGTGGAGGAGGCGCGGGTCAACTCGTCGGCGAGCGCGGTGACTCCCGTCTGCGTGAGCTTGACCGACACGCCGCACGCCAAGAGGTAGCCATGGGCCACCGCGACGGCCACGCGCAGGTTCGAGCGCTCCAGCCAGCGCATGCGGCCCAGGCTGTGCGCGAGCGCCGCGGCCTTGGCGTAGGGGCCGTGGTAGACGTCCTGTCCGGCGATCATCGCCCGATGCCGCTCCACCGCCGCGACCGGCACCCCGTAGTCGTCCGGGGCCGGATCGTCGTGCCCCGCGCGACGTGCCACCTCGAGGATCCACGACAGATCCACGCTCACGCTCACCCGCGCGCCTCGATCCCGTCGAGGAGGTCGCCGTAGCCGTCCAGGACCTCCTGCGCACCCGCGAGGAACACCTCCCGCAGCCGCTCGTTGTCCGTGCGGATCAACTGCTCCACGTACTCGTTCACCGCCATGTGCCGGGTCTGTGCCGCCTGCCGCGCCATCTCCGCCGCGGACTCCTCCAGCCGGAGATTCACCTGCGTCTTCGCCATACCGGCAAGCTACCACCTGATAGCAACCCGGGGAATCGAGACGAACTCCCGCGACGGCACCGTCGGCCCCCGCGCCTTTGCGGGCCGGTGGCGGCAATGGCGATCCGCACCCGGCCGGGCAATGGCGAGGTCGGCGGTTTGCCCGAGTCGGCCGGGTGCACCACGCTGGGTCCGGGGCACGAGGGTTGCCCGCGAGTCCGGATCACGTACCGACGAGTTCCGCGCGCCGCGGCGGTCCATACCCCGGACACCCACGAACGGAAGGCCGCGCCGTGCGAAAACTGATCTACGGCATGAACCTGACCCTGGACGGCTACATCGCCGCGGCCGGGAACGACATCGGCTGGAGCGGACCGCCGAGCGACGAGTTGTTCCAGTGGTGGCTCGACCACGAGCGGGCGAGTGACCTGTCGCTGTACGGGCGCAGGCTGTGGGAGACGATGAGCTCCTATTGGCCGACCGGCGACCAGCAGCCGGGCGCCACCCCGGCGGAGATCGAGTTCGCGCGGAACTGGCGGGACACGCCGAAGGTGGTGTTCTCCTCGACGATCCAAACGGTCGACTGGAACACCCGCCTGGTCACCGGCGACGCGATCGCCGAGATCACCCGGCTCAAGGCCGAGGACGGCGGCCCGATGACCATCGGCGGGGCGACGCTCGCCGGGGCGGCCATGCGGGCCGGGCTGATCGACGAGTACATGATCGCCGCCCATCCGATCCTGGTGGGCGGCGGCACGCCGTTCTTCACCGCGCTGGACAGCTGGGTGAACCTGAAGCTGGTGCAGACGCGGACGCTTCCCGACGGCGTGATTGTGACCAGGTACGAGACGAGGCGCTGAGCAGCACCGGATGCCGGGCGAGGCGGCGCGAGCCGGACGGTTGCCTTGTCGTTCGAGAACACGGTACGTGGTGTGAGGGGTGCCGGGCGGTCATCGGATCCGGGACAACAAGGCGCGCCGGTGGTGGGCCGACCCGTACGAGCTGTGTCACTTGCCGGCCTCAGGACGTTCCCGCGGTAAAAAAATCCACCCGGGTCAGGCGGCCCCGTTCATGCATGATGACCGGATGAACCACAGCGACGACCAGCGCTTCCACGTCATCGTCTTGTCGAACTTCGCGAAGGGCTTCGACAAGTACGCGTTCGCCTACGGCAAGGCGGGAATTCCGGAGAGTACCCATCCCGACCGGTTCCACCTGCTGACCCGTACGGAGTTGGAAATCGGCATCGGCAAGGCGCGACGCCTGTTGGACCGTCTGGCCATTCCGGGCGATCGGCTGCTGGTGCTGGAAACCACGGTGGCCCCCGACACTTTGGTGCCCAACGTGTCGACCGGCCTCGGCATGGAACTGCACGAGCCCCGCATCCGGTTGTCGGCGGTCCACGAACTCGACCAGGCGGGCGACGAGTTCACTCTGCGTGCGACAACCGTCGAGGATGCGATGGCGGCCTCCCTGCACCTGCACGGTTCGACACTGCGTCGCTACGCCGACATACGACCGCGCTCGGTTTCGTTTCTGCCGGTCGCATCCGCCTGCCAAGCCCGGTGTTCGTTCTGCTTCTCCGCGGCTTCGATCTCCAGCGATCAGGCGCCGGCACGGGTCCCATGGGACGCGGTCGAGCACTGGCTGGCGCGTGCCCGTACGGCGGGTGCCGAGCGTGCCGTGATCACCGGCGGCGGGGAGCCCACGCTCATACCGTTCGAACAGCTGCTGCGACTGATATCCGCCTGCTCGGCGGCCTTCCCCAAGGTGGTCCTGATCACCAACGCACACACCCTGGCGAAGGGCCCGCACGCCGACCGGGCCGACCGTCTCGCGGCCCTGAGCGCGGCGGGCCTGAGCGTGTTGGCGGTCTCCCGACACCATCAGGACGACACCGTCAACGAGCGGCTGATGATGCTGCGCACGCCGGTGAGCTCCCTGATCGACACCTGGTGCGAGGGACGCGACCGATGGCCGGGCCTGCGGATGCGGTTGATCTGCGTGCTCCAGCACGGAGGCGTCGCCGACGAGGCCGACGTCGCCGACTACCTTTCGTGGGCCGCGGCTCTCGGTGTCGACGAAGTCTGCTTCAAGGAACTCTACGTATCCACCAGCACCGAGTCGCTCTACTTCGACCGCGCCGCCAACGTCTGGAGCCGAGAGCACCAGGTTTCGCTGTCCGTTGTCACCCGCTTCGCCGAGCGGCACGGCCTCGAACCGGCGAGCCGCCTGCCCTGGGGCGCGCCGGTCTACCACGGCGGCTGGGACGGACGGCCCATGCGGATCGCCGCGTACACCGAACCCAGCCTGCTCTGGGAACGCGGCAACGGGATCGCGCGCAGTTGGAACGTCATGGCCGACGGACGCTGCTACGCCTCCCTGGAAGACCGGGCCGGCGAGATCGTGGCGGAAGGTGCGACGGCATGAGGTTCGACGTGTTCCAGGAATTCCGGCAGCGGCAACTCCGGTCTTTCTCACCGCTGTTGGATGCCGCCGAGACCAACGTGTACCGGGCGCTCGCTCCGCTGCGACCACAACCGCCGACCGACACGCGTACGGTGCACCGGTGCGATCTCGCCGGTGCCTGGCTGCGGCGCTTCGAGTTGCCGGAGGAGTGGTCCGGCCACGCCATGGTCTGTCGAGGGGTCCGGCACGGGCTCGATGCGGTGTTCCATCGGCTGCGCGCCGTGCAAGCGCGGTTGTGGCTGCCCGGAGACGTGTATCCGGTCTACTTCGAACTGGCCCGCGCCGCCGGGCTGGCGCCCGCGTCCTACCCGACGCTACCGGCACCGGTTCTGCCGGAGTCGCCGGCGGACCACCGGCCCGAATACCTGCTGCTCGCCAACCCCGCCAAGCCGCTGGGCCGATACCTGTCCGATGCCGAGTGCGCCGCGGTGATCTCCTGGTTGCGGGTGTCACCACGCCGCCGGCTGCTGATCGACAGCGTCTACGACCTGGGCGCCCCGTTCGCCGCCGGTACACGGCGATTGCTGGAGACCGGTCGTGCGGTCCTGCTGCATTCGGTCACCAAGGGATGGTTGTGGCCGCGGACGTTCGGCGTGGTCCTGCTGGGCCCCGCGCACGCCGACCTGGCCGAAGCGGCCGAGGCGTTGCGGGCGGATCCGCCGACGCCGGCACAGCTGAGGCTCGCCGACCGTTTGCTGACCGAGCACGACGACGTACCCCGGCTCGTCGTCGACGAACTGACCGCACGCGCCGAGCGGTTGTTCGAACGACTGCCGGACGAAGTGCTCGGCGCGATTCCCCCGGCGAGCCGGACCTGTCCCGGCAACTACTTCTTCCCGGTCGACATGCCGGCGCAGACGCTTCGGCGCGAGTACGGCGTGCTCGCCGTGCCGGTCGGCGTGTTCGGGGAGAGCGGTTGGCCCGGCTCCGTCCTGACCAGCCTTGCGGACACGTTCGGCCCGACGCCGGCGGTGACACGATGAAACCCCCTGCCCGTCTCGACGTCGTGCAGCGGTACGGAGACTAGGCCGTGCGAGGCGGTGTGTCGTCGTCAACCGTTGCGGTCCAGGTACTCGAGGAAGATGGACACGTAGGTGCGATCGGTGACCTGTGAGCAGCCGAACGTGGCCGTCGCGGCGTCGACTTCGGCCTGGTGGAATCGCTGCCACCCGGGACTCCTGGCCGCCTGCGCCGCCAATCGATCCTGCGGCAACGTCGGGCCGCCGCCCCGGACATCCGTCATCACCGACGCATAGTCCTTGCGTAGGGCTTCGATGAGCGAGAGACGGGATTCGGCGGGGTGTCCGGCCGCCGCCGCACACGCCCTCCAGTCCCCGAGCGCGGATCGATAGCGCGGATCGTGTTGCACCGCGTCGTCGATTCGCGCCCATTCGGCGTTGGCCCGTGCGATGCCGTACTCCCTGTTCGTCGTACGCTGCGCGTGGTCGACACACCCCGACAGGCGGGCGTCGTAGGCCTTGAGATCGGCGGTGGACAGGGTCTTCAGGTACGCGTCGTCCGCCGTGGCCGGGGCGAAATGGGGGAAGACCGAGATGCCGAAGCCGCGCTCTCGCGCGTAGTCCGAACTCGAGAAGTCGGACGCGTCCTCGATGTCGACCACGCTGCGCGGGTCCTTGGGGGTGTACCGCAGGTGGTGTGAGGCCATGCAGGCGGAGGTCAGCGCCTCCGTGCGGGCGGCGACCTCCACCTCGAACCGGTCGGACTCCGACTGATCGGAGGCGTGCGCCAGGATCAGTACGAAGCGGCGGGTCTCGGCCTTCGCCTGTGCGCTCTGGCCGGGTTCGTCCGACGGCCGCAGCACGAAACCCGCCGCGACCATGGCGACCACGCTCGCGGCTGCGGCCACCGGAAGAACTTTGCGTATGCCGGGCATTGTTCCCGTCCTCGCCTTCCGAAGAGGATGTGCCCCGGTGCGGTCCGCGCGGGACATGCACCGGGGCGTCCGCTCACGCGCTCACGCGGGCACGTGCTCACGCGGGCACGTGTTCACGTGCTCACGTGCGTTTCACCAGTTGCCCAGGTCGACGGCCACCTGGTCGAAACCGCGGTTGTAGGTGCCGTTTCCGGAGCAGTCGTAGTGCGAGGAGTTCGTACCGTTGCGGGCGACGATCGAGGACTCGTACCAATTCCCGGTGCCGTTGCCCCGGAGGCAGTGGGCCATGTCCTTGCCGCCGAGCCCGCCGCTGACCCACACGAACGACTGCTGGTAACGCTGGTAGCGGCTGTCCCAGTTGTTGGTGGTGAACTGGTATTGCCCGGTCTTGCCTTCGACGTCGTAGGAATTGTGTTCCTCGACGCTGTCGGCGTAGATCACCTTCGCCTCCGCTGTGCCGGCGGTGACGCCGATGGTGGCGCAGGAAATGGCGAGCGCCAGCACGCCGAGAATCTTCCGGTTACGAGACATGGTTGATCGGTACTCCTTGTGTGATGTCGGATTGCCGATGGGACCCGGTGCGGTGTGCCCCCCGCGCCTTGTGGGGCAACGGATTTGCGACGTCGGTCCGAAGGATCGGCGTCTTCCCGAGCGCGCCGGTACCGTGGCATCGAACGCGGGCGGGGAGCGTGCGCGGGAGCGGGGGCGGGCGTGGAAGTGGTCGGCCCGCCTACAGGCCGTACTCGATGGCTGTGGCGGCGATCGTGTGGGCGAACCCGTACTCGATCGTCGTCGCTCTCGGAGAGGCGGTGGCGCAGGCCACGGCCACGGCGAAGGCGAGGATGGCGCACACGATCCATCGACCAGGATTCATGACCGTCCTTCCGATGCCGGCGGCACGATCACGTCGACACCGGGTGGGTATCGGCCGTGCCGCCTTCGAGAGAGCCCGTTCGAAGAGATGGTGCGCCGCCGGCCGCGGCGGTGCCCAACGATTCGACAGGCATCGACACTTGCCCCTCGACGACCCGGAGAGGTGTCATGATTCGTATCGATCTGTCGGCGGACGCCCTGGCGCGCAGCCGCTTCGCCATCTCGCCCGTCACCGTCACCGCCGACCTGCTCATGGCCCTGCACGAGTACCCGGCCGGCGTGCCGCGGGGGATCCGGGAGCGGGCCGTGGCGGCGCTGACCGGGGGCGGGTTCGGGACGCTCGCCACGCTCGGGGCCCCGGGTGCGCACGGCTATTGTCCGGACTTCCTGCGTCCGCTGCCGGCGGCGCACATCGGGGACCTGGACGAGGAGTTGCACACGATCACCTCCACCGGAACCGATCGGATCCGGCATGAGATCGCCATCATCTCCGGTGGGGGGAAGTTACCGGGCAGGCTCGCCCGCGCGACGGAGCAGGGCGAAGCGGACCTGATGCAGACCGCCGCGGATCAACTCGCGCGGCTGTTCCGGCTCGTCGTCGCGCCCGATTGGCCGCGGATCCGCGACCGCCTGGAGGCCGACATCGCCTCCCGGGCGCGTGCGGCGGCAGGCGGCGGGCTCGTGGCCGCGATCGACAATCTCGACGCGTGTGTGCTCTGGAACGGCGGTGGGATCGACATCGGGTTGCGGTATCCGCATCCGCGTGGGGCGCGTCTCGCCGAGCCGCGCCTGATCTTCCAACCCTCACCGTGGTTCCGTCGCACGCGGTTCGCCATCGATCCCCCGGGATCTCCCGATCGGCGCAGCCCGATCATTCACTATCCGGCCAGGCCCGATCGGCGCACGGGGCGCGACCAGCGGGGCCGCAAGCCGGCCGCGACGGGACTCGGCGAGGTGATGGGGGAAACGCGCGCGCTGATCCTGGCCGAGACGACCGTCGGTGCCACGACCGCCGAGGTCGCCGTCCGACTGGGCGTGGCCCGCTCGACCGCGTCGCATCACCTGCAACTGCTGTACCGCGCGGGGTTGGTCGATCGACGGCGCGACGGCAAGCACGTGGTGTACCGGCGGGAGAGGCTGACGGCGATCGACGAGTGACGGCCGGGGAGATGCGACTCGGAGTCCGCGAGTGCTCGTCCGTGGGGCGGCGGTGCGGCTGCGGCTACCCTGCGGGAATGCCGTACGAACTCAGCGCACTCGTCGGGGGTTTCGACCTGCTCAGGAGCCGGACCCCTGGGATCGGGGAGGCGGTTGTCGCCCCGCTCCGACGTCGGTTGGGGCTGATGCCCGCCACCGAACGAATCTTCGACGAGCCGGACGGGCCCACCGGTCGACCGCGCGCGGTGATGTCCGCGGCTCTCGAGCAGACCCTGGGGCACTGGTCGCGCGGCGGGCCGATCGCGTGCGTGGAGGCGGACTTCCACGGAGGAGACGGATACCAGACTGCCGCGGTGTGGCGAAACGGGGCGAGGGTGTGGGGTCCGGTCCATGACCGGGACTTCACCGGTCCACGGGAGGAGTGGCCGATCAACGCCGCGCTCGCCCTGCTCGATGTCGTTCCGTCCGGCATCGAGGGGGCGGACCACCACGACCTGTTCCTGGAGGTGGGGCTCGGTCGGGAGCAGGACACGCACGGCTGGCGGTCGGCCGGACGGGCCGCGCAATGGGCGGCGACCTACGACGAGTGGCATCGGCGGCGGTCGGCGGAGGATGCGAGAACGGCGCGCGCCGCGGCGGAGTTCGAGAAATCCAGGAGACTCCCGAACGTTCCTTTGGCTCTGGACGGCAAGGCGATCATGGCGCTGCTCGGCATACCTCCGGGCCCACTGATCGGTGCCGCCACTCGCCATCTACAGGATCTGCATCTCGAACACGGCCCCCTGTCACGCGAAGAGGCCGCGACCCGCCTGCGAACCTGGGCCGCGAAACAGGAAACGCGGCGGCGCGGCCGGTGATCCGCCTCGGTACAGACCGTTCCCCGACGAGCCGGGGAAGCCGGCCGCCGACGACATCTCGCGGCACGCGACATCGCCCCCGATTGGGTCAATGTCCTAGTTCGTGGGGTTTTGTCTGGTGTGATCGTGCTTCGAGATTCGAGCACGAACCTTGGGAGAGATCATGCGTATTCGTACTGTCGCCGCGGCCGTCGTCCTGACCGGCATCACCGCGATCTTCGGGGCCGGCACCGCCCAGGCCGACGCCTTCGGCGGCCAGGAGTCCGCGACCATCGTCGCGTTCGGCGAAGGTCATCACGGTCAGGGCGAATTCTTCCTGGTCGGCGACGCCGACCGCGCCTTCGGCTTCGCGGGCTAACCGAGCAACACCCCCCCCGGGGGGCCGTAAGCGGGTCGCGGACGGGCGCCGGTCGGCACGACACCGGCG
>NZ_JBHTVA010000066.1:0-29994 GCF_042793325.1 Embleya sp. NPDC056575
TCCGGAAGGCACCCCGGCAGACTCGACCCGAGCCCCCCTCCCGCCCCGCCGCTGCCGGTCGGTTTTCGCCGACCAACGCACCCGTCTCGTCGGGAGCCCTCAGCATCGGAGCCCCGCGCGCCGGCGGCGGCCCACCACCGACTCTGACCGGCCCCGCACCGGCCACCCGCAACCGCAACCCCATACGCGACGCCCGTCCGGAAACGCCCCGCCCGCTCGGGGAGGCTTTCGGTGGGTTCGGCTTCGGATGTCGGGTGGCCGGGGTTGGGTCAGATGTGTTTGGTGGGCTTGGGGAGTTGGTGGGTACTGGGGGTCCGGTGGCGGTGGGTTGTTGCTGCCACCGTCAGGGCCAGGACCATGAGGGCTGCGCTGGTTGCGAGGGGGGCTCGGTAGCCGAGGTCGGCGTCGATCGTCAGGCCGCCCAGCCAGGGGCCCAGGGTGCCGCCGATGTTGAAGGCGGAGGTGGCCAGGGCGCCGGACAGGCCGGAGGTGTCCTGGGAGAGGCGAAGTACGCGGGCGATCAGAGCCGTTCCGGTCGCGAAGGCGAGCGTGCCCTGGATTGCGACCAGGGTGATCGCCGCCCACGGGGTGCCCGCTGTGTACGCGAACAGGGTCCATCCGACGGCCGAAGCCGCCATCCCCCATCCGATCACCTGGGTCGGGCGTCGGTCGACGATGCGGCCCGCGATGGTGACGCCGACGAACGAGCCGACTCCGAACAGGGCGAGGGCGATCGGGACCCAGCCGTCGGCCAGGCCGGTGACCTCGGTGATCACCGGCTCGAAGTAGGAGAACGCGCAGAAGGTGGCGCCCTGGACGAGGGCCATCACCGACAGGGTCGACAGCAGCGGCCGGGTGAGCAGGGCGCGCAGTTCGCGACGGGTGTTTGCCGACGGGTCCGGGTGCGCCGGTGGTGCGTGGTTCGGGATGGTTCGGGCGATGGCGAGTACGGCAGGCAGCGACACCAGGGCCACCGCCCAGAACGCCGCGCGCCAGCCCCACCGGTCGCCCAGGAGCGCGCCGGCCGGTACGCCGACCACGCAGGCGATGGTGACGCCGCCGACCACCACCGAGGTGGCGCGGGCCCGTTGCTCGGGTCGGACCAGGTCGATCGCGGTCACCAGGGCAACCGCCCAGAAGCCGGCGTTGGCCAGTGCGCCGAATACGCGAGTGGCCAGCAGGACCGGGTAGTTCGGGGTGAGCGCGCCCACGACGTGCGCGGCGATGAACACGCACAGGAAGAACAGCAGTGCGCGGCGGCGTGGTTGTCGGCGGCCGACCAGCGCCATCGTGGGCGCGCCCACCACCATCCCGACGGCGAACGCCGAGGTGAGCAGTCCGGCGGTGGGAATGGACACGTGCAGATCGTCGGCGATGCCCGAGAGCAGGCCGGAGAGCATGAACTCCGAGGTGCCTTGGGCAAAGACCGCGAGCCCGAGCACATATACGGCGAATGGCATGACGAAACCCCATGGACGTCCGATGGATTACCTCACGACTCGACACCGGCGACACCGGTGGCGGCCATGTCCGAGGACGCCCGCGGCCATTGCGGCCACGCGGCTTCAGCTCATCGACAGGGGCTCGGCCACCGGCTCACCGGCGGCCGTCGTCTGTCCGACTCGGGGTTGCACACGGGGGCGAAGCTACCAGCCCCGATCACGGCACTTCCACCGGGTTTTCGCTCCCGCCGGGCACCGGGCACGCCGGACACCGGCACCCGGCACCCGGCACCCGGCACCGAGTGGTGGCTGCCGGAAAATGGGCCGCCGATTCCGAGCTCGATCGTGCATGATGATGCTGCATCAGGCATATTCATGCATCTTCATCAGACCATCGAATCGAGGTCATCCATGGGGTTTTCCACCCTCAAGGGCCGCAACCTGCTCTCGCTCCTGGACGTGAACGCCGCAGAGATCGGTGAGTTGCTGGATCGGGCCGGGGATCTGAAGGAGCGGGCCGCGTTCGGGGAGCGGGTGCCGGTGTTGGCGGGGCGCAATATCGCGTTGATATTTCTCAAGCCCTCGTGCCGCACTCGCGTCTCGTTCGTCGTCGCGGCGACGCAGTCCGGTGCGCATCCGGAGATCTTCGGTCGCGAGGACATCCGGTTCGGGATCAAGGAGTCCGTGCGCGACATCGCCCGGGTGTTCGGGCGGGTCTTCGACGGGGTGATGTTCCGTGGCTTCGAGCATACGACCGTCGCCGAGTTCGCCGCGCACGCGGGGGTGCCGGTGTGGAACGGACTGTGCGACACCTACCATCCGACCCAGGTGCTCGCCGACCTGCTCACGCTGCGCGAGAACTTCGGCGAACTCCGCGGCCTGCCCGTCACGTACGTCGGCGACGGCCGCAACAACGTGGCCCGGACGCTGGCCGTCGCCGCCGTCAAGCTCGGCCTCGACCTGCGCGTCCTGGCCCCGGAGCCGCTGCACCCGGACCCCGCGTCGATCGTGGAACTGCTCGCCGGAGCCGAGTCGTCGGGAGCCTCGATCACCGTCACCGCGTCGCCGGGGGAGGCGCTGACCGGCTCCGCCGCGGTGTACGGCGACGTGTGGGTGTCCATGGGTGAGGAGGGGGAGACCGACCGTCGTATCGAGCTGCTGCGCGACCTGAAGGTCACGCCCGAGCTGATGGCCCGCACCGGCCGTGCCGACACCGTCTACCTGCACTGCCTGCCCGCGTTCCACGACCTGGAGACCGAGACCGCGCGGGCCCGTCCCGACCTCCGCGAGGTCGCGGACGAGGTCTTCGAGGGCCCGCGCAGCCGGGTGTTCGACCAGTCGGAAAACCGCATGCACACCGCCAAGGCCCTGATGCAACTCACCATCGCGGGCTGAACGGTCGCGCACGCCCCAAGGAGTCCACACCGATCGAACCGGCGCGACCGATCGAAACGACCCGACCGACCCGACCGACCCGACCGGCCGACCGGGTCGGCCGGGCGGCGACCCAGCCGTTCCCACCGACCACGCGGGCCCCACGATTCGCGCGGTCGCGCCCGACGACGGCGCCCACGAACGCCGGGCCCCGGCGGGTGGCACCGCCGGGGCCCGTGATCGACTCGCCTCCCCCGGCGATGTCGATCAGATCCGCTGCCACAGAGCCGGCACGTTCGGCGGCTCCCATCCCGAAATTGCCGTATGCCCTTGCAGGCAGCGGTAGTTCTGACCGCCGTAGGACACCGTGGCGCCGGCGGCGTAGTTGGTGCCCGCCCGCCAGGTGCCACCCGGCGGGTTCGTCGGCGGCTCGCTCGTCGGCGGCTGGCTCGTGGGCGGCTGGCTCGTCGGGGGGACCCCGGCGATGTTGAGGACGAAGTCGAAGGTCGCCTCCTTGCCGGGATTGCCGTTGCGTACGTTCATCAACAGCCGCGCGTCGAAGATCGTGTCGGTGTTGTTGCGCGGCTCGCCCGGGAAGTAGGTCTGCGTGGTCAGGATCCCCCGGTTGGGCGCCTGGACCTTCACGTGCAGGTGCCGGGTACGGCCCGGGTACAGGCCCGGTACCACCGTGGTCAACTTGTACGCGCCCTGCGCGTTGGTGAACTGGTGGCCGCGGAAGGTGTATCCGACGTTGTCGTACTCGCCGTTGGTGTCCGCCTGCCAGAAGTCGAGCAGCACGTTGGCCAGTGGCTGACACGCACGGTTGAACACGAAGCCGGACACCACCAGCGGCGTGCCGGCGCCGGTGAGCACCGACCGCTCCGGGGAGTTGGGCTTGAAGTACGGCCCTTCGGTCTGGTCGATCGTGGGCGCGTCGCCGTCGTGGCAGAACGGCGTCGGGGCCAACGGCCCGCCACTGTCGCGCTGCGCCCGGGCCAGCGCGGGCACGCCGCCGATCAGCAGCGGCAGCGGAGCGGCGATCAGCGCCGCCTTGAGCAGATTCTTGCGGGTGATGCCGCGCGCGGCGGGCTCTTCCTGATCGGTGATCTCGGGGTCCATGGCGACCTCCTCGGCGAGGGGACGGGCGGGCAGCGTCGACGAATCGATCCGCCCGCTCGCGATTGGTCTGAACCTATGCTCGCCGGTTGCGGGCGTCGATGGACAAAGCACGGCTCTCGTGGTGCTTCGCGTTGATCTCGCGGCGATACTCCCCCGGGGTGCTCCCGGTCTCCCGACGAAAGAACCGGCAGAAGTACGCGGGGTCCGCGAAACCCACCCTGTCCGCGACTTGACGCACTGTCAGATCACTGCCGGCGAGCAGCCGTTTGGCCTCCACCACCTGCGCCTGGCGGATGATCCGGCCGGGGGTGCGCCCGGTGGCGGTCTTCACCGCGTGGTTGAGATGGCCCACCGAGACGCCGAGGCGATCGGCGTACGCACCGACCGTACGCTCGACCGGATCCGGATCCGGCGGGCCGTCCAGGAGCCGGGCGAAGCGCTGCGCGAGCGCCGCGGTCGGCCCCGGATCGGGCTGTCCCGGATCCGACCGCCCCGCGTCCCGCCGGGAGTCGGGGCCGTCCCATATCGCCAGTCGGGCCGCACGCAGGATCAGCACATGCAGGTACGCCTGGAGTACCGGGATGAATCCCACGCCCTGTTCGGCGTATTCGCGGCGCAACTCGGCGACCACGCCCAGCAGTCCGGGCGCGGCCTCCGGCGTGGGCCGCAGCCGCGGACAGCCGGCCAGGTCGCGGACGATGTCCCGGTCCTCGGGGTGGGCGAACAGGAAGTCGTCGTTGAACAGCACGACCCAGCCGGTGAGTTCGTGCATGCGATGCCAGAAGTGCACCTGGCCGGGGGCGATGAAGAACAGCTGCGGCGGAGACACCGACCGGGGCACCAGATCCAATACGTGGGTACCGCGACCGCCGGTGACAATGGCGATCTCGTAGAACGTGTGCCGGTGCGGGAAGTCGGCCCGGGACAACGGGCCGATGCTGTCGAACGAGCCGACGGCGAACGGCAGGACGCTCGGCGCGGGCACCTCGAGGCGGTGCAGCGGAACCGCCGGGCGGAGCTGGGTGGAGGCGGTCATCGGCGCCTCCCGGCGCCGGTGCAGCGGGTTGGTCGCGGGTGGGTATTGCGTGCCATGTCGGCCCCCTGGCGGTTCTCGGACGATGCGGCCGGCGCTCGATCAGCGGTTCAGGTTAGGCCGTTCCGAGCCGACTGCCGGGCGGGTCGCGCGCAACGGCACGAACTGGCAAACCAAACCGTGTGCGACCTGCCACGACGGCCGGCCGGGAAGGGTTCGCGCCCCGACCGACCGGCGCCGCCGCCGGGCCCGCTCGGCCCGCCCGCACCCGTACCCGGGCGAGCGGGAAGTACACCGCACCGGAAACCACGATCGGCGGGAACCAACCCGCGCCGGCGCCGCTCATCCGGCAGGGCGCGGCGCCCTCCGGGCAGGGCCGGGCGGACTGGTCGGCGGGCCCGGGCAGGGCGCCACCCCGCCCGGGGGATCGGACGTCCTGCTCGGGGCGAGGCAGCGCAGGCGGCCCGGCGGGGCCCGGCGGCACCGGCGCCGCCCCGCCCACGATCCGCGCCTGACATACGGCAACCGGGCGCCGGCTCGCGGTGGGGTCGCGAGCCGGCGTCCGGGCTTCGGGGGCGATCGCGGCGGTGTCGGGGGGTCCCGTGCATCCGGCGGGATGCACGGCGCCGCCCCGGCACCGTGGCCTCAGCTGATCGCGAAGTCGTCGCCGTAGACCGATCCCTGCCCGTACCAGCCGTGCAGGTAGACCGTCACGCTGCCGGACGCGCCGACCGTGAACGGCACGGTCAGCTTGGCCCACGTGGTCCCGGGCGAGGCCCAGGTGCTGCCCGTCGCGCCCCCGCTCACGCCCAGGTAGGCGTAGTTGCCGCGAACCCAGGCGGTGAGGGTGTGGGTCGAGTTGGGGGCGAGTTGCAGGGTCTGCTTGCATTCCCCGGTCTGCGCCGCGCCGGCCGCGACCTCCAGGGCGTGCGTGCCGCCGTGCGTGGGCGTGGAGACCACCGCGCCGCCGGGCTGGCAGGTCCATGGAGCGAGCGAACCGCTTTCCAGGTCGGCGTTGAGCAGGCCGCCGGAGGAGCCGTTGACGGTGAGCGTGTACACCGTGCTGTGCGTGGCCGACGGGCTGGTGCCGGTGACGGTGATCGGATAGGTGCCGGGGAGCAGGGCCGCGGTGGTGGAGATGTTCAGCGTCGCGGATCCGCCGGTGGTGACCGAGGCCGGGGTGACCGTGGCGTTGAGGCCGTTGCCGGTGCCGGACACCGTCAGTGCGATGGTTTCCGCCGCGCCGGCGGCGATCCCGGTGGTGAGCGTCGACGAGGTGCCGCCGCCCTGCGTGACGGTGCCCGACGCGGGACCGGCGAACAGGGTGAAGTCGTTGGTGACCGGCCCGGAGGTGACGGTCAGCGAGTAGGTCGCGCTGTGCGTCGCGGACGCGCCGACGCCGGTGACGGTGAGCGGGTAGGTGCCCGGGGTCGCCGTCGCGGAGGCGCTGACGTTCAGCGTCGCGGATCCGCCCGCGGTGACCGTACTCGGGGTGACGGACACGTTCACCCCGCTGGGAGCGCCGGTGACGCCGAGCGCGACGTTCTGCGCGTTGCCCTGGGTGACCGCGGTGGTGATCGTCGACGACGTCGTGCCGCCGAGCGCGACCGAGCCGGTGGTCGGGTTCAGGGTGAGCGCGAAGTCGTTGGTGACCGGTCCGCCGCCGCCGGTGAACGGCGCGAAGGTGTGGGTGAACTGCCATTGCTCCTGCGGGATTCCGGAGCAGTTGTCCTGCGCCGTACCCCCCGGACAGGAGCCGTTGTCGCGCTGGAGGGCCCACATCGACAGGGTGCTGATCCCCTGCGTCTTGGCCCAGTCGACGACGGTGACCGCGTCCGCCGTGGTGAACGTCTCGGCGGCGCCGAAGTCGTCCACGCCCGGCATCACGGTGACGCCGACCATGGCCCACAGTTCGGCCTGGGTCTTGTTCGGGTACAGCTGGCCGAGTTGGTTCTTCAGGCCGGTCGCGGCGCTCTTCGCGTCGTTGGCCATCTGGTGCGGCTGGTTGTCGTAGTAGTCGAACGTCATGATGTTGACGACGTCGACCTTGGTGCCGTTGCTCACCGCGTTCCGCAACACCGCCAAACCGCTGTCGGCCAGGCCCGAGGTCGTGGTCGGCAGGGTGTACTGGATCTGCAGCGAACGGTTGTTGCTCGCCGCCCACGCCTGGACCTGCTTGAGCGCCTTGTTGCGGCGGTCGATGCCGGCCGTGTTGGTCAGCGAGTTGTCCTCGATGTCGAGGCAGATGCGGCTGATGTCGTAGGTGGAGATCACGTTCTCGATCGCCGTCGCGATGGAGTTGACGTTGGTGCAACTGTCCGCGATCTCGGTGCCGGTGTTGTCCGCGGTGTAGCCGCCGAACGACGGGATCACGTCGCCGCCGGCCGCGCGAATCCTGGCGATGTCCGCGCCGAACGTGGACTGGGCGATGGGCATTCCGGTGTCGCCGTTCCAATACGGCGTACACGAGCCCTTGCTCGGGGTCTGGATGAAGGCCATGGTCAGGTACTTCGCGCCGGACTGGGCGGACAGCGTCGCCGGGTTCTCCCCCGTCCACGCCTCGAAGTACGGCGCGAACACGCGGGTGGGCAGCGGTGTGGCGGCCTGCGCGCCCGCCTGTCCGACCGTGGCGGGCGCCGCTGCCGCCGTCCGCGCGGTGGTCGGCGTGGTTTCCGCGGCGGCGTTCGCGGCGCCGCCCGAGGTCAGCACGAGGCCCAGCGACGCGGCGGCGGTGGCCACCACGGTCGCCAGGGTGCGGAGCGGACTTGGTCGTCGCATGGGTACTCCCGCTTTCTGAGGACGAGAAAGGGACTTGCGGAGCACGTGCGGGGCGGGACGGTGGGTGCGGGGTCGGCGCGGAGGGGTGGAGCCGCGGGAGGACCGGTCCGGGGGACGGGTGTTCGGTCGGGCGTCGCGCGGTCGGGACGGGCCACGCGGGGTGCTTCGGGCCGGCGCGGCGGGGACGGCCGCGCCGGCGGATCGGGTGGAGGGATCGGGTGGTGCGGAGGGGCCGGCCCCGGGACGGGCCGGTGCGAGGAGGGGTGCCGGCCCCCCGGGGACGTGGGGGGCGGCGCGGCGGGCGTGGTTTGGCCCACCTCCGGCCCGGCGGCGGTCGTCGGGTTGGTCGGGCCCGACGACTTCGTCCGGACCGGAGGTGGCATCTGTGGGGCGCCGGGCGCGGGTTCAGCGCCGGGCGCGGGCCTCCCTACGCCGGTTGGTCAGCACGACGGCGCCGCCGCCGACGACGATCAACGCACCCGCGCCGGCCGCGCCGACCGTGGCCGCGCGCGGCACGCCCGCCGGGCCCGGGTCCGGCACTGCCGCGGCCACCGGGGCCTCGTGGATGCTCTCGTGGGTGCGCCCGGCGGGTTCGATGTACGGCGCGCCGGTCTCGTGCGCGAGCGGGGCGGTCGCCGCCGTCACCCGCTCGGCGGCGGCCGGTGCGGCGGCGGCGCCGAAGACCACGTCCGAGCAGGAGTAGAACGCCTCGGGGCTGTCGGAGCGTTGGTAGATCACATAGACCAGGTGGCGCCCGCTCTTGCCCTGCGGCATCCGGCCGTTCATCACGAACGAGCCGTTGTCCAGCGGCGGATCGGTCTGGGTCAGGAACGGCGTGGCCTCCAGGTCGGACCAACGCAGCGGCACGGTGGGGTCGTAGCCGTCGCGGGTCACGAAGAACTGGAACGTGCCGCGGTGCGGGGAGGTGGCCCGGAACAGGAAGTTGAAGGTGCTGCCGGGGGAGACCGCGGTCGCGGGCCAGTCGGCGCGGGCCTGGTCGAAGCCCTTGTACTTGTCCCGCCCGGCGCTGCACAACTTGCCGTCGGGGATCAGCTGGTGGTGCCGACCGGCGACGTCCGCGAGGTTGACCTCGTTCCAGTCGTACACCGGCTGCGTGCCGCCGATGGCCACCGCGGCCTTGCACGCGGCGGACGTCGGGTTCTCCGGGTTCTCGGCGCGACACGTGCCGGTACGGCTGAGCGGGTTGCTGAGTGTGCCGTGCGCCTGTGCGGTTCCGGTGGCCAGCGCGGCGATCGTCAAGGGTGCCAGGCAGCAGGCCGCGGCGAATGCCGCGACCTTGCGGGGAGACTTCATCAAGCCCTCCGGGTAAGGGAGTTGCCGATAGCGGGGACGCACGAAGGCCGCATGGACGTCATACGGGAGCCCTCGAACGCGGGTGGGACGGTCGGCGCGGTTGGGACCTGTCGGCACTGGTGGGACGGTCGGCGCGGGTGGGACGGGGATCCGAGGTGGCCGCGACGGATCCCGGTATTCCGGCGTACGGGTGCCGCCGCCTGCGGTCCGGCGGGACAGGTATAGACCAATGACTGCGGCGCTACACAGATTCGTCGTGCTCGTCCGGTCGCGCAAGAGCGCGGAGCGGGTCTTTCCGATTCGATCGTGCCGTCGAGGGTTCATTACTCCCCAACCGAGGCGTTGCAAAAGCCCGGGAAAAGTCCGTCCGGCCTGCGAGACCTTGTTTCTGACGGAGCATCAGATGTGTCGTCATTGTGCCGAGGAAAAATTTTCCGCGATCCACAGCGGCCTTGCCAATACTTGCCGGGCGCACCGAAAAAGTGCCCGCGACCCTATGGACGAGACCCAGGTTGGTATAGACCATTGCACCAGACACATCTCGAAACGCAGTACGATCCGGCACACCGCCCGGCCGCGAGCGGTGGAGTGCGCCAACCGGCGGCGCACGCACGGCGGATCGCGCAACACCCTCGTCCCCCGACTCGTGTCCCAGACGTGTCCAGGAGCCGGCTCGATGAACCCTGAGTTCCCCGCCCCGTCCCCCTCCCCGCGCCGCGATCCCCGATCCGGCGCCGCCCGGCCCGGCAACTCCCGTCCCGCCAGGGTCCGTTCCACATCCACCGGACCGGCTCGGCGCCGGCTGCGCGCACTCGCCCGCGCCGTCGCCGTCACCGTTGTCGCCCCCATCGCGTTGGTGATCCTGCCCGCCGGCGCCGCACACGCCGCCTCCCCCGAGGCGACGTTCGTCAAGGCGTCCGACTGGGGCTCCGGCTTCACCGGGCAGTACACCGTGCGCAACCAGGGCACCGGCACGCTCACCGGTTGGAAGGTCGAGTTCGACCTGCCCGCCGGCACCACGGTCGGCTCCTACTGGGACGCGCTGCAAAGCGGTTCCGGCAGCGGCGGCCACTACGTGTTCACCAACCGCGAGTACAACGGCACCCTCGCACCGGGCGCCTCGACCACGTTCGGCTTTCTCGGCGCCGGGCCCGGAACCCCCACCGGCTGCAAGCTCAACGGCAACCCGTGCACCGGACCGGCCACGCCGGACACCACCCCGCCGAGCACACCGACGAACCTGCGGGTGTCCGCGGCCGGTTCCTCGTCGTTGACCCTGGCCTGGACCGCGTCCACCGACAACGACCGGGTCACCGGCTACGACGTGTACGTCGACGGCGTCGCCCGCGCCGACACGGCCGGCCCCGGCGCGACGCTGACCGGGCTCACCCCGGACACCGCGTACCGGATCAAGGTCCGGGCGAAGGACGCGTCGGGCAACGTGTCCCCGTTCACCCCCGAGCTGATCGGCACCACCACGACGGGCGGCGGCAATCCGCCCGCGGGCTCGGTGCGCAGCGTCCCGTACATCGACATCACCGCGCCCACCCCCACCCTGACCGACGTGGCCGCGGCCACCGGCCAGAAGTTGTTCACGCTCGCCTTCGTCCTGGGCAGCAACAGCGGCTGCGACCCCAAGTGGGGTGGCACGATCGCCCTCGACGAGCCGCGAATCGTCGATCAGATCGCGGCACTTCGGGCCCAGGGCGGCGACATCGTGGTCGCCTTCGGCGGCGCGGCCGGCCCCTACCTGGAGGCGTCCTGCGGCAGCGCCGACGCGCTCGCCGCCGCGTACACCAAGGTGATCGACACGCTGGGCGCCAAGCACCTCGACATCGACATCGAGGCGTCCATTCCGATCGACACGATGAACAAGGCTCTGGCGAAGGTGCAGCGGGATCGGCCGACCACCACGGTGAGCTTCACGCTGATGGTCCAGGGCGACGACTACGGTCTGACCCCGGCGCTGGGCGTGGACCTGCTGAAGAGCGCGCGGGACAACGGGGTTCGGGTCGACATCGTCAACCCGATGGCGATGGAGTTCGGCACGTCGCGCCCGGTGTGGGGCGACGCGGTGATCGCCGCCGCGGAATCGACGCTGCGTCAGATGAAGGAGATCTGGCCCGCCAAGTCCGACGCCGAACTCCGGGGCATGCTCGCGGTCACGCCGATGATCGGCCGCAACTTCAACGGCAAGATCTTCGTCCAGTCGGACGCGAGCAAGCTGGTCTCCTGGGCCAACACCAACCACATCGGCCGACTGGCGTTTTGGTCGGTGGGTCGGGACAACGGCTCCTGCCCGGGCGGCGGAGTCTCCGCGACGTGCAGCAGCATCAGCCAGTCGCCCTACGAATTCACCAATCTCTTCAAGGGTTTCACCGGCTGAACCCCCTTCGGGGTCCGTCCGGATCCCACCCGAGGAAGAACCGTGCCCGGCATCGATCGACCCCCTTTCGGTCGATGCCTCCCGAGCCCGGCGGCGACCACGCGACGCCGCCGGGCCATCCTCGTTCACGGGTCGCGGGTCGTCCGTCGGGGTCGCCGGTCAGGGGTTGTTGAACCGGATCTCCGGGTTCGCGGGCGTCGGGCCGTCGAGCAGCGGTCGGGGCAGGTGCCTCAGGTGGCGGTCGACGAAGGCGGCAAGGTAGGTACGGGTCAGGTCCAGCCCCCGTGCGCCCGGCAAAGTCGTCGGCGATCCGCCGCCGGGCAGGCCGAGTTGGTCCAGGAAGACGGGGAAGTCGCTGAAGCTGAAGTGGGTGGCGTTCGCCACGGTCAACCACCGCTTCCAGCCGTCCAGTCGGGTCCACGCCTGGTCCCAGCTCGAGTCGTCGCCGCCCGGCCGATGGGTCTCGTCGTCGGTGCCGAAGAGCAGGAACGGCCGTTTGCCCAGGCCGGTTTCGGGCACGGCGGAGTGGAAGGCGCCGTCCATGTTCACGCCCGCCCGGATCCGGGTGTCGCCGGCCATCGCCGCCGCCGCCCCCGCGCCGCCGATCGAGTGGCCCGCCGCGCCGATCCGGTGCCGGTCGATGAGGTCGGCGTACCGCCAGGCCGGGTCGGCCCCGGTGAGGCGGTCCACCACGAACGACATGTCCCGGCCCCGGCCGGAGGTGGCCGCGACGAAGTCCTCCTCGGTACGCACCTTCGTACAGGCCACGCAGGTGAGCATTCGGCCGCCGGGGAACGCGGTGCCCACCGACTCGTACGCGTGGTCGATCGCGGCCACCACGTAGCCCCGACTCGCCAGATCCTCGGCGAGGCCGGTGAGGGTGAACACGGAATAGCCGAATCCCGGGGAGAGCACCACCAGCGGATACCGGCCGGGCGCGGGGCGGGCGTCGGCCCGCACGTCGGTGGCGGTCGTGCTCAACACCTCCGCGGGGAACACGTCTGCCATCCCGATGTCGGCCAACATCAGCCGCGCCTCGTCGACCGTGGCGTAGCGCGTGGGCGTGCCGGTCCCGCGGCGGGCCGGGTAGTACATCCCGACCATCAGTTCACGCGCCCCCGCCTCGGGCACCCACGGATCCGTGCGACTCGGGTCGACCAGGTGGAGGGATTGTCGGCCGACCCCGTAGGGCCCGGTCGGGTGCGGCAGCGAGGTACGCGGTCCGCCCGGCACGGAATCGGCGGCGAGCACGGTCCGCGCGGGCGGGGGCGAGGCGGCGGCGGGCATGGCCACCGCGATCGGCAACACCAGCGCGAGCGCCGGTGGCAGCAGTCTGCGAAGCAGTGAGAAAGCGGGCATACCCCGAACACTGGCCGCTGCCCCGCTCCGGCGCATCACCCTTCGGGCGCAGTCGGTGACCGCACTCGCCTACGTCCTGCGGCGTGCTCGTCCCCCGCGCGGTTCGATCGGCCGATCGGACCACTCCCGGGTGGTTCGGCAAAGTGCTTCGGCGTGGCGCGGCAGCAGGGTGCCGACGTCGCGGGGCGCGCCGGCGGATAGTGGAACGCAGGCGATCCCCCGGGCATCCGGTCACGTCCGCGACCGATGCCGCCCCACCTGGGAGAAGGCTCCGTGTCCGACACGCAGTTCGACTACGTCATCTACATCCGCGCCACCCCCGAGGTGTTGTGGCGCGCGCTCACCGAACGGGCCGAGATCGAGCGCTGGTTCGACGGCTCCGGGCCGGAGTCGGACTGGGCCGTCGGTTCGACCGTACGCTGGTCGCTCTCGCCCCGGACGGCCCCGCGCGACGCCGGCCAGGTGGTCCTGGAGGCCGAGCCGCCACGACGGCTGGCGTACACCTGGCACAACTACGAACCCGAGATCGCGGAGATGTTCGGGTGGAGCGCGGAGCAGTTGGCCGAGCGTCGGCGGGAGCCGGTGTCCAAGGTCGCGTTCGATCTGGTGCCGGTCGGCGAGGCGGTCGCGCTGCGCGTCCTGCACGACGGGTTCGCGCCCGGCTCGGAGATGTTGGCGAGCATTCGGGAAGGGTGGCCGATGATCCTGTCCAACCTCAAGACGGTGCTGGAGACCGACGAACCGCTGCGGTTCGGCGCGTAGCGCGAGGCGGCGTTCGGGGGGTCGGGGCGCCCGGGGGTTCAGGGCGCCGGGCGGCGGGCGTCCGGGGCGGCGAGGAAGGACCGGACCACCTCGGTGAACGCGTGCGGTTCGGCGGCGTGCACCAGGTGGCCGACCGGGATGGTGACGACGCGCACGTCGGGGAGGCGGCGACTCCATTCGGCGATGCGCTCCTGGGGGATGTGGCTGCCCGATCCGCCGCCGACGACGAGGGTGGGGGCGGTGATCAGGCCGAGGCGGTCCCACCAGGCGGGGTCGGGATTGTCGATCTGCTTGCGGATGGCGATCACCATGTCCCAGTCGAAGCCGAGTTCGCCCTCCGGCCGCACCGGCGCGACCGCCTCGCGCGGCACCGGGACGGAGACGTCCTCCAGGACCAACCGCCTTATCCGGTCCGGGTGTTCCTGGGCGAAGAGATAGGCCACGATGCCCCCCATCGAATGGCCGATCAGGTCCACCCGAGCCAGGCCCAGCGCGTCCAGGCAGCCGAGGAGGTCGTCTCGCATGAGTTCGAGCGAGTAGCTGCCGGGCCGGTCGCTGCGCCCGTGTCCGCGCAGTTCGACGACGTACACCCGCCAGGTGTCGGCCAGGCGGCGCGCTATCCGATCCCAGTCCCCGGCGTCCTCCCCGAGCGCGTGCAACAACACGACCGGCGGAGCCGCGGGATCCCCCCAAACCTCATGGACCAGCCGCACCCCGTCGACCTCGACCACGCCGACCACACCACTCGATTCACCCATATTCGGACCATACCGAGGACCCGCACACCAACGGAACAGCCCACGGGACGCGAAGCGCGAGGCGGGCGCGAGGCGGGCCGGCGCGGCGGTGTCGAGGGGCCGGGGTTTGTGGAGGCCGGGGCTGGGCCGTGATCAGGGCTGGGGGTTTGGCTCGGTGGGACCGGCAGGTGTGGGGTCTTCAGGTGCGGGGCTGGTGGGGGTGATGCCTTCGAGGTGGAGGAGGTTGGGTAGGAGGCCAGGGAAGCGGGCGTTGAATTCGTCCGCGCGCAGGCGCAGGGTCATGCCCGTGCCGGTGTTGCGCTGGACGATCAGGCCGGCTTCCCGCAGCACCTTCCAGTGGTACGACCGGGTGGACTTCGAGCCGGGTACGGACAGCGCCGTGCACGGCAGTTCGCGATCCGGATCGGCGGCCAGTGCGACCACCACGCCGCGTCGGTGGTCGTCGGACAACGCGGCGAAGACCGCGCTCAGCGCCACCTCGTCGAGTGACGGGTGGGGCATCTGAACAGGCATCCCGAATCCCACTCCTCGGTCCGATCCCGGTTGCCGGCGTATGCCGTCGGTGTCTACGGTACCGGGGTACGAAGATTTTCGAACCACCCCACGGGGAGAGCACCCATGACGAACACCCGCCCGACCATCGCCGTGCTGGGCGTCGGCATCATCGGCGCCGCCCTCGCCCGAAACCTGGCGCGCGCCGGGTTCGCCGTCCGGGCCTGGAACCGCAGTCCGGAGAAGGCGGCGGCGCTGGTCGCCGACGGGGTGACCGCGGCCGAGACCCCGGCCGACGCGGTCACCGGTGCCGACTTCGTGCTCACCGCGCTCAACGACGGCCCGCGCGTGCTCGACGCGATGCGCGCCGCGGCCCCGGGCCTGCGCAAGGGCACGACGTGGGTGCAGGTCAGCACGGTCGGCGTGGACGCGTTCGACGAGCTGGCCGAATTCGCCCGCGCCCAGGGCCTGTTCCTCGTGGACGCCCCCGTCCAGGGCACCCGCGGACCGGCAGAGCAGGGCAAGCTGGTGATCCTGGCGGCGGGCGAACCGGGGATTCGGGACCGGGTGCGGCCGCTGTTCGACACCATCGGACAGCGCACCATGTGGGTGGGCGAGGACGGTACGTCCGGCACCGCGAGCCGGCTCAAGCTCGTCCTGAACACCTGGGTCCTGGCACTGACCCACGGCGTGGGCGAGACGCTGGCGCTGGCCAAGGGCCTGGATGTGGACCCGAAGCTGGTCTTCGACGCGATCACCGGCGGCCCGCTGGACAACCCGTACTTCCACCTGAAGGGCGGCGCCATCCTCGCGGGCGAGTACACCCCGTCCTTCACCGTGGACAACGCGGAGAAGGACGCCCGACTGGTCCTGCAGGCCGCGGAGCACGCGGGCGTGCGCGTGGACGTCGTCGCGGCCGGCGCCGAACGCCTCCACCGCGCCTCCGAACAGGGCCACGGCGACAAGGACATGGCCGCCACGTATCTCGCCTCCTTCGACGACTGACGGCCACGCCGCATCCCGGGTGCCGCCGCCCCCCGGGTTCAGGCTCGGGGGGTGCGGTCGGCGTCCGCCAGGCGGCGGGTGACGGTCGGGACGACGACGGCCGCGGCCACCAGGTGGGCGCCGCACAACATGAGCTTGGTCGAGATCGCGGTGTCGCCGGCCAGGATCGGGCTGATCATGGACAGCGCGGTCAGGGCGATGGTGGTGCGCGGGTACGTCCGCGCCGGACGGGCCGCTCGGCGCGCGATCAGCACGGCCAGCAGCGTGCCGACGCTCATGGACACCGCCACGCCCATGGCGAACATCCCCACGGTGATCGGCTCCGCCGTCGCCGCGCCGACGTTCCCGGCCCGCATCGGCGTACCGAGCCCGCGTGCGATCAGCCCGTACACCTCGGTGGCGACCGCCGCGACCGCCCCGGCGGCCACGCTGACCAGCCACACCGGCCGAGTCGAGACGAAAGACGGGGTCGAACGGTCCTGGGCGGCGGGATGGGTGACGGTCTGGGCCATGGCGATCTCCTCGGGTGGTCGTTTCGTTGTCGTCACCGGGAAGTCGGAGCCGCCCCCGGGTTCTCGACGCCCCGCGCACGAACTTTCCGCGCGACTTCGAGGCGACCCGAACCCCCGTCTCCCGTACGGGCGGCGCGACACGCCTCAGGGTCGGTGCCATGGGCGGGCTGGTGGGATTCGCGATGGTCGCCGGCAGCCTCGCCGCCGCGGTGGGTGTGTGCCTGTGGCTCACCGCCCGCGTACGCCGCAGGGGCACCGGCGGCGCGGCGATTCGCGCCGCCATGTCCGCCTATGACGAGGCCCTGCACGGAACGGCGAACGACGCCTACGTGGAGATCCAGGTCCAGGCGCGGCGCGCGGTGCCGTTGCGGTCGCCCGACGACCCTTGGCGCTCGTCCCGATTCGACCCCACCCGACGCGACGACGACCGCACCGCGCCGCCGCCCCGAGTCCGCGCACGCCGCACGGCGGTGCGCGGTCGGCTTCGGCGGTTGTGGTCGAGGCGCCCCCCCGGCGGATCGGGCCCCGGGCGGGACACTGCGACGGGTGTCCGCCCAGGCGACGGACTCGCCGGCCGGTCGCCGGTTCACCGCACGATCGCCGCGCGCAAGCCGGTCCGGCGCGCGTACGCCGATCTTCGAACCCGTGCCGATCCCGGCCGGGTAGTTCGTCCCGGCCCTTCTCGGCGTGACGCCGTCGCTCTTCGCACGACACCGTCCACGCCCTCTTCGCCGGGCGCCTCGCCACCGGCCGCCGGCCCGGGCGTGGTAGCCCCGACTCAACCGGGCGATCCCCGCCGCCCCGACACCGCCGACCAACCGGTGCCGCCGGCCACGGAACCGCCCCACACCACATCGCCGCGCCCGCACGCCCCCACCACCGACGCCGCGAAAAGTTGCCTCCCCTGCCCGAATGCCCAGGCCGGGGCCTACGAACGCGCCCTCCACGTCCCTAAGTTGTGGCTCGGAACTTAATTTCCTCCCACGTGAGGTCTGGCGGACACCCCGTGCGGCTATTACGTTGTCGCCCACAACATTTACGGCGCGGTCGCCGCCCGACTGTCGGCCGCTCACCCCTGCGCACAACTCCGCACGCCGCACCACCCCGTGACGCCATCACGTCCCCCGCCGGCCCCACCGGCGCGTGCCCGAAGGGATCCACCATGCGCAAGAGGTTCCTCGTGTCCGTCTCCGCCTGTGTGCTGGTCGCCGCCGGCACCCTGTCCGCCTGTTCGGACACCTCCGGCTCCGGGTCCGGGTCCTCCGGTGCCGCCGGTGCGTCCGATGCCCCCGGCGGCAACGGCAAGAAGGCGAAGATCGGCGTGATCCTCCCGGACAGCAAGACCTCGGGTCGCTGGGAGACCAACGACCGCAAGTACCTGACGGAGGCGTTCAAGGCCGCCGGCGTCGACTACGACATCCAGAACGCCCAGGGCGACAAGTCCCAGTTCCAGACCCTCGCCGACCAGATGATCACCAACGGCGCCACCGTCCTGATCATCGTCAACCTGGACAGCGGCACCGGGAAGGCCGTACTGGACAAGGCGAAGTCGCAGGGTGTGGCGACCATCGACTACGACCGGCTGACCCTGGGCGGCAGCGCCCAGTACTACGTCAGCTTCGACAACGTGAAGGTCGGCACGCTGATGGGCCAGGGCATCGAGAAGTGCCTGTCCGCCGCCGGTGCGCAAAAGCCCACCATCGCGATGCTCAACGGCTCGGCCACCGACAACAACGCGACGCTGCTCAAGCAGGGCTACGACGGGGTGCTCAAGCCGAAGTTCGACTCGGGCGAGTACGTGAAGGGCCCGGACCAGGCCGTTCCGGACTGGAACAACACCGAGGGCGCCAACATGTTCGAGCAGATGCTCACCCAGTCGCCGAACATCTCGGGCGTGGTGGCCGCCAACGACGGCCTGGGCAACGCGGCGATCTCGATCCTGAAGAAGCAAAAGCTCAACGGCCGGGTCCCGGTCACCGGGCAGGACGCGGAGACCACCGCGCTGCAGAACATCCTGGTCGGCGACCAGTGCATGACCGTCTACAAGGCGATCAAGAAGGAGGCCGACGCGGTCTCCGGCCTGGCCGTGGCGCTGGCCAAGGGCCAAAAGCCCAGCGTGCCCGCCACCGTGCGCGACCCCGAGGGCAAGCGCGACGTGCCGTCCGTACTCCTGGAGCCGCTGGCGATCTACAAGGAGAACGTCAAGGACGTCGTCGCCGACGGCTACGTCACCAAGGACACCCTGTGCACCGGCGCCTACGCCGCCAAGTGCACCGAGTTCGGCATCAACTGACCGTTCGGGCCCCGCGATCGTGCCGGAACCGACACCCACGAGGGTCGGTTCCGGTCGGCGCGTCCCACCCCTGCCGCCCCCAAGCGAGGAGCCCGCATCGTGGCCCTGTCCCCCACCCCCGCCCCGCCGCCCGCGTCGAATCCGGTGCTCGAACTGCGCGGCGTCAACAAGAGCTTCGGCGCCGTCCACGTGCTGCGCGACGTCGACCTGTCCGTGTACGAGGGCCAGGTGACCGCGCTCGTCGGCGACAACGGCGCGGGCAAGTCGACCCTGGTCAAGTGCATCGGCGGGATCCACACCGCCGACTCCGGCGAGTACTTCTTCGACGGTGCGCCGGTCACCGTGCACAGCCCGCGCGACGCGTCCGACCTGGGCGTGGAGATCGTCTACCAGGACCTCGCCCTGTGCGACAACCTCGACATCGTGCAGAACATGTTCCTCGGTCGGGAACGCCGGCGCGGCTGGGTGCTCGACGAGGACAGCATGGAGCAGATCGCCGAGGAGACCCTGGCGGGCCTGTCCGTGCGGACCGTCTCCTCGATCCGCCAGCGCGTCTCCAGCCTCTCCGGCGGCCAGCGCCAGACCGTGGCCATCGCCAAGGCGGTGTTGTGGAACAGCAAGGTCGTGGTGCTGGACGAACCCACCGCCGCGCTGGGCGTGTCGCAGACCGCGCAGGTGCTCGAACTGGTCCGCCGGCTCGCCGACAACGGCCTGGCCGTCGTGCTCATCTCGCACAACATGAACGACGTGTTCGCGGTCGCCGACCGGATCGCGGTGCTCTACCTGGGCCGTACCGCCGCCCAGGTCAACGCGGGTGAGATCACCCATTCCCAGATCGTCGAACTCATCACGTCGGGACAGACCGAGGCATTCGGTCCCGGTGCCGGTCGAAACGGAGCGAACCGATGACGAGCAGCGCCCTGCCTCTCGCCGACGGCAACAGCGGGACCGGTGCCCCCGAATCGCCGGTGGTCGCACACGTGAAGGACTACCTCGCCCGGCTGCGCGGCGGCGACACCGGCGCGATGCCCGCGGTGCTCGGCCTGGTCGTGCTGTGCACGGTATTCGCCATCATGCGCCCCAAGTTCCTCAGCGCGGGCAACTTCGCCAACCTGTTCACCCAGGGCGCCGCGGTCACCGTGATCGCGATGGGGCTGATCTTCGTCCTGGTCCTCGGCGAGATCGACCTGTCCGCGGGCTTCGCCAGCGGGGTGTGCGCGGCGGTGCTCGCCGTGCTGCTCACCGAACACGACTGGCCCTGGTACGCCGCGGTACTCGCCGCGCTGGTCGTGGGCATGGTGATCGGCCTGGTCCTGGGCGTGCTGGTGGCCAAAGTCGGCATCCCGTCCTTCGTGGTCACCCTCGGCGCGTTCCTGGCCTTCCAGGGCGTCTCGCTGCTGCTGGTCAAGGGCGGCACCAACGTGCCGGTGCGCGACTCGACCATCCTGGCCATCTCCAACCGCAACCTCGCCCCGATCGTCGGCTGGCTGCTGGCCGCCGCCGCGGTCGCCGGGTACGGGGTGGTGCACGTGCGCCGCAACCGCAGCCGGGCGCGCCGCGGGCTGAGCGCCGAGCCGATCGCGATCACCGGCCTGCGGATCGGCGTGCTCGCCGTGCTGGTCGGCCTCGCCGTGTACGTGCTCAACCAGGAGCGCAGCCGCAACACGGTGATCTCCTCGCTGCGCGGTGTGCCGATCGTGGTACCGGTCCTGGTGATCCTGCTCCTGGTCGGCACGTTCGTGTTGCGCCGCACCCCGTACGGGCTGAGCCTGTACGCGGTCGGCGGCAACCGCGAGGCGGCCCGGCGGGCCGGGATCAATGTGGACCGGGTGCGCATCTCGGCGTTCGTGATCTGCTCCACGATGGCCGCGATCGGCGGCATCGTCGCCGCCTCCCGGGCCAACTCGGTCGACTCCAACACCGGCGGCAGCAACGTGCTGTTGTACGCCGTGGGCGCCGCGGTGATCGGCGGCACCAGCCTGTTCGGCGGCAAGGGACGGGTGCTGGACGCGGTGCTCGGCGGCGCGGTGGTCGCGGTGATCGACAACGGCATGGGGCTCATGGGGTACAGCGCCGGCGTCAAGTACGTTGTGACCGGCGTCGTGCTGCTCCTCGCCGCCGGGGTCGACGCCCTGTCGCGGCGGCGGGCCGAAGCCGCCGGGCTGCGGTGACGCCGCCCTCCCCCTCGATCGACGCCACGGATGAGAAAGGCAGGGTCCGCAGCCCGATGCGCGCAGCGCCCACCCAGGAGGACATCCGCAGGCAGAACCTGGGGGCGCTGCTGCGCCACGTGCACGTGCTCGGCCCCACCTCCCGGGCCCGACTGACCGCCGGCATGGGCCTGAACCGCAGCACGATCGGCGCGCTGACCACGGAACTCGCGGCGGCCGGGCTGATCGTCGAGGAGGCGCCGCGCGACACCTCCGGCGGCGGGCGGGGCCGGCCCTCGCTCGTGGTTCGGGCCCAGTCGCAGCGGGTGTACGTGTACGCCTTCACGATCGGCGTGGACCGGCTGGTCGCGGCCCGGGTCGGGCTCGGCGGGGTGATCCTGGATCGCCGCGAACTCCAGCGCCCGGGCAGCGGGTTCTCGCCGAAGGAGGTGGCCGAGGCGCTCGGCGGGTTCGTCGCGCAGATGCGGCTGAGCGCGCCGCCCGACGGGGTGTGCGTGGGCGCGGGCGTGGCGGTGTGCGCGATGGTGCGCGGCTCGGACGGCACGATTCCCGAGGGGCCGACCCAGGATTGGCGCAACGAGCCGCTGGGGGAGCGACTTTCGACGGCGATCGGGATGGTGGTCATGGTCGGCAACGACGCCGACCTGGGGGTGGTGGCCGAGCACACCCGGGGTGCGGCGGTGGGCTGCGACGACGTGATCTACCTGCACGGCGACGTGTGCATCGGCGGCGGCATCCTGTCCGCCGGGCGGCCGGTGGCCGGCGGCGACGGGTACGCGGGCGAGGTCGGGCACATGGTGGTCAATCCGGACGGCCGGCCGTGTCGGTGCGGGGCGCGCGGGTGCTGGGAGGCCGAGATCGGCGAGTTCGCACTCACCCGGGGCACCGCGAAGCACACGATCGGCGGTCTGGCGGACGCGGCGGCGCGCGGCGACCACGACGCGGAGGAGGGGATGCGCCGGGTCGGCGACTGGCTCGGCCTGGGCGTGGCCAACCTGGTGAACATCCTCAACCCGCAGATGGTGGTGTTCGGCGGCACGCTGCGCGAGGTGTACCTGGCCACCGCCGCGCAGGTGCGCAGTCGGCTCAACCGCACCAGCCTGTCAGTCACCCGCGAACACCTCAAACTGCGCACGGCGGCCCTGGGCGACGACGCCCCGCTGTACGGCGCCGCCGAACTGGCCTTCGCCCGCCTGCTGGACAACCCCCTGGAATCGGGGCTGGCGCCGGCGGCGGGATAGGCGGTCGGCGGCGCGCCCACGATCGGGTGGACTCGGCGCGCCGAATCCGCCGTCCGGGTGACCTTTCGGGTCGCCCGGCGTGGCGCGCCCTGTTTCATGGTCCTCGTGCGGGCCGCCGAGTCCGGAGGGTGCATCGCGCCCGAGCATCCCCCGAACCCGGCGGCCGGCACCCCGAAGCCCCCGACACCCCGCCGGCGTTCGCCACCGGCGTCGCGCCCGTCCCGGCGGTTTGCCGCATCCGATCCCGGGCAGCGGCCGACGGAGCGGCGATCCACGAGCGGCACCGGGAGTCGGCATGGCCACGAGCATCCTCCGCGACCGGGTCGCCCTGGTGGCCGGAGCCACCCGAGGTGCCGGACGCGGCGTCGCGGTCGAACTCGGCGCGGCTGGCGCGACCGTGTACGTCACCGGCCGCAGCACTCGCGGCCAACGCTCCGAGTACGACCGCCCGGAGACCGTCGAGGACACCGCCGACCTGGTCACCGCCGCCGGCGGCCACGGCATCGCGGTACCCACCGACCACTTGGAGCCGGCGCGGGTCCGGGCCCTGATCGAACGGATCGACTCCGAACAGGGCCGTCTCGACGTGCTGGTCAACGACATCTGGGGCGGCGAGAAGTTGTTCGCCTGGGACACCCCGATGTGGGAACACGACCTGGACGACGGGCTGCGGATCCTGCGCCTCGCCGTGGACACGCACGCGATCACCAGCCATCACGCCCTGCCGCTGCTGCTGCGCACCCCCGGCGGCCTGGTGGTGGAGATGACCGACGGCACCAACGAGTACAACCGCGACAACTACCGGGTGTCCTTCTTCTACGACCTGGCCAAGTCGGCGGTGTTGCGGATGGCCTTCGCACTCGGCCACGAACTCGGCCCGCGTGGTGCCACCGCCGTCGCCCTGACCCCGGGGTGGCTGCGCTCGGAGATGATGCTCGACGCGTACAAGGTGACCGAGGCGAACTGGCGCGACGCCCTGAAGGTGCAGCCGCACTTCGGCATCTCCGAGTCCCCGGCGTACGTGGGCCGGGCCGTGGCGGCCCTGGCCGCCGACCCCGACGTGGCCCGCTGGAACGGGCAGTCCCTCTCCAGCGGGCAACTCGCCGGCGTCTACGGCTTCACCGACACGGACGGCAGCCGCCCCGACGCCTGGCGCTACCTGGTCGAGGTCCAGGACCGCGACCTCCCCGCCGACCAGACCGGTTACCGCTGAGCCTCGCCGGGCGCGCCGGCTGTACCGCGAACGTCCCGACCCCGCCCCATGCCCCGATCACCCCGACCCGGGTGCGGTTGAAACCCACCTGCCGCCGAAACCCAACTCCCTCGCCCCCGAGGGCATTCCGCCCCCGGCGGGGGCGGCAGTCGCGCGGTCCGCGACGGCGCTGTGGTCGCGGACGGCCGTCCACCGTGTGGCGTAGCTGGGGGTGAGGTGGACCGGGAATGGGCTCCGAGGGGCATCGGCCCCGGTGGTCGACCGACGACCGATCCACTCCGGGTGACCCCCACGGTGCCCGCCCGACGCAGGACGGTGCCCAGGCGATGAGTGAAGCCGCGGTGGTCGAGGCGGAGCGCGGGTCGGCGCTGCGACAGTTGATCCCGCTGCTTCCGGCGCTGCTCTACATCATCATCGTGGCCGTCGACTTCGGCACGCCGAACGAGTTCCGGACCGACACGATGTTGTGCCTGGTGCCGATGACCGCGTCCGCGCTGATCCCGGTGCGCCCGACCGTGGTGTACGCGATCCTCGCCACGCTGACGTTCCTGGTCCTGGACCCGTGGCTGGCGCCGGTGGGCTACGAACACGACTGGGCCGGGTTCGTGGTGGTCGTGCTGGGCGGGGCGATCGCGGTGACGACGGTGTGGCTCAGGACCCGATTGCAGGATCGGGTCTCGCGTCTGGGCAACGTGGTCGAACACGTCCAGCGCGCACTGCTGCCGCCGGTGCCGCCGGTGGTGGGCGGGATCCGGGTCGAGCGCGGCTATCTGGCCGCCGAACGGGACGCGGAGGTCGGCGGCGACGTCTACGACGTGGTGGACACCCCGCATGGGACGCGCGCGTTCATCGCCGACGTTCAGGGCAAGGGGCTGACCGCGGTGGGCGCGAGCGCGGCGCTGGTCGGCACGTTCGACGAGGCGGCCCACGCCGAGCCGGACCTGTGGCGGGTCGGGCGGCGCATGGGCGCGGGGTTGGAGCGCTTCGGCCGCAACCAGGTGCTGCTCGGCGAGCCGGACACGGACTGGTTCGCCACCGCGCTGATCGTCGGCTTCGACGGGGACGGCCGGGTCGAGCTGGCCAACCACGGGCACGAGGCTCCGGCGGTGATCGGCCCGTCCGGGGTGCGCTGGTTGCAGGTGCCGCCGGAGTTGCCGCTGGGTCTGGCCGGACTGGTGCCGACCGAGGACCGGGTGCCGACGTACCGGTTCCGGATGACCCCGGACGAGTCGTTGCTGCTGTACACCGACGGCACCACCGAGGCGCGGGACGCCGCCGGCCGGTTCTTCCCGCTGCGCGACTGGGTCGCCCGGCACGCGGACCCGAACCGGTCCGCGGCCGAGTTGTTGGCCGGTCTGCAGCAGGCGCTGCTCGCGCACGTGGGCGGCCGGCTCACCGACGACGCGGCGCTGATGGTGCTGCGCCCGGTGGCCCCGGAGCCGGCGGGGCCGTAGGGGTCAAGAGGAAGCGCTGCGCTCGGGTGGGCTCCGGGACTACCGTCGACGCAGCGAGACGAACGCACAACACGGCCGATGCGGGCCGGGGATGCGACGGGGGCAGGTCGTGCGAAATCGTATGCGTGGATGGGCACGTGCCCTGGTGGTGCTCGTCGTGCTGGGCGCGGGCACCACGGAGAGCACGCGCGTGCCGGATGGTCGGCCCGTGATCGAGGTGGACGCGCCGACCGCGCTCCCGGATCGGGCGCTGCACATCCGGATCGGCGGGCTGCCGGCCGGGGAGAAGGTCGGCGTCGATCTCGGGGCGGTCGACGCCGAGGGTGAGCCGTGGCACGGCCACGCCACGTTTCGGGCAGACTCACACGGAGTGGTCGACCTGGACACCGCGACCCCCCTGTCGGGCACCTACCGAAAACCGGACGGCATGGGGTTGTTCTGGTCGATGAACCCGAGGTCGGGCGATCCCGAACAGGTCTCCTTCTTCGCACAGGACTCCCGGAACCATTCCTTCGACCTCACCCTCACGGCCGCGGTCCCCGGTCGCCGCCCCGTCTCCCGGACGCTGACCAGGCAGTGGACGGCACCCGGGGTCGGCACCCGGATTCTCGCCCTCGCCACGGACGGGGTGAGCGGGATGCTCTTCCTGCCCGCCCCCGGGACCCCTCGGCACCCGGCCGTGCTCGCCTTCGGCGGCTCGGAGGGCGGCCCCGGCCCGATCACCGACGCCGTACTGCTCGCCGCACACGGCTACCCGGCGCTGGCTCTCGGCTACTTCGGACTCCCGGGTCTGCCCGACGCGCTGGAGAACATCCCGCTGGAGTACTTCGCCGGTGCCGCCCGCATCCTGGCCGCCCAACCGGGCGTCGATCCCGAACACATCCTCGCCCAGGGCTACTCGCGCGGCACCGAGGCCGCCCTGCTCCTCGCCCAGAACCACCCCGACCTCGTGCACGGCGCGATCGTGTACGCGCCGTCGGCGGCGGTCCACGGCGGCTTCCCGCGTGGGCAGAGCGCCTGGACCAAGGACGGCAGGCCCATCGCCCAGGGACACATCCCCCTCGACCGCGTCGACGGCCCGGTCCTGGCCATCGCCGGCACCGACGACCGATTGTGGCCGTCGGCGGATTCGGCCCGGGCGATCGTCGACGAACTCGACGCCCGCGGCGGCCCCTATCCGCATCGGGCCCTGATCTTCCCCGATGCCGGGCACGGCGTCGGTACACATCCCTACTTCGCCGCCGGCACCCGACCCATCCACCCGGTGACCAAGGAGCCGCTCGATCAGGGCGGCACCCGGGCCGCCAACGCCGCCGCCCAGGCGCGGGGATGGCCCCAGGTCCTGGCCCTGCTCGCGTCCCTGACCCGCTGAGCGGCCGGCGCCGGCCACGATCGGCGGCTCAGCGGATGCGCAGTACCAGCTTGCCCGTGTTCGCCCCGGTGAACAGGCGCAGCAGGGTCTCCGGGAAGGCCGTGACGTCGCCCTCGACCACGTCCTCGCGCGCGCGCAGTCGGCCGTCCGCGAGCCACCCGGCCAGCTCCGCCGTCGCCTCGGGGTAGCGGTCGGCGTAGTCGAAGACCACCATGCCGGTCATCGACGCCCGATTGACCAGCAGGGAAAGGTAGTTGCTCGGGCCTGGGCCGGGTTCGGTGTTGTTGTACTGGGAGATCGCGCCGCACACGATCACCCGCGCGCCCCGGGCCAGCCGGGTCAGCGCGGCGTCCAGGATCGTGCCGCCGACGTTGTCGAAGAACACGTCCACGCCGTCGGGGCAGTGTTTGCGCAGCGCGGCGGGCACGTCGTCGTTCTTGTAGTCGACGGCCGCGTCGAAGCCGAACTCCTCGGTCAGCGTGCGGCACTTGTCCGGCCCGCCGGCGATGCCCACCGCCCGGCAGCCCTTCAACGTGGCGAGCTGGCCGACCACGCTGCCCACCGCGCCGGCCGCGCCGGACACGAGTACGGTCTGCCCCGGCTGCGGGCGGCCGATGTCGAACAGGCCGAAGTACGCGGTCAGTCCGGTGGCGCCGAGGACGCCCAGGTGGGTCTCGGGCGGGGCGATGCCCAGGTCCACCCGGCGCACCCCCTCGCCGTCGGTTTCCGCGTACTCCTGCACGCCGAACCGGCCGAACACGTGGTCCCCGACTGCGAAGTCCGGATGCCGCGAGGCGAGCACGCGGCCGATGCCGCCGGCGCGCATCACCTCGCCGATCCGTACCGGCGGGATGTACGAGCGCACGTCGTTCATCCAGCCGCGCATCGCCGGGTCGAGCGAGATGTGCGAGACCTCGACCAGGAGGCGCCCGTCGGCCGGTTCGGCCACCGGTTCGGTGGTCGCCTCCCAGTCGGTGGGCACGGGCAGGCCGGACGGGCGCGCGGCCAGCCGGATCTGACGGTTCGTGGCGGCGGGCGTGGTCATACGGGAGGCAACTCCTTCGTCGTGGACGTGCCGGACGGGCGGTCGGACGGGTCCTCGTGGGCGGTACGGATGCCGGGACGGTCAGGGGACGAGCAGGGAGAGCGTGTCCGCGACGCACGCCGGCTTCGCGACGCCCTCGATCTCGATGGTGTGCCGCACCGTCAGCCGCACGCCCTGCGCGGTCCGTACCGCGTCGACCAGGACGGCGTGGTCGCGGATCCGCACGCCGACCGGCACCGGGGCCGGGAAACGCACCTTGTCCGAGCCGTAGTTGACGCCCATCCGCACCCCTCGCACGGTGAACAGGTCGGCGGCCAGGACGGGGATCAGCGACAGGGTGAGATAACCGTGCGCGATGGTGGTGCCGAAGGGGCCGTCCTTGGCCCGTTCGGGGTCGACGTGGATCCACTGGTGGTCGCCGGTCGCGTCGGCGAAGGTGTCGATGCGTTCCTGGTCGACGGTGAACCAGTCACTGGTACCCAGGGGTTCGCCCCGGGCCGCGAACACCTCGTCGACGTTCTCGAACACACGCATGGTGGATGCTCCTTCGGGATGGACCCGGGCCGGGGGTGGCCGGCCCGGGCGCCTGGGGGGTATTGCCCTGCCGTCAGCAGAGCGGGCCGCCGGCGACGTAGATCACCTGGCCCGAGACGAAGCCCGCGTCCTCGCCGGTCAGGAACGCGATGGTGTTGGCGATGTCCTCGGGGCGGCCGACCCGGCGGACCGGGATCTGCGCGGCCGCGGCCTCCTGGAAGGCCTCGAACTCCATGCCGACGCGGGCCGCGGTGGCCGCGGTCATGTCGGTGACGATGAAGCCCGGCGCCACCGCGTTGGCGGTCACCCCGAACTTGCCCAGTTCGAAGGCGAGGGTCTTGGTGAAGCCCTGGAGTCCGGCCTTGGCCGCCGAGTAGTTGGCCTGCCCCCGGTTGCCCAGCGCGGACGAGCTGGAGAGGTTGACGATCCGGCCCCAGCCGGCGGCGGTCATGTGCGCCTGGACCGCGCGGCTCATCAGGAACGCGCCGCGCAGGTGTACGTCGATGACCGTGTCCCAGTCGCCGTCGGACATCTTGAACAGCAGGTTGTCCCGGATCACGCCGGCGTTGTTGACCAACACGGTCGGCGCGCCGAGGGTGTCGGCCACGCGCGCGACGGCGGCGTCCACCTGGTCGCCGACGGTGACGTCGGCGCCGACCGCGAGCGCCGTGCCGCCGGCCGCGACGATCGCGGCGACCGTGTCGGCACAGGCGGCCTCGTCCAGGTCGAGTACGGCCACGGCCCTGCCCTCGGCGGCGAGTCGGCGGGCGGTGGCCGCGCCGATGCCGCGCGCGGCGCCGGTGACGATGGCCACGCGCGGGGTGGTCGAGGTCGCGGTCGCGGGGGTGTTCTCGGTCATGGGTGCGGGGTCCTCCGGGTCGTCGCCGGCGTGGGAGGGCCGGCGAATACGGCGCTTCCGACCGCCCCTTGGGCGACCCGCGCCCGTCCGGCCGAAGGCGCCGGCCGGACGATGCTCTGGGGTCTCGGAGCGTGGAGTAGCGGGATTCTGCTGTGCGGTAACGGTACCGACCGGTCGGTATCAAGGCTAGAGCGCGCCACGAACTCGTTCGGGTCGAACAGGCGCCGGGTGTGTGGGCGCCGGGAGGCGCGGGCCGGGGGTAGGCGGGTGTCAACCGTGGTGCACTACGGCGAGTTCTCGGCCGAAGGCGACGACGACGCGACCGCCCGGGGCCACGGTCACGGCGTCGACCGGGAGGGGGAACAGGAGGCGGGGGCCGATGGGGGTGTGGGTGGCCAGGTCCCAGACCTGTACCGTGCCGCGCTCCTCGGTCGGGGCTGTCGGGTCGGTCGGGGCGGGCGCGCCCGTGGAGCCCCCGGCGACCACGATCGGGCGGCCGGCGAGCAGGCCGGTCGCGACGGCGCGGACGTCGGCGGCGAGTGGTGCGCCGATCGGTTCGCGGGTGAGCAGATCCCAGACCCGCGCCGCGTGCCGGCTGCCGGTGACCGCGACCGGGCGGCCGTGCACGACGGCGGTGGCCACGTCCGTCACCGCGCGGGAGTGTCCGGTCAGCGGTGCGCCGAACTCGGCGCCGGTGGCCAGGTCGATCACCCGTACCGCGTTGTCCGCGTCGCCCTCCCGGGCCGTCTCGGGTCCCACGATCGCCACCGGGCGCCCGTCGAGTTCGGCCGTCGCCACCGCCCGCACCGATCCGATCAGCGGTTCGCCGACCGGCAGACCCGTGGCCGGGTCCCACACCCGCACGCCGGCCGAATCCCCGGTGACCACCACCGGGCGCCCGGCCACGATGGCCCGCGCGGCGCCCACCCACGCGGTCCGGCCGACCAGGGGCCGGCACACCTGGCGGCCCCGATCCAGGTCGAACACCCGTACCGTGGCGCCCCACCCGGCCGTCCCGGCGACCACCACCGGCCGGCCGCCGACCAGCGCGGTCGTCACCGCGGTCACCCGCGCGTCGTGCCCGACCAGGGGTTCGCCGACGGACCGTTCGGGGAGCAGGTCACAGATCCACACCCCCTCGGGCCCGCCGTCGGCCCGGCCGGTCGTCCGCGCCGGCGGGTCGGTCGCCGTCCAGGGGCCCGTCACCCAGTCCGGCCGCCAGCGCGAAGGCGGTTCGCGGTCGGCCGGGTCGGCGGGAGAGGAGGTCGCCGACGTGTCGTCGTCGATCGTCGCGAGCCAAGAAATATCGCCTTGCGCAACGTTGGACATATCACCATTGTGCCCGTCGGCACCCGCCACGTGCACGGCCTCCGGCCCGGGGGGGCGGGCGCAAACCCGCCCCCCGCGCGGGGGGGGGGCCCGGGCCCGACGGGCGGGCGGCGGGCCCCCCCCGCACCCACCCCCAGGCCGACCGCGCG
>NZ_JBHTVA010000066.1:30004-42110 GCF_042793325.1 Embleya sp. NPDC056575
GCCCCCAGTCGCCACTGGACCCCGGGTTCGCGCCCGCCCCCCGGGTCGCGGCCCCCCACCGCCCCGCTCGCGAGCGGCCCCTCGCCCGGGGCCCCCCCCCCGCGCCGCCGCCGCCCCCCCCACCCGCCCCCCGCGGGCGGGGTGTGACCGCGACCGGAACGGCGGCGCTCAGGCCCCGACCGTCAACACCACCTTGCCGTCCGTCGCGCGGGATTCCAGTGCCGCGTGCGCGGCCGCGGCCTCGGCCAACGGGAAGGCGGTGATGGCGGGCACCATCGTGCCGTCGGCGGCGGCGTTCAGGGCGCGAGCGGTCAATTCCGGCCAACCGCCCGCCGGGACCATGTTCGGCCCGATCGCCCACGTCGCGGTCAACTGCCGCTCGACCAGGTCGCGCGTGGTGATCTCGGTCGGCTCGCCCGCGGCCCAGCCGTACAGGAGGAACCGGCCACCGGGGCCCAGGAGTTCGAGGGCCTGCCGGCCGAGGGCGCCGCCGACGCCGTCGAGCACGGCGGTGGGTTCGCGGCCGGCCGACGCGGCCCGCACCCGCTCGGGCCAGTCCGCGTCGCGGTAGTCCACCGCGATGTGGGCGCCCAGCGCACGCACCTTGGCCACCTTCGCCGGACCGCCCGCGACGCCCACCACGAGCGCCCCGGCGGCCCGCGCGGCCCGGACGAACAGGCTGCCCAGGCCGCCGGCGGCGGACATCACCAGGACCACGTCCCGGGCGTCGATCCGGGCCACCCCGAGCACGCCCTGTGCGGTGGTGCCGGTGGTGATCGCCGCGACCGCCTCGGCGGCACCCAGGTCGTCGGGGATCGGGTGCACCGCGGCCAGGTCGGCGACCGCGCGCTCGGCGTACCCGCCGCCGTCGCCGAGCTGCGCCACGACCCGACGGCCCAGCCACCGCGCGGCCACCCCCGGCCCCACCGCCCCGACCACGCCGGCCACCTCGCCGCCGGGCGTGGTCGGCAACACCGGCGGCCGGTGCGGGCCGACCGACTCCCCGCGCCGCAGCCGGGCCTCGATCAGATGCACACCGGCGACCTCGACGTCGATGCGCACCTGCCCCTCGCCGGCCCGAGGGTCCGGAACCTCTTCGAGCCGCAGGTTCTCCGCCGGGCCGAACGTATGCAGCCGGATCGCGCGCATGGGTGACTCCCGAGTTCGAAGTGGGCGCCCACGATCCGAAGAACCGACAGGCACCGCGTACGGGAGCCACCATGAAAGATGAAGCCGACTCGAGGTCAACCCCCGCCGGCGAACGCGACCCGCCGGGCGCGGATCAGACCGCGACCAGGTCCCTCCACGAGCGGGTGTCCCCCAGGTCGGCCCAGGCGTTCAGGAGCGAGCGGGCCTCGGCCTCGGGAGCGGCGATCCGTACACCCACGCCCACCCCGTGCCCGCTCGTGCGCTCCTGCTCGACCCGGCCCTCGGCGCAACACCCGCACAACATCCGGACGCCGGCCGTCGCCTCCAGGGCGAAGTCGCGTTCGGTGAAGGACGTCTCCAGCGCGTCGAAGTCCGCCTCCGCCGGCGCGGTCACCTCGGCCGTCCAGGTGGGCATGTCGGAGGCACGCCAGAGCAGCAGCTCGTCGAAGACCGGATAGGTGTGGCCGCCCATCACGCGCTCGCCCTCGGGCACGCCGTCGTGCAGCACGATGTCGCCGAAGCGGCGGGCCGGGGACAGCGGCACGTTGAGCACCACCGCCCGGGTCGGGCAGATCCGCCGGGCCCAGACCACCTCCCGGCCCTCGGGGGTGTCCAGGCGGACACAGGTGATCCCGAAGTCCTGGTCGATCTCCCCCGTGCCCGGCGCGATGTCGATGCCGTACGCCCGCCACGACGCCCGGGCCGTCTCCCAGTCGCCGAGCACGGTGGCGGCGATGCCCAGGTTCCAGTGCGCGGGATCCCCGGTGCCCGGCGGCGGCACCAGCGCGGCCGCCCGCCGACCGACCGCGAAAGCCTTCCGCCAGTCGCGCAGGAACTTGTGCGCCAGTGCCGCGTCGAACGCCCACTGTCCCGCGAGCGCATGGTCGGGCTCGGCGGCGAGCAGCCGTTCGTACCGGTCGGCGGCACGCGCCCATTCCTGTCGGTCCCAGGCCCGTTCGGCCCGGTCGATCAGGGCACGTGTGCTGCGGTTCATCGGTACGACTCCCTCGTGGCCATCGTACGTCGACGGTCCGGACGAAGTGTGCCGGACGACGCCGACAGGCGTGGAGGGTGTGCGGGGCGGCCGCCGCCGTCAGGGGATGATCTTCATATGGATCAGATCATCTTGATGTCCGACCCGCTCGTGGCCGCCGTCCCCGTCCGTGATCGTGCCGAGCCGTTGGTGGACGTGCGGGCGGACGGGTCGTTGCCGGTGGATCCGCGTCAGGCAAAGTGGGCCGCCGCGTACACCTTCCTGCGCGTCGGCGTGCTCGACCGGCTGATCAAGGCGCAGGCGGCGCTGCCCGACGGGCTGCGCCTGCTGTTCGTCGAGGGATACCGGCCGCCGGCGCTGCAACGTCGATACTTCGAGGAGTACGCCGACGAACTGCGCGCCGCGCACCCCGACTGGGACGCCGACCGCGTCCACGTCGCGGCCGGCCGCTACGTCTCCCCGCCCGAGATCGCCCCGCACAGCGCCGGCGCTGCGGTCGACCTGACCCTCGTCGACCCGGCCGGCCGCGAACTCGACCTGGGCACGCCGATGAACGCGAGCCCCGAGGAAAGCGCCGGCGCGTGCTACACCGCCGCCGAGAACATCACCCCGCAGGCCCGCGCCAACCGCGCCATCCTGAGCACCGCCCTGACCGAGGCCGGCCTGGTCAACTACCCGACCGAGTGGTGGCACTGGTCCTACGGCGACCGCTACTGGGCCCTGCTCACCAACACCGAAGCCGCCCTGTACGGCCCCCGCGAACTGCCCTGACCCACCCCGCCGGACCCGAAGCGGCGAACATATCCCGCCGCTTCGGTCGGAGTGCGCACTTCGGGCATGGGAACGGACATTCGGGTGTACGCGACACGTCATCTGTTCTTCGCCCCTTGGTTCCCCCCGGGCTGATGGACTCGGCATCGTCGGCAACGCGTCGACCTCGAAGGAGGAGAAATGCCGGATCTGCGTTTGTCCCGTCGTCATCTCGCGTGGGGGGCCGCTGCGGTATTGGCCGCCGGCGTCGCCGTACCCGGCGCGGCGTCGGCGTTCGGTCAGGCGGATCAAGCCCGGCACGCGATCAAGGACGGTCAGGCCAAGAACGTCATCATGCTGCTCGGTGACGGGATGGGCGACTCCGAGATCACCCTGGCCCGGAACTACTCGGTCGGCGCGGCCGGTCGACTGAACATGGACGGGTTCCCGCTCACCGGCGCGTACACCACGTACGCCGTCGACAAGGACAAGCGCCCGGACTACGTCACCGACTCCGCCGCGAGCGGCACCGGGTGGGCGACCGGGCAGAAAACGGTCAACGGCCGCATCTCCAAGACCCCGGACACCAACAAGGCGCTGCCGACGATCCTGGAGCTGGCCAAGAAGAACGGCTACGCCACGGGCAGCGTCACCACCGCCGAACTGACCGACGCCACCCCGGCGGTCCTCCAGGCGCACGCCACCGACCGCAGCTGCCAGGGCCCGGCGGACATGGCCAAGTGCCCGACCGACACGATCGCCGCCGGCGGCCCCGGCTCGATCGCCGAGCAGAGCGTCGCGGGCGGGTTCGACGTGCTGCTCGGCGGCGGCAAGGCCCGCTTCGACCAGACCATCACGCAGGGCCCGTTCGCGGGCAAGACCGTGCTCCGGCAGGCGCAGGAGTCGGGCTACCAGATCGCCACCGACGCCGACTCGCTCAAGGCCGCGCGGGCCGGCAAGCCGGTGCTCGGTCTGTTCGCACCGGTCAACGTCCCGGTCGAGTGGACCGGCAAGGCCGCCGCGGTCGGCGGTACCGAGCCGCAGCGCTGCGTCACCTCGAACCCGAACCGCCCGGCCGGCACGCCGACCCTGGTGCAGCAGACCGCGAAGGCGATCGAGCTGCTGGAGGCCAAGCAGTCCGGTCGCGGCCACGACCGGGGCAAGGGCTTCTTCCTCCAGGTCGAGGGTGCCTCGATCGACAAGCAGGACCACGCCGCCGACCCGTGCGGTCAGATCGGTGAGACCGTCGCGTTCGACCAGGCGGTCAAGCTCGCCCGCGAGTACGCGGCCAAGCACCCCGACACGCTCGTGGTGACCACCGCGGACCACGCGCACACCAGCCAGATCGTCCCGCTGGACGCCACCCCTCCGGGTCTGTCCTCGACGCTGGTGACCAACGAGGGTGTGCAGCTCAAGGTCAACTACTCGACCAACACCCCCGGCAAGTCGCAGGAGCACACCGGCACCGAGGTGCGCATCGCGGCCCAGGGGCCGCAGGCGTTCCGCGTGCTCGGCGTGACCGACCAGACGGAACTGTTCAACACGTTCCGGGCGGCACTGCGACTGCGCTGACGCGCGGCGCCACCGGTGTGAACGGACGTCGGGAACGGACGTCGGGAACGAACACGGTGCGGCGGCTTCGGCCGTGATCGCGGCCCGCAGGCTCTCCCGCCTGCGGGCCGCGGCGCGTTCGTATACGCGGATCTCGGCAGGGGTCGCTGAGGTCGGCCGGGAGGATGCGTAATTCGTCCTCCGTCGCACGATCGTTCTCACGGAACTCGGCTCCGGTCGGCCGCTCGCGTCGCCGAGCGCTGTCATCCGCCGCCAACAGGCTTGCCACGCAGTGGAGTTGACGCCCGGCATCGACCGGGAGAGCGGGCGAACACGACCTCATCCGAAGCGATGTGATCTGCGTTACATTCACGTTTTGGGGTGGTATCGCCTTATTCGGCGGCGGCCTCGCTCGGAGTCGCGCATAGCGCCGTGGGCCGCCCGCGGGACCGCGTCGATTCGGTGGATCGCGGCGTCGCGCGATAGGCATGGACCCCCGCCCGCCGCGCCCCGTTCGGCGACGGTCGTGGGCGGGCAAACCGCGGGACCCGGTCCCGATGATGCGTTCGTGGAGGATTCCTGATGCGCGCCCGTGCCCCTCGTGCCTTCGACCAACTGCCGTACGCCCACCGGCTCGTGGCGTTCGACGGCGAACTCGACCGGGAAGGCGACCACGAGTTCGCACACTTCGACGCAGGTGTGTTCACGGACGTGGAGGGCGGCGGTAGCGCGTTCACCTCGTCGGCCTTCTCCTCGGTGAGCTTCAACGGCGGCCGATACCGCCGTGCCCGGTTCGACGACGTGTGGCTGCACGCCGCCCGCATCGTAGGCACCGACCTCGCGGAAACGACGTGGATGGACGCCGAGTTCACCGCGTGCGTCCTGGCCGGCCTCGAGGTGTTCGGCGCCGGGCTGCGCCGCGTGGTCTTCCACAACTGCAAGTTCGACTCGGTCAACCTGCGCGGGGCCAAGCTGCGCGAGGTCTCCTTCGTGGACTGCCTGCTGCGCGACGTGGACTTCGCCGGCGCGACGCTGACCGATCTGCGCGTTCCCGGCTCGACCCTGGAGCGGGTCCGCCTGGACAACGCCGTGCTGACCAGGGTCGACCTGCGCGAGGCGAGCGCGCTCGGCTTCGCCTCCGGCCTCGACGCACTGCGCGGCGCGACCGTCGACAGCGCCCAACTCCTCGACCTGGCCCCGGCACTCGCCCAGGTCCTGGGCCTGATCGTCAAGGACCGGTAGGCGCACACGGGGAGTTGGCCGGCCGGCCCGTCGCCGCCCCGATTTCCGCTTGGGGGGTGGGCGGACGCGAGGTTCGCGGACCACAGCGCAATCGTTCGGGCACACTGGGTGAGTAGGCCGTTCCATTCCCGACGCGTGAGGTCGTCCGCAACCATGGCTCAGCCCGCATCCCCCACCCCGTCAACCTCGGACACATCACCACCCTCGGCCCCGGCGGCACCGGTGGGCCGTTGGCCGGCCATCCTGGTCAGCGGCGCCGGCATCCTGATGACCCTCGACGTGACCATCGTCAACGTCGCGCTGCCCGACATCGCCGACGATCTCGGCGCCCGACTCGGCGGCCTGCAGTGGGTGGTCAGCGCCTACACGCTCGCGTTCGCCGCGCTGCTGCTCGCGGCCGGTTCGGTCTCCGACCGGATCGGCCGGCGGCGGGTGTTCGGCGCGGGCGTGGCCCTGTTCACCGTCGCCTCGGCGGCCTGCGCGCTCGCGCCGAACGTGGGCACGCTGATCATCTTCCGCGGCGTCCAGGGCGTCGGCGCGGCGATGGTGATGGCCACCTCGTTGGCGTTGCTCGCGTCCGCCTACTCCGGGCGCACCCGACAGACCGCGATCGGCGTCTACTCCGGCCTCAGCGGTGCGGCCGCCGCGCTCGGGCCACTGGTCGGCGGGGCCCTGGTGGACGGGCTCGGTTGGCGGTGGATCTTCCTGATCAACCTCCCCGTGGGTGTCCTGGTCGTGGTCGGCACCTGGCTGAAGCTGCCCGACGACACCACCGACACGGCCGGGCGCGGGCGACTCGACCTGGCCGGCGTACTGCTCGCGATCGGCGGGTTGTTCGCGCTCAACTACGCGGTCGTCAAGGGCCCGGAGCAGGGGTGGACCGCGACGATCGTGTTGGCCACGCTGATCGTCGGGACGATACTGATCGTCGCCTTCGTGGTGGTCGAGGTGGTCCGGCCCTCGATCGCGCTGCTGGACGTGCGGCTGTTCCGGATCCCGTCGTTCACCGGGGCGATCCTGGCCAGTCTGTTCGGCCGGATCACCTCGTTCGGGCTGTTGCCGTTCCTGATCCTGTGGTTGCAGGGCATGCTCGGCAACTCGCCGTTCCAAACCGGCGTCAAGATGCTGGCGCTGACCGTCCCGCTCCTGCTGATCGCACCGCTGAGCGGGCTGGTACAGCGGGTGCTGACGCCGGGTCAGGCGATCGGGGTGGGCTTCGCGGTGGCCGGGGTCGGGTCGTTGACCATGGCCCGGGTGGACGCGGGCAGTTCGTGGACGGTCATGCTGCCGGGCTTCGTCCTGCTGGGCATCGCGGGCGGATTGAGCTTCCCGCCGCTGATGGGCGTGGCGGTGGGCGTGGTACCGGCCGAGCGGGCCGGGATGGCCTCCGGCGCCACCAACATGTTCTTCCCGCTGGGCACTTCGATCGGTGTGGCCGCCGGCGGCGCGCTGTTGACCGCGCGAATCGCCGACGACCTGGGCGACGACGTGCTCACCGGCGGCGGCGTGCCCCCGGGCGCGGCCGACCGGGTTCGCGACGGTGTCGCCTCCGGCCGGTTCGCCCCGCTGAAGGACCATCCGGCGGCGCTGGCCGACGCCCGGGACGCCTTCACCTCCGGCCTGGCCCGGGTATGCCTGCTGATGGCCGTCATCGGCTTCGTGGCGGCGATCCTGTGCACGGTGCTCATCCGCGAATCCGACCGCCACGACGCCCCGACACCTGCGGCGGGCTGAACACGTTCGCGACACCGGACGATCCCGGACGGGCCCGCCTGCGCCGATCGCCCGCACGCGCTCGCGTGGGGCGCGGGATTTCGGGTGACGATGATTATCGTTGGCGAGCCCGAGCGGGCGGCGAGCGGCGCGACCTGTGAGGATGTCCGCTGGTGTCGCGCCCGACGACGGGTCCTGTCGCGCCGGGGTGGTTGTGCCGGTGCGTCGAGTGACGCGGCGGAGGCGGATGTCGCCGGGTGCGTACGGGCGGGGGAAGTGGCGGTGGGCGAGATGCGGGGAGCGGACCGGGTGGGTGCGAGGGAGGAGTCGGCCGGGGGATCCGGAGGACTGATGCGACCGCGCGGACTCGTCGATCTGCGCGGGCGAGAGCACGGGCCCGCCGTGCTCGGGTATCCCGCCGGCGCCGTCGTGGTGGTCTCCGGGCTGCCGGGGAGCGGCAAGAGCACGCTGCTGAACCGCTGGTCCGGATCGGCCGTCGTGGTCGACCCGCGCACGGCGCACGTCGAGTATCAGGACCGGATGCCCTCGTGGCTGCCGTACGCGGTGTATCGCCCGTGGGTGCGGCTGCAACACGTCAGGCGGCTGCGCGCGCACGTGCGGAGCGGGAGGCCGGTCCTCGTGCACGACTGCGGCAGCCGATCGTGGATGCGTCGGTGGTTGGCCAGGTCCGCCGATCGGCAACGACGCGAACTGCACCTGGTCCTGCTCGCCGTGGACGCCGCCGACGCGCTGGCCGGGCAGGACAAGCGCGGACGCTGGGTACCCGGCCGGGTCTTCGACCGGCATCGGCGTGGCCTGACCCGGTTGTTGCTGGCGCTGTCCGTACGGGGCGCCGCGGTCGTCCCCGAGGCCGCCTCCGTCGTACTGCTCGACCGCACCCTGCGCGAACACGTGGTCGCCCTGGAATTCGGCCCGGACCGCGTGGCCGGGGCCCCTCCGCAGACCCCCGAGCGGCCTCCGGTCCCGCCCACCGCGCCCCCAGCCCCCGTCGTGGTCACCCGACCCCTACGCGACCCCAAGGCCCCCGAACCCGCGTCCTAGCCACCGGGGCGGGGCGCGTCGCCGCACCAACGGCAACCCTCGCGCGCCCCGCCCCGCCCCGATCCGAGCCGCCCCGCCGACCCCGTGTCCCCGATGCCGCGCCGCCCGCCGAGTCCCCTGTGCCCGGCGGACGAGCGCCGCTCATCGGAAGCATGGTTCACCGCGCCAACAGGTGCAGCCCACGGTGCATGTCGTGGGCCGGTTCGAGCACGGCGAGCGTGGTGAGCGCCACCGCTCCAGCCCGCTCGGCCCGGCGCATCCTGGCCTCGGCCCGCCGCTCCCGCCGGGCCGTGCGCCGCAGCGCCGCGCGATCGGCCTCCGCCAGGATCTCCCGCTCGCGCGCCTTGAACATCTCGTACTCGATCACGAGCGTCTCCCGTTTCCCCGACCCGGCCTCCCCGGTTCGTGGTAACAGCTTCGCGGCCCAGGTGGGCCCCGGACATCGGGCGGATGCCCCATCCCTACGCGCCGGACAAGCCCCGAGACCCCTAAGGCGTCCTAGGCATCCCCACCCGGGGAGGGGAGCGGCGCCACCGCCCCGCCGCCCTCCCGCTCAGCCCAGTCCCAACTCCCGCTCCCCGAGCGGCGCGAAGAACGCCTCCACGTCGGCCGCCCCGACCTCCGCGAGCGTCGCCGGCGACCAGCGCGGCCGGCGATCCTTGTCGACCACCTGCGCCCGTACACCCTCGACCAGATCGGGTGTGGTCACCGCCGCGCACGAGACCCGGTACTCCTGGTCCAGCACCGCCCCGAGCGACCCGGCCCGCCGGGCCCGGCGCAGCGCCTCCAGCGTCACCTTCAGCGCCGTGGGGGATTTGGCCGCGATCAACTCGGCCGCCTCCTTGGCCGCCGGTTCGCCGCTGTCGAGCAGCCGGTCCAGGATCTCCTCGACGGTGTCCGCCGCGTAGCACGCGTCGATCCAGGCGCGCCGCTCGGCCAGCACGCCGGCGGGCGCGGGCTGCGCGTGGTGGGCCGCCGCCTCGGCCGGGTCGCCGGCGGCCAGGGCGTCGAGCAGGGCGGGCAGCCGGTCCGAGGGGACGAAGTGGTCGGCGAGGCCGCACAGGATCGTGTCGGCGGCGCCGATCGCACCGGCGGTGAGCGCCAGATGGGTGCCGAGTTCGCCGGGGGCGCGGGAGAGCAGGTATGTGCCGCCGACGTCCGGCACGAAGCCGATCCCGGTCTCCGGCATGGCCACCGTCGAGCGCTCGGTGACGACGCGCACGTCGCCGTGCGCCGAGACGCCGACGCCGCCGCCCATCACCACGCCGTCCATGATCGCGATGTAGGGCTTCGGATACGCCGCGATCCGCGCGTTGAGCAGGTATTCGTCGCGCCAGAACTCGCGCGCCGCGTGGCCGCCTTCGAGCGCGTCCGCGCGGATCGCCCGGATGTCCCCGCCCGCACACAGCCCGCGTTCGCCCGCGCCGGTGATCAGCACGGCCGCGACGGAGTCGTCCCGCGCCCACTCGGCGAGCGCGGCGGTGATCCGGCGCACCATCGGGTGGTCCAGCGCGTTGATCGCGCGCGGCCGGTTCAGGGTGATCCGACCGAGCCGGGCCGCCGGTCCGATGCGATCGACCAGCACGGTGTCCTCGGGGGCGGGCTGCGGGGGCTGCGCGTGCGGCGTCATGGTGCGTCGTTCCCTTCGGGGTCCGGAAAAAGAGCCGATCGGCGGCGGCCCCGGCGACCCGCCCGGTTCGCGGCTCCCCGGCGTCCGTACCGCCCGACGATCTCTCTCGGCACCGTATCGCCCGCCCTCGACGCCCCGCGGGCACGCACGTGTGCGGCCTCCCGCGCCGGCCGCCCGGCGCCGAAAAATCCGTTCGTGGAAGCACCTTGACAAAGTCGCGAGATTTTTTGCTAAACCTACCCAAGCCGGTTCACCGGACCGTCGTCAATCAACGCATTCATGGGGGTTTGCGCCATGGGCGGATCACCGCTCGTTTCTGTTCTCCACGTCGCCGAGGTCACCCGGATCACCCCGCGCATGACGCGCGTGAGCTTCACCGGGGAGGGGCTGGGCGACGACTTCGCGACCTGGCCCGACCAGCAGCTCAAGCTGTGCTTCCCGCGCGCCGGACAACGCGCGCCGCTACTGCCGCAGGAGGATCCGGACGACCTCCGGCGGTGGTACGGGGCGTTCCTGGCCATCCCCGAGGCCGAACGCCCCTGGATGCGCAGCTACACGGTCCGCGCCCACCATCGCGAACGCGCGGCGATCGACGTCGACTTCGTGCTGCACCCGGACGCCGGCCCGGCCACCCGGTGGGCCCGGTCGGCGCGCCCCGGCGACATCCTCGCCCGCTACGGCCCCTCGGCCGCCTACGCCAGGCCGCTCGGCGCCGCCGACACACATCTGCTGGTCGGCGACGAGACCGCGCTGCCCGCCATCGGCTCGATCCTGGCGGCGTTGCCCGAGGACACGCACGCGATCGTGTACGCGGAGGTGGTGGACGCGGCCGAGGAGCAACGTTTCCGCACCCGGGCCCGGCTCACCACGCACTGGCTGCACCGCGGCACGGTGCCGGCCGGGCACGGTGATCTGCTGCCGGCGGCGCTTCGGGCCGCCCGGTTGCCGCAGGGGTCGACGCGGGCCTGGTTGGCGGGTGAGGCGGGAACGGTCCGGGTGCTGCGCCGGCACCTGGTCGACGAGCGCGGACTGGCCAAGGGGGCGGTCGAGTTCGCGGGCTACTGGCGCCTGCGGCTGACCCAGGACGACGCGCCGACCGAGGCGGACCTGGCCGAGGCGCGCGAGCGGATGGCGGACGCGGCGGCGACCGGCTCCTGAGCGAACCGGTCCCGCCCCCTCGTCTCCGTCGCGCCTACGCCGCCTGCCACGAGGGGTTGCGGCCGGCCATGGCGACCACCCGGTCGAGCAGCGGCGCGTCGGCGGGGACGGCCACCGGCGGCGCGAAGATGGCGTCCGGGTCGGGCAGATTTGGGTCGGCCGCCTCCTGGGCCGGGGTGAGAAAGGCCAGCGAGGCTTCCAGGTTCGCCGTGTCCACGGTGTACTCACGGCCCAACGCGCGGGCCAAGTCCCAGCCGTGCAGCAGGAGTTCGTTGTGCGCGACGAGGCCCATGACCTCGGCGGGCAGGGTCACCCCGCCGGCCTGGGTCATCCCCTCCCAGGCGGGCGTCCGCCGCCAGACGGCCACGAGTTCGTCCAGCTCACGGGGCAGGATCGTGCGCCAGTCCGGGTCGAGGTCGGGCATCTTCGCGGGCGGGGCGGTGGCGGTGGTCGGGCCCAGGTCCTTGCGACCCGCGTCGCGAAACGCGATGGTCAGGCCGACCAGATGGGAGAGCAGATCCCGAACCGCGTAGTTCGCACACGGGGTCGGATCGTCCAGCCGGTCGTCCGGCAGGTCGGCCGCGAGACGGGCGACGGTCGCGGCCGGCGAGTGCAGATCCACGGTCATGGGGTGGCTCCTCTGGGTGCGGTTCGAGTCCTTGGGGGGTGGACCGTGCGGGCCGGGAAAACTCATCGGTGTATCCGCACATCCCCTCATCCGCGCATCCGCATCGCGTTTTCCGGATCGTGTTGTCCGGCGCGCCTCTGCCGGTGCGGCCGGCGACGATGTCGACCTCGCCCGCCCCACCCCACCGGGCCCCCGCGCCACCCCGGAGGTGATAAGCCCGAAAGCCGGC
>NZ_JBHTVA010000066.1:42120-56764 GCF_042793325.1 Embleya sp. NPDC056575
GTACTACCCCCAGCGGGTGTCTCCAGGCCCCCGGCCGGGCCGCCCCGCCCGGCGGGGGGGCGGCGGGGGGGGGGGCCCCGGCGGGGGGGGGGCCGGGCGGTTTGGCCGCCGGCGCCGCCCCCACCGCTCAGGCCGCCGGCTCCTCCCGGTAGGTGATCAGCCGTATCGCCGGCGCGGAGACGACCTGGACGACGCCGGTGTCGGGGATGTCGAGGTGGGCGAAGCCGCCCTCGATCGCGACGCGCGCGGTCGGGACGGAGGTGGTGGGTACGCCGTCGGCGCCCCGCACCGGGTAGCCGTCGACGAGTTCGACGGACGCGGTGTGCCAGGTGCGGGTCACGCGGTCACCTCCGGGAAGTCCAGCTCGGGCCGGGCCAGGTGGTTGTAGTAGTTGGACAGCGTGTTCAGCGCGATGTGCGCGACGATCTCGGCCTCCTCGGCCTCGGTGACCCCGGCCGCGCGGGCCTTGGACCGGTACTCCTCGCCGACCCGGCCCCGGGTGCGGACGATCTGCCGGGCCAGGGTCAGCACGGCGTCTGCGTGGGGATCCGCGTCGTGCGCGTCCCGGGTCTTTCGCAGTTCGTCCTCGGTCAGGCCCATCAGGCCGCCCCGGTAGGTGTGTGCGCTGACGCAGTAGGCGCACTCGTTCTCCTGCGCGATCAACAGCGCCAACTGCTCCCGGAGGCGGGCCCGCAGGACACCTCGGGTGAGCCGGTCGCGCATCGCGAGGTATCCCTCCAGCGCGGCCGGACCGCTCGCGAGCGCCGCGTACAGGTTCGGCACCCGGCCGAGCTGCTTCTCGACCCGGGCCAACAGGTCGGCATGCGCGTCGGTCGACCCGGGCGACGTGGGCGCAGGCACGGACGTGGGTGTGGATGCGGGTGTGGGTGTGGGTGTGGGTGTGGACGACATGCGAACCCCCGTTGCTCTCTCGCTTCGATGTGCCGCCAAAAACGGTACCGATCGGTGCCGTTTTGCAGACGGTACTGATCGGTACCGTTTCCGGTCAAGAGGGGTTAGGATCCGAACGTGCCCGTCAAAGCCCGAGACCGTCTGCTCGCCACCGCCGAGGAACTTTTCTACGCCGAGGGGATCCGCGCCGTCGGCATCGAGCGCATCCTGGCCGAATCCGGCGTCGGCCGGGCGTCGTTGTATCGGCACTTCCCGAGCAAGGACGACCTCGTCGTCGCCGTCCTGGAGGCCCGCGACCGGCGCTGGCGGGCCTGGCTGGCGGAGCGGGTCCAGGCGCTGGGCGGCGGCCCGGCGGCCGTCTTCGACGCGCTCGCCGAGCGGTTCGCGCGCAACGACTTCCGGGGGTGTGCGTTCATCAACACGATGGTCGAGTCCGCCGACCCGGACGGTTCGGCGCACCGCGTCGCGGCCGACCACAAGGAGCGGGTGGTGGCCTATTTGGAACAGCTGCTGACCGCCGCGCAGGTCTCGGAACCGGCCTTCCTGGCCCGGGAGTTCGCGCTGCTCATGGACGGCGCGATCGTCACCGCGCTGCGCGAGCGCACCCCCGCCCCGGCGGTCCGAGCCCGTCGGATCGCCCAGGCGCTGCTGGCGGCCGACGGGGTCGGTGCCGGTACCGGGTAGGGGCGCGGGTCGCGCGTTCGGCTACGGCGCGACCGCCGCCAACTCGGCGACCGTGCCGGACATGATGGTCCGCACATGCCGGGTGATGTGCTCGATCGGCCAGTCCCACCACGCCAGTTCGAGCAGACGCGCGACGTCCTCTGGGCTGTACCGGGTACGGATCGCCTTCGCCGGATTGCCGCCGACGATCGTGTAGTCGGGGACGTCGTCCACCACCACGGCACCGGAGGCGACGATCGCGCCGTGTCCGATCCGAACCCCGGGCATCACCATGGCCCGATAGCCGAACCAGACGTCGTGGCCGACCACCGTGTCGCCCCGCCCCGGCAGGCCGGAGATCAGGTCGAAGTGGTCGGCCCAGGACCCACCCATGATCGGGAACGGGAAGGTCGAGGGCCCGTCCATCCGGTGGTTGGCCCCGTTCATCACGAACCGCACACCCTCGCCCAGCGCGCAGAACTTCCCGATCACCAGCCGCTCCGGCCCGTAGTGGTAGAGCACGTTGCGGGTCTCGAACGCGGTGGGATCGTCCGGGTCGTCGTAGTAGGAGAAGTCCCCGACCTCGATCAGCGGCGAGGTCACCAGCGGCTTGAGCAGGACCACGCGCGACTGCCCCGGCATCGGGTGCAGCACGGTGGGATCGGCGGGCGTGTGGGCGTCCACGGCGTACTCCAAGGGTGGATCGGCCGGCCGACGGGAGGCCGGTGGGACGGGATTCGGTACCTCGGGCGTGGCCGCCGGCTACTCGTACCGGTACTTCAACGAGTCCTCCTCCGCCTGCCGGACGGCCTCGATGGTCAACCCGGGCATGCTCAGCTGGGCCAGCGTCACCTCGGCCGAACTCGGCTGGGCGTCGGCCGGCAGCCAACCGTCCGGCTTCCAGGCCGAACCGCGCAGCAGCGCCTTGGGGCAGTGCGGGTACACCTCGTCCAGCTCGACCACGAGCGCGCTGACCGGCGGCTTGCCCACCGGCGTGAGTCGCGCCAGCAACTCGGGCCGCGCGGATACGCACGCGCGCCCGTTGGCGCGAAGCGTGGTGGTGCGCCCGGGAATCACGAACAGCAGACCGACCCGGCCGGTCGCCACCACGTTGTGCAGCGTGTCGAGGCGCTTGTTGCCGGTGGCGTCGGGGATGACCAGGGTGCGGTCGTCGAGCACAGTGACGAAACCGGCCGGGCCGCCGCGCGGGGTGACATCGCAGCGGCCTGCCGCGTCGGTACTGGCGACGAAGACCAACGACGCGCAGCCGACCAGCGCGCGGGTCTTCTCGGTGAGCCGGTCCATCTCCTTGGCCGCGGCGACCGCGCCCGGATGCTCGTACAGCTCGCGCAGGCCCGTGACGTCGGATATCGCGTCCGCGCTCAACGCGTCGAACAGGCTGGGACCGCTCTCCGCGATGGGGTTCTCGGTGCTGGTGATCATGCCGCCACCCTAGGCGCTGTTCCCGAACCGGCTGTCGGTCCCCGTAGGGTCGAGGCATGCGTGACGATCTCGATCTGCCCGTGCCGGTGCCCGACGAGGTGCGGCGGGTGGTCTCGTTGGTGCCCTCGCTCACCGAGGCGGTCGCGGTGAGCGCGCCCGGCCTGCTGGTCGGCGCCACCGACTGGTGCACGCATCCCGCCGACCTGGACGTGGTCCGGATCCGGGGCACCAAGAATCCGGACCTGGACGCCATCCGCGCCCTCGCCCCGGATCTGGTCCTGGCCAACGAGGAGGAGAACCGCCCGGCCGACCTGGCCGCGCTGCGGGCGGCCGGAATCGCCGTGTGGGTCACCCGGGTTCGCGGCCTGGACGAGGCCTTCACCGCGTTGGAGCGCATGCTCGTACTCGGTTGCCGACTGCCGCCGCCGTCCTGGCTCGCCGCCTGCCGGGCCGCGTGGGCGGGACTGCCGGCCGCCCCGCCGCGCCGGGCGATCGTCCCGGTGTGGCGGCGGCCGTGGATGGTCGCCGGCCGGGACACCTTCGCCGCCGACGTGCTGACCCGCTTCGGCCTGACGAACGTGTTCGCGCGGCACGCGCAACGCTGGCCGAAGGTCTCCCTCGACGAACTCCGCGCCGCCGAGCCCGACGTGGTGGTGCTCCCGGACGAGCCCTACCGGTTCACCGCCGAGGACGGCCCGGAGGCGTTCCCCGGCCTTCCGGTCGCACTGGTCGACGGGCGGTATCTCACCTGGTACGGCCCGTCGTTGGTGGCGGCCCCCTCGGTGCTCGCCGGGCAACTGGCGGTCGCCGACCGGTTCGACGGGTGATCCGGGGTGCGCTCGCGGCGCGGCTCAGAGGTTGATCTGATACAGCACGAATCCGCGGTTCAGCGCCACCCGGTCGTAGAGCCGGCGGGCGGTGGTGTTGTCCTGGTGGGTCGACCAGTACACCCGGGAGCACTCGTGTTCGCGCGCCCACTCGGTCACCGCGCCGATCAGCGCGCGGGCCACACCCCGACCGCGGACCTCGGGCGCGGTGAACAGGTCCTGGAGGTAGCAGACGTCGGGCGCGGTGGTACTCGCGTGCACCAGGAAGTGCGTGATGCCGACCAGCTTCCCGTCCACCCTGGCACCCAGCGCGTGCATCCGGGTGTCCTCGCGGAACGCGCTCCAGGCGCGGTCGAACATCTCGGGGGCGAGGGTGCGCTCGTAGAAGGTGTTGTACCCCTCGAACAGGGCCTGCCAGTCGGCCCGATCCGCCGGGGTCAGCCTGCCGATGTCGACCATGCGCCGCCTCTTCCTGTCGATGCGTCGGAAGATCGAACGTTATCGGGGGCGCGGCGGATCGGGTCGGCCGGCCACCCCGAAAAGGGCCGAACGAACCGCGTGTAGGCGCGCGTCGGGCGTGGGCTTGGGGAGTGGGTACCCCGCTACTCGGACACCTCGACGTATCGCCATACCTCGGGCCCGTCCGGGTTGTCCTCCTCCTCGACGTCCTCGAGGCCGAGGACGATGCCGGGCAGTGCCTCCGCCAGTCGGTCGCACATCCGCCCGGTCATGAAGTGGTGGCTCACGATGAGCCGTTCGAGGTGGGTGAGCGGCTGCCCGGTGAGCAGCGCCTCGGCGCCCTCGTCGCCCAGCGTGCCCATGGACAGGTCGAGGGTACGCAGGGGGGAGACGATCGGGGCCGAGGCGAGGGCGGCGCAGATCTCGTCCTGGATCTCGCTGTTCATCAGGCCGAGTGTCGTGAGCGCGGGCAGGCCGCGGCCGTCGAGGATGCCGGCCAGGTCGTCGACGGTGGCGTCGCCGCCGTACTCCTCGACGCCGAGCCACAGTTCGAGGGATTCCAGGGCGGGGAACACCGACGCGCCGACGGCGCGCACGACGTCGTCCGGCAGGCCGCCGCTCTGGAACTCCAGGGTCCGCAACGCCGCGTGCTCGACGGGTTCGAGGACGAGCATCGAATTGCCCTTGATGGTCAGGGTCTCCAGATCGGGGAACACCCGCAGCAGCGGCGTGACGTTGCTCTGCCGGATCCAGGAGATCTCGTTCTCCTCGCTCCGGATGTCGCCGAAGAACAGGTGGCGCAGCGCGGGCAACCGGTCGGCGTGGGCGACCAGTTCGTGGACGGCGATGCTCGAACTCCGGTCGCTCTCCCCCCAGCAGCCGATGATCAGCGCGCTCACTTTTGTCGTGTCGACAGTGGCGACGAAGCGTGCGAAGTGCTCGGGGAAGGTCTCGGCCGCCCGGTACGGCGGGATCCGCAGCGACCACGCGGCCCTGTCCGCGGCCGGCAGCGGCTGGGGGCCGCCCGCGCGAGCGTTGTCGAGCCAGGTGGCTTTCGGGTTCGGGATGTCGTTCAGACGAGCGACGGGCAGGCCGCCGAACGTGTTCGCGTTCCCGTACGTGTCCATGGCGGAGCGGCTCCTTTGCGGCGGCGTGGCCCGGGGGTGTGGGGACTTGCCTACCAGAGCGGGGCGACGCCCGTTCGCGGGAGGCCGACGGAGGCGGGGGCGGGCGCGGCGCTGCCCGGGGACCGGGGCCGGTGGGGTCTTCGGATGTCAGGATGGGGGGATGGGTGAAGTCGGCGGGGATCAGGGTTATCTGTTGGACAACCGGCAGGCCGAGGCCGGGGTTCGGTTCGGGGCGCTCGCGGAGTTGTTCGACCCCGTGACGTTCGGGCACGTGGATCGGCTCGGGGTCGGGGCCGGGATGCGGTGTTGGGAGGTGGGGGCCGGCGGGACCTCGGTGCCGTTGGGGCTGGCCGAGCGGGTCGGGCCGACGGGGGCGGTGGTCGCCACCGACATCGACGTGTCCTGGGCTCGGGAGGTGGCCGGCGGTGTGATCGAGGTGTTCACGCATGATGTCGCGGTCGATCCGCCGCCGGCCGGTGGCTTCGACCTGGTGCACGCCCGGCTGGTCCTGATCCACGTCGCCGACCGCGCGGAGGCGCTGCGTCGGATGGTCGGGGCGCTGCGGCCCGGCGGCGTACTGCTCGTCGAGGACGCCGACCCGATGTTGCAACCGTTGCCGTGCCCGGACGAGTCGGGCCCGGAGCAGCGGCTCGCCAACCGGCTCCGGTCCGACGTCCGCACGCTGATGGCCGCGCGCGGCGCCGAACTGGCCTACGGCCGGACCCTGCCGCGTCTGCTGCGCGCGGCGGGGCTGGAGGACGTACGGGCCGACGCGTACTTCCCGATCACCTCGCCGGCGTGTGCCGTACTGGAGGCGGCCACGGTGCGGCAGGTCCGGCACCACCTGGTCGAACAGGGACTGGCGGACGACGAGGAGATCGACCGCCACCTGGCCGCCATCGCCGCCGGCCGGCTCGACCTGGCCCTGGCGCCGATGATCTCGGCGTGGGGACGCCGGATATAGGCCGACCCTCGTGCGGTGCGGGCGGGCGTTGTCGTACTGTGTCATCGAACCCTGGTGAGTCTCTTATGGAAACCAAGGAGGCGGCATGGACGTGGTCGGCGGCGTGGTGGCGGTGTCGCGGAGCGGCGAACACACGTTCCGCAAAGGCAATGTCGAGACCATCCGCCTCCTCGCCGGCCTCGGCGTGGAGGGCGACGCCCACCTCGGCGTCACCGTGAAGCACCGATCGCGGGTCGCGGTCGACCCCACGCAGCCCAATCTGCGCCAGGTACACCTCATCCACGCCGAGTTGCACCAGGAGCTGGCCGCCGCCGGATTCACCGTCGCTGCCGGGGAGTTGGGCGAGAACATCACCACACGCGGGATCGACCTGCTCGGCCTGCCCACCGGCACGCTGCTGCACCTGGGTGCCGAGGCGGTGGTCGAGGTGACCGGACTGCGCAACCCGTGTCGGCAGATCAACACGTTCCGCGCCGGCCTGCTCAAGGAGGTCGTCGGCCGGGACGAGGCGGGCAACCCGGTGCGCAAGGCGGGCATCATGGGCGTGGTCCGCGCCGGCGGCGAGATCCGACCCGGCGATCCCATCCGGGTCGAAGTGCCCGCGCCGCCGCATCGCGCCCTGGAACGGGTCTGAGCCCACGCCGCCGGCGTGCACCGCTCTCAGTACACGTCCCGCACATAACGCCGCTCCCCGACCATCTGCCGTACGTACGCGTCCGCTTCGTCCTCGGTCCGCCCTCCGTGGGCGATCACGATCTCGCGCAGCGTGCGGTCGACGTCCTTGGCCATGCGACCCGCGTCGCCGCAGACGTAGACGTGCGCCCCGCGCGACAACCAGTCCCACATGCGCGGACCGTGTTCACGCATGCGGTCCTGGACGTAGATCTTGGCCCGCTGGTCGCGGGAGAACGCCAGGTCGAGCCGATCCAGCAGCCCGACGCGGCGGAACTCGGCGAGTTCGTCCCGGTAGTAGAAGTCGGTGGCCCGCCGCTGCTCGCCGAAGAACAGCCAGTTGGGCCCGGTGTGACCGCGCGCCTGCCGATCGGCCAAGAAGCCCGGGAACGGCGCGACGCCCGTACCGGGGCCGATCATCACCGCGGGTGTCGTGGGATCCGTCGGCGGCCGAAAGTGCGGGGAGCGGCGTACGAATACCGGCACCGGCCCGTCGGCGCCCAGCGTCGCGAGATGCCCGGAGCACACCCCCTGCCGCTCGACACCTGCCTCGTTGCGGTAGCGCACCACGGACACGGTGATCCGCACCTCGCCGGGGTGCGCGAGCGGGCTGGAGGAGATCGAGTACAGCCGCGGCTCCAGCCGCTTGAGCACGCCGGCCCACTCGACCGGATCCGCCCGCACCCCGAACTCGGCGATCACGTCCACCGCTTGGCGACCCCAGCTCCACCGCGCGAGTTCGTCCCGGTGGCCGGCCCGGAGCAGCCGCTCCAGGTCCCGGTCGCGGGTACGCTCGGCGACGAACCGGAGCAGCTCCGGGGTGATCCGGGCGATCTCGAACCGGCTTCGCAGCGCCTCGCCGAGCGCGAGTTCGCCCAGGTCCGGCACGGGGATCGGGGTCGCCGGGTCCAGGCCGGTGGCGGCCAGCCATTCGGCCACCGCCTCCGGGCGGTTGACCGGCCGGACCCCGAGCGCGTCGCCGGGCTCGTAGTGCAGGTCGCCGTGTGGGCCGCCGCGTGTATCGAAGGTGAACTGCCTTACCTCCTTGGCGGATTCGGGCAGACTGAGCAGTCGATCGCCGATCAGCGGGGCGGGGAAGGGCGCCGCCTTCGAGTAGCCGACGGCGGCCGGCGGCGGCTGTGCTCCGGGCGCCGGGACGGGTTCGCGGGTCGCGGCAACGGCCTTGGGTGTGCCGGTCGTCGCGGTCGTCGTGCGCGCGCCGGGCGTCGGCCCCGGGCCGCCGAGCGCGGCCAGTACCCCGTCCAGCCAGCTCGCCGCGGTTCGGTCGTAGTCGGGTTCGCAGTCGGCGCGTGGGGCGATCCGGGTGCCGCCGAGTTCGGCCAACCGCTCGTCGAGGCGGCGGCCGTGCCCGCAGAAGTCGGCATAGCCCGAGTCGCCCAGGGCCAGCACGGCGTAGCGCAGCCCGTTCACCTCGGGCCGCCCGGCCCCGGTCAGCGCCGCCCAGAACCCGGCCCCGTTGTCGGGCGCCTCCCCGTCGCCGAAGGTACTGGTGATCAGGAGCACGGGTATGCCGCTGGGCAGCGTGTCCGGACTGTGCTCGGTCATCTCGCGCACGACGGGTCGCCGCCCGGCCGCGGCCAGTCGGTCGGCGATCGAGCCGGCCAACTCGGCGGCGTTGCCGGTCTGCGAGGCCCACAGCACCAGCACGTCGCCCTCGTGCGGTGATTCGGCCGCCGGGTCGGCGACCGCGAGGGCTGCGGTCGTGGCGGCGGGCATCTCGACGGTCCGGGAGAACAGGCCCGCCAGGAGTCCGTTGACCCACGGCACCCGGGCCGGGGCGATCGGAGCCCGGTCGGGCAGCACCGGGACGCCGAGCGCCCGCCTCGTCCCGGATCCGGCCGCGCCCGCGAGGAACCCGGCCAAGTAGCGCCGTTCCTCGTCCGTGTACACCGGCGGCGCGAGGTCGCCGAGGCCGAGCAGCGTGGCCGCGGCGCGGATGTCGGGGTCGGTCGGGGCCGACGGCGACGCGACGGCGGCCGGGTCGGGGCCCGACGCGGGGGTGGCGGGCGCGGGCGGGTCGGGGCGGACCGGGCCCGCCACCTTCGTCAACGCCACCGCGCACGCCTTGAATTCGGGCTGGAAGGAGATCGGGTCGACCGCGTCGTTGGTGACCGCGTTGATCCCCAGGAACGCGCCGAACCGGTCGTTCCAGTGGAACGGCACGAAGCAGTTGCCCGGCCGGACCCGGTCGGTGGGCCGGGCGGGCAACACCACGCGCCCGCGTCGGGAGGCCACTTCGACCACGTCGCCCGCCGCGATGCCCAACTCCAGCGCGTCCTCGGGGTGGATCTCCACGAACGGCGCCGGGTCGAGGCGGTTGAGCGTGTCGATCCGCCCGGTCTTGGTCATGGTGTGCCACTGGTGCTGCACGCGTCCGGTGTTGAGCACCATCGGGTGGTCCCGATCGGGCAGTTCGGCGGGTGGCAGGTGCGGCCGGGCGAAGAACACTGCCCGCCCGCTCGCGGTCGGGAAGCGCGGCCGGCGGCGGGTGTCACCCGCGTCGCCCGCGTCGCCCGCGTCGCCCGCGTCGCCCGGCTTCGCGGCATCGGCCGGCAGGTATCGGATCGGGTTGCGGTCCGGCCCGTCCGGCGTCGAACTCGGCCACTGCACCGGTGTCTCGCGCAGCCGCTCGTGGCTCACCCCGCTCAGGTCGTAGCCGGTCGTCGGGTTCCGGGCCCGGGCGAGTTCGTCGAACACCTCCTCGACACCGGCGTAGTCGAAGGCGTCGGCGAAGCCCATCTCGCGCGCTACCCGGGCGATGATCAGCCAGTCCGGCAGCGCCTCGCCGACCGGGTCGACGGCCTGCCGGGACAGTGTGAGGTTACGTTCGGAGTTGACCATGACGCCCTCGGTCTCGGCCCACATCGCGGCCGGCAGCACCACGTCGGCGTACACGTTGGTCTCGGTGTCCGCGAACACGTCCTGGACGACCACGAATTCGGCCGCCCGCAGTCCCGCGATCACCGCGTCCCGGTTGGCCACCGAGGCGACCGGGTTGGTGCAGATGATCCAGCACGCCTTGACCTCGCCCGCGGCCATCCGGGCGAACAGGTCCACCGTGCCGCCGCCCGCCTCCGCACGCAGCGTCCCGGCGGGCACCTCCCACAGCAGCTCGACGAACTCCCGGTCCTCGGCCACCAGTACCGAGCGCTGGCCGGGCAACCCCGGGCCCATGTAGCCCATTTCCCGGCCGCCCATCGCGTTCGGCTGCCCGGTGAGCGAGAACGGGCCGCTGCCCGGTCGGCAGATCGCTCCGGTGGCGAGATGCAGGTTGATCAGCGCGTTGGTGTTCCAGGTGCCGTGGGTGCTCTGGTTGAGCCCCATCGTCCAGCAACTGGTCCACTCCCCCGCCGCGCCGATCCACCGCGCGGCCCGCCCGATGTCCTGCTCGGCCAGGCCGGTCAGCTCGGCGACCCGCGCCGGCGGGTACTCCCGCAGGAACTCCGGCATCTCGTCCCAGCCCTCGGTGCACTCGGCGATGAACGCGGGATCGGTGTCGCCGTTCTCCACGAGCAGGTGCAACAGGCCGTTCAGCAGGGCCAGATCGGTGCCGGGACGGATCTGCAGGAACAGATCGGCCTTGGCGGCGGTGGCGGTGCGGCGCGGGTCGACCACGATCAGCCTGGCCCCTGCCCGGACCCGGTCCATCATGCGCAGGAACAGGATCGGATGGCAGTCGGCCATGTTGGCGCCGATCACCAGGAAGACGTCGGCGTGTTCGAAGTCCTCGTACGAGCCGGGCGGTCCGTCGGCGCCGAGCGAGAGTTTGTAGCCGCTTCCGGCACTGGCCATGCACAACCGCGAGTTCGACTCGATCCGGTTGGTGCCGACGAAGCCCTTGGCCAGCTTGGTGGCCAGATACTGGGCCTCCAGGGTGAGTTGGCCCGAGACGTAGAAGGCCAGCGCGTCCGGGCCGTGCGCGTCCAGGATCTCGCGCAACCGCCGGGCGGTCGTGGTGATCGCCGCGTCCACCGCGGTCGGCGTCGGCGCCGCGTCGCGCTCGGCACGCACCAGTGCGGTGGTCAACCGGCCCGGAGCGGTGAGCAGTTCGGCGCTGGTGGCGCCCTTCGTACACAGCCTGCCGCGGTTCGTCGGGTGCGCCCGGTCGCCGCGCGCCTTGAGCACGGTGCGCCGGCCGGTCGCGGAGTCGACGGCGACGTCGAGGAGCATGCCGCAGCCGACCCCGCAGTACGAGCAGACGGTCCGTACGGTGTCGTCGGCCGCCTTCGGATCCGATCCCGACACGGGCGACACCCCTTTCCCGGTATTCTCCGAAACTTCCGATACACACCTGTATATGCCTGTATGCACCGACCGGGCGGCGCGGGTGCGGTCGCCGCCACCCGAGCCCCATGTCCGGGACGCTAGGGAGCGGCGGTTTCGCGAACATCACACGCCCGCGCGTCGGGGGTTACGTCGGCCGCACAAGCGCCCGGTCACCACGGTGAGGCGGGCCGCGTCCGTGGATCGACGCGAGGACGACGCCGGAAACGACGGCGCCGGGTGAGTCGGGCGCGAACGCCGAAGCGGCGTCGTCCCCGGCGGTGGGCCGAAGACGACACCGCTCGGGCGGCCGTGGTGTGGACGACACCACCGATCGCGGCGTGCGCTCAGTCCCGCGGTCCGTCGGCGGCGCCCGCGATGGCCGCCAGTGCCTCGGCCAGATACGCCTCGACGGCCGTCTTGTCGATGCCCAGGCCGCCGAGGACGCCGTCCGAGTCGCCCTCGAACTCCAGGAGGGCGAGCAGGACATGCTCGGTGCCGACGTAGTTGTGGCCCAGCCGCAGCGCCTCGCGCAGGGTGAGTTCCAGGACCTTGCGCGCCGCCGCGTCGTAGGGGACGAGGTCGGGCACCGTCTCGGCGGTCGGCGGCAGTTCGGCGCGGGCCGCCTCCCGGAGCGCGTCCAACGTGACCCCCTGGGCGACCACGGCCGCGGCGGCGAGCGAGGCGGGGTCGGCGATCAGGCCCAGGATCAGGTGTAGCGGCCCGATCTCGACGTTGCCCGCCGCGTGCGCCTCGTTCTGCGCCGCCACCACCAGGTTGCGGGCCCGGGCGGTGAACCGGCCGAAGCCCTGCCGCGGGTCCAGCTCGGACTCGCCGGCGGTCTTCGGGACGAAGCGCTTTTGCGCCGCCTGCTTGGTGACGCCCATGCTCGCGCCGATGTCCTTCCAGGACGCGCCGGAGCGGCGGGCCTGGTCCACGAAGTGGCCGATGAGGTGGTCGGCGACCTCGCCGAGGTGATCGGACACGATCACCGCGCCGGACAGTTGTTCCAGGATGTCGGAGTGGGTCTGCTTGATGGTTTCGATGAGATCGTCGAGCCGGACCGGGTTGGTCACGCGCGTGGGATTCTCCATGCGTCAACCGTAGGTTGACCACCATGATTGGTCAACCCTTGGTTGACGCTCGTGTCGGCGCCGGCTTTCAAGGTTTCTTCGGCCGCTCCGGTGCCTCCGACGGCCCGTCCAGTGTCGAGCGCACCGAACGCACCTCCCTCCGCACGTCGGAGAACACGTCCCGCGGCTCCTCCATCGCCGCCGACGCGACGGCCCCCACCGCACCCGCGCCCTCGGAGCGCATCGACGCCGCCAACGCCCGCAGTTCGGCCGCGATGTGCGCCGCCGCCTCCGGCGAGGGCGGCGGCGCGCCGTGCGCGGTGTGCACCGCCGCGGCCGTACCCGTGTCGATCACCCGCTCCACCGCCACGATCAGCGGCCACCAGGCCGCCGCCCGGGCACCGGCCGGCGGCGGTTCGCCGAGCGCACGCTGGAACTCGGTCCGCACATCGGACAGATCGCGGTAGATCCGCCGCCGGGTCCGGGCCCGGGCGGCCTGGTCGACGTTCTCGTCGAACGCGCACTCGATGTAGCGCGCGGTGTCCTCGATCGCGGTGGCCAACCGCGCGCCGACCCGGGTGTGCCAGCTCTCCGGCCACAGCGCATAGCCCACGACCAGCACGATCGCGCAGCCGATCAGGCTGTCCACCAGGCGCGGCGCGAGCAGCCCGACGCCCTGATGCCCCAGCAGATCGGACAGGATCAGGATCAGCGGCGTGATCACCGCGGTCTGATAGCCGTAACCGCGCCGGGAGAGTATCGGCAGCGCCGCCGCGAGCACGAGCACGACCGGCACCTCCCATCCCCCGCGCGGCACGAACTCCAGGATCACGCCCGCCACCACCAGCCCGGCCGCCGTGCCCAGCGCGCGCAGCAGGGCCCGGGAGAACACCGAGCCGAAGTCCGGTTTGAGGACGAAGGTGACGGTCAGCGGCACCCAGTACGAGCGCGGTACGTCCACCACGGACACCAACGCCTGGGCCACCCCGATGCACAACATCAGCCGCAGCCCGTAGCGCCACGACTCCGCCGACACCAGCAGAGCACGCGCCCCGGCCGCCACCCGCTCGGGCAGCGCACCCGGACGGCCGACCCGATCGGGCACCCGGTAGGCGCCGGACAACGTCTCCCGGGCATGGGTGATCGCGGCGGCGACCGCACGATCGGCCGGAGCGCAGACGCCCGAGCGGTCGGCCGCGGCGACGGGGACCGTACCGCCGCGCACCGCCGCCGCGATCTCGCGCACGGTGGCCACGTCGACCTCGGCCACGGAGCGCTGCTCGGCGTGCGTCGCGGTGCCCGCCTCGACCAGCGGGCCGACCGCGTTCAACAGCGCGACCAGCCGCGACATGCCGCGGCTGCGGCCGGGTGCCACCGCCCGCCGGCCGAGCAGCAGGTCGTACGCGTGGTTGAGGGTCAGCGTCACCCCGGCCCGGGCCGGCTCCCACTCCTCGGTGCCGGCCGCCGCCAGCAGGTTCGCGGTCGCGTCGTACGCGTCGGCGACCGCGTCCCGTTCGGGCACGCGCGAGCGTGCGGGCCAGGCGAGCAGCGCCATCAGCAGCACCAGCCCGGCCCCGGCCAGGGTCAACATCGGCGCGCGCCACCACGGCGAGGGCATCGGCAGGCCGGCCCCGATCACCGCCATCAGCAGCAGGTTCAGGCCGGACGCCGAGGCCGCCGCGCCGATCGTGCTGATCATCCCGGCGACCAGCGCGAGCACGGTGAGCATCGCGACGGCGGACCAGCCGTGTCCGAACTGCGCGCTGCCGAGCGCGAGTCCGATCGCGCCGACGATCTGCGGGACGGCGATGTTGAGGACGCGCAGCCGGTAGGCGTCGGCGGTGTCCCCGAAGACCGCGCCCAGCGCGCCGATGGCCACGAGCGCGCCGGATGTGGTGTCGTCGACGAGCACGCCCACCGCGAGCGGCGCGCCGATGCCGATCGCGGCACGCACCGCGGCGGCCTTCGGCATCGGGCCCGGGGTGGCGCGCAGGGTCAGGGCCAGCCACTCCGGCGGCGCGAGGCGGCCGGGCCGGGCGGCGGCGCCGTCGGACTGCCCGTCGTCGCTCGGGTCCGCACGTTCGGTCATCGTCATCACAGGATCCCGAACGAGGCGAGGCGGACGGACAAGGCACGCGGAGCCGGATGAGTGCGGCATTCCGCTGCCGGGTCAACGGTACCGGCCGGCCGCCGGCGGCCGGCCGGCGCCACGGTCGCGGC
>NZ_JBHTVA010000067.1:0-56298 GCF_042793325.1 Embleya sp. NPDC056575
GCTCCCCCGCCCTCCTCACCCCCCCCGGGCCCGGGGGGTTTCACCCCGGGGGGGGCCCCCGGCCCGCCCCCCCGGGGGCGGGCGGGGCCGCGACCCCGCCCACCCCGTCGTGGCGACCGAGGGGGGCGGGTCGGGGGCTCAGATCAGGATGACTCGGCGCCCGCGGGTGTGGCCGGCCCGGCTGTCGACATGTGCCGCCGCGGCCTCGGCGAGGGTGTACGACTTCTCGATCGGGATGTGCAGCCTTCCCCGGGCGATGAGGTCGGCGGCCTCGACGAGCGCGTCGGGCACGCTTCCGGCCGTGCCGGAGAAGCGCACTCCGAGGTCCGGCGCGCCGAGGTCGGCGATGGAGACCACCTTGCGCGGATCCCCGGTCAGCTCGACGAGTTCGCGGATCACTCCCGAGCCGGCCAGATCGAGCGCCGCGTCGACCCGGCCGAGCCCGCGCACCCGCTCCACCCAGCCCTCGCCGTACGTCGTGGCGAGCGCGCCCAGGCCGCGCAGGTAGTCCTGGTTCGCGGCGCCGCCGGTACCGATCACCGCGATGCCACGATCGCGGGCGATCTGCAACACCGCCGACCCCACTCCCCCCGACGCACCGCTGACCAACAGCGTCTGCCCGGGTTGCACACCGACCTCGCGGATGATGCGCAGCGCGGTCTCCACGACGGACGGGTAGCCGGCCGCCTCCTCGAAGCTCAGCCCCTCGGGCATCCGGGCCCACGCCGACATGACGGCGAACTCGGCGTAGGTGTCCCACCCTTCGCCGAACACGTGGTCGCCGACCTCGACCCCCTCGACGCCTTCGCCGACCTCGTCCACCACCCCGGCGGCGTCCAGCCCCACACCGGCGGGCAGCTCGATCGGATGGGCCGACAGTTTCTGGCCTTCACGGATCCTCCAGTCGACGGGGTTCACCCCCGCCGCCCGTACCGCGATGCGTATCCGGCCGGGGCCCGCGTGGGGCTCCTCGGCGTCCAGCAGGTGCAGAACATCGGGGCCGCCGAACTCGGCGAAGCTCACTTTCTTCATGCCGTGGACCGTAGCACTAACAGTTAGTGTTTTGAAACCGTTGCAGTCTCATACCTGGTAGCATCGGCGCATGACCGAGCCAGTCGGCCGCCGCGAACGCAAGAAGGCCGCGACCCGCCGGAACATCGCCGACACCGCCCTGCGGCTCTTCCTGGAGCACGGATACGACGCGGTGGGCATCCGTGACGTGGCCGCCGAGGCCGATGTGGCCGTCACCACGCTCTTCTCGCACTTCGCCTCGAAGGAGGCCCTGGTGTTCGAGCGGGACGAGGACTTCGAACAACGCCTCGCCCGGGCGGTCACCGACCGGGAGCCGCACGAGCCGATCGTCCCCGCGTTGCGGCGCGAGATGCGGGACATGGTGCGCCATTGCGCGTCCGAGGGCGCCGCCCCGACCTGGCACATGATCGACGCGACGCCCGCGCTGCGCGAATACGAGGAGTCGATGCGACTGCGTCACGCCGAATCGCTGTCCGCGGCCATCGCCGCCGACCTCGACCTGCCCCCGGGCACCACGGCCTGCCGGACGATCGCCAGGTTCGTGACCGACGCCCATTCGCTGGCCCGTGAGGCGGCCGATCCGGACGCCGCGGTGGACGAGATCTTCCGGATGATCGAGGCGGCCTGGGAGGTCACCTTCCCGGCGGCGGCGTCTCGCTCCGCGTACAACCGATCAGCGATCGCAAGCACCACCACAGACGGCGCACCCGGGGCTTGAACAACCGTCGGACCGCCACACCACAACCGATGGTTGTACCCATAGGGTGTCCGCATGGACCTCGACGCCGTCCGGACCTTCGTCACCGCCGCCGAGGCGGGACAGTTCCAGGAGGCCGCCACCGAGCTGGCGATCACCCAGCAGGCCGTCTCCAAGCGCATCGCCGCACTGGAGCGCACCCTGGGCGTACGACTGTTCAACCGCACCCCGCGCGGCGCCGAACTCACCATCGACGGACAGGCGTTCCTGCCCCACGCCCGGGAACTGCTGCGCGTCGCCGAGCGGGCCGTCGAGTCCGTACGCATCGGCCGTCGCCCGCTGCGCGTGGACGTGCTCAGCTCACGCGGCGCGGCGTCGGGCCTGCTTCGCGGCTTCCATCGGGCACATCCCGAGGTGGAGCTCGACGTGGTGATGTTGTTCGGCATCGACACGGCCATCGCCGCCATCCGGTCCGGTGCGATCGACGCGTCCTTCCGCGCCGTCACCATGCCGGGCCGGCCGCTCCCCGACGACATCGAGTCCGCCCGGGTGCTCGACGAGCCGCTGCAACTCCTCACCGGCCCCGCACACGTGCTGGCCGGCGCCCGCTCGGTGCCCCTGGCCGGGCTCGCCGGGCATCGGATCTGGATGCCCGGCATCGTCCCCGGCACCGAGTGGGCGGCCTATTACGACGACCTCGTCGCCGAGTTCGGGCTCACCATCGAGGCGACCGGCCCCAACTTCGGCGCCGACGCGCTCCTGGACACCGTCGCGGACACCCCCGCCCTGGCCACCTTCATGGGCGGAGACACCCGCCTGGTCTGGCCCACCGACCACGGCCTGCGCCGCATCCCGGTGACCGACCCGATGCCCGTCTACCCCCACTCGCTCCTGTGGCAACGCGGCAACCCCCACCCCGCGCTGACGACCCTGCGCACCCACCTCGCCGACACGGCCACCGCACCCGACGCGCCCGGAACGTGGACCCCCGACTGGGCGCGCCCGCACTGAACCCGCCGACCGGCGCACACGGCCTCAAACACGTTGCCCGGGCCCGAGTTCGACGATGCGGTCCGCATCGGGGCGGCGGGCGACGACCGGCTGATCGAAGTCGAGCCAGTCGAGCGTGACGCCCGCATCCGCCCCCTCCCCCGCGGTCATCCGGGCCGGGAGCGCGGTCCCCTCGGCGGGGATGTACAGGAGCACGTCGCCCAAAGTGTCGTCGTGCCCTCCCAGCACGATCATCCGCCGGCCGTCCACCTCGGCGTCGCGCAGCCGCTCACCGTCGCGGACGGCCTCGGCGAGCTCACGCATGTCGGCGAGGTCCTTGATCCGGTCCGGTTCGGTGACGAGCGGGCTGTCCGAGGGCAGCCGTACGTACTTGTCCGTCAGCCGCTCGGCCAGTTCCGGCTTCATCCGGCTCCAGGTCCCGGCGTCCCCCTTGAGGTACACCTCGGAGCCGGTCCCGACCAGCTCGAACGCCCCTACGCCGACTTCCTCGACGGTCGCGGTGAACGCCTTCGAACCGAGGTCGATCCGCATGTCCATACGCACCGTGCGCGCCTTCACCCGGATCACACTCCGCAGATGCACGGTCCGCACCCGCATCGCGGCGAGCGAAACGCGCGTATACAACACCCGATCGCTCAGCGTCGAGTTGTCGCCGGCGACTTCGCTCGCCGTCTCGTCCTGCGAACTCCCCGATGGATCCGGGGTTTCCGCACATCCCGCGACCAACATCAATACGATCCCGGCAGCCCCCACCGCGTTCCGCGTCGACTTCGTTCGCACACGCTTGAACAACTGACTCCCCATCACCCGCGGCCCCACCGGCGCCGACCGCCGTACATCATCGCGGGATCCGAACTCGGACTCCCCGCCGGGGTCCAACGGCCGCGTCGGCGGCCCGGCGTCCGGCCCGCCGCCTCGATCGGCCTGCCGCGCACACGAGTTGGTGTCGGCGCCGGCACCCGCCGTCGTGGTCACGGTTACCGAATGTTCACACCACGTAGGGTCCCGGCGACCCCCCGAGGTCCGGCACGCTGGTCGCGATCCGTGCCCGGGTCCGGGCCGGACGCCACCACGTCACTCGGGAGGCCACGCCTTGTCCACCTCGACCGTGCTCCGCCGCGCCGCAACGACCGGCTGTGTCGCCGTACTCGCCCTCGCCACGACCTCGACCCTGACCACTCCCGCACAGGCCGCGTTGCCGACACCCGTCTCCGCCGCGACCGCCCGCTCGTATCTGGCCGGCATGTCCGCCACCGCCGAGACCCACGGCGACAGCTACGACCGCAACCTGTTCCCGACCTGGATCACCATCTCCGGGACCTGCGACACCCGCGAGTGGATACTCAAGCGCGACGGCGCGGGCGTGAGCACGAACTCGGCCTGTACCGCCACGTCCGGCACCTGGACCAGCGCCTACGACAACGTCGTCACGACCGACCCGTCGACGTTCGACATAGACCACGTGATACCGCTGGCCGAAGCCTGGGCCTCCGGCGCCTGGGCCTGGACCACCACGCGTCGCCGCACGTTCGCCAACGACGTGAACGACCCGCAGCTCATCGCCGTCTCCGCCTCGTCCAACCGCTCGAAGGGCGACCGGGACCCCGCCGAATGGCTGCCCCAGGCCTCCTACCGCTGCACGTATGCCCGGGCCTGGGTCCAGGTCAAGCACGACTACGCGCTCACCGTCGACAGCAGCGAGAAGAGCGCCCTCACGTCCATCCTCAACGCCTGCTGATCACGCGCCGCGAACCGGGCGCCCCGGCCGCCCGTTCACCCGTTTCCCACGCTGCGGATGCGGATTTCCTCGACAGAAGCGATCATATAGACCCGGTCGAGGAGAAAGCGGCACATATTCATGATTGTTGCGGAAAACCTCACCAAGAGGTACGGCGCGAAGACGGCCGTCGACGACGTGGGCTTCGAGGTCCACCCCGGACGGGTCACCGGGTTCCTCGGACCCAACGGCGCCGGGAAGTCCACCACGATGCGGATGATCCTGGGCCTGGACCGACCCAGCGCCGGTCGGGTGACGGTGGACGGTCGGGCCTACCGCGACCTGAGCGCGCCGATGGTGGAGGTCGGCGCGCTCCTCGACGCCAAGGCGCTGCACGGCGGCCGGACCGCCCGGGACCACTTGGTCGTGCTGGCCAAGTCCAACGGCATCCCGCTCACCCGCGTGGACGAGGTCCTGGACACCGTCGGCCTCACCTCGGTCGCCAGGAAGCGCTCGGGCGGTTTCTCGCTGGGCATGGGCCAGCGGCTGGGGATCGCCGGCGCGCTGCTCGGCGATCCTCGGGTGCTGCTGTTCGACGAGCCCGTGAACGGGCTCGACCCCGAGGGGATCCTGTGGATCCGCAACCTGATGAAGCGCCTCGCCGGCGAGGGCCGCACGGTCTTCGTCTCCTCGCATCTGATGAGCGAAATGGCGCTGACCGCCGACCACCTCCTGGTCATCGGGCGCGGGCGGATCCTCGCCGACACGGGCGTCGCCCAGTTCATCGCGGAGAACTCGGTCAGCCACGTGAAGGTGCGCTCGCCGCAGGCGGATCGGCTCGCCGAACTCGCCGCGGCGGCGGGTTGGCAGGTGAACCGGGACCCGGCGGGGGCGCTGTTGGTCCAGGACGTGACCACCGATCAGGTGGGTGATCTCGCCGGGCACAACGGGGTGTTCCTGCACGAACTGGCGAAGGTCGAGGCCTCGCTCGAAGAGGCGTTCATGCGGCTCACCGCCGACAGCGTCGAATACCACACCGGCGGTACACCCCCGAAGGTCGCCGCCGAGGCGGTCCCGGGATGGGGTCCGCCGACCGTCGCCGACCGGATCGGATGAGGCCACGATGACGACGACCGCACCCGCCGCACCGACCGCCCTCGCACCCGGCGCGCGACTGACCTTCGGCCGGATCCTGGACTCCGAATGGGCCAAGATCAAGACCGTACGCTCGACCGTGTGGACCCTGCTCGCCCTGTTCGTGGTGAGCGCGCTGATCAGCTGGGGCATCGCCAGCCTGGCCGCGAGCGATGTGGCCAAGCACGTGGCCGAGGGCAAGAAGAACGACGCACCGGATCTGCTCACCGTGGGCGTCGCGTTCGGCCAGATCGCCGCGCTGGTGCTCGGCGTGATGTCGATGACGGCCGAATACTCGACCGGCATGATCCGTACCAGCCTGACCGCGGTCCCGTGGCGCGCCTCGATGCTCACCGCCAAGGCCGTGGTCCTGGCCCTGGTCCTGTTCGTGGTGGGCGCGGTCACCGGGTTCTGCTGCTACTTCCTGGCCAACCTGATGCTCGACGCCAAGGACGTCGGCGTCGCCCTCGGCGATCCCGGCGTGGTCCGGGCGCTGATCGGCACGGGCCTGTACCTGGCCGTCCTCGGCCTGTTCGGCATGGCCCTGGGCGTACTGCTGCGGCACACCGCCGGCGCCATCACCCTGGGCATCGCGCTGATCTTCGTGGTCGGGGGCGTGGTCGGCCTGATCCCCGGCAAGACCGGCGACTGGATCGCCAAGCTGATGCCCGCCAACGCCGGCAGCCAGGTCATGTCGGTCGAGGCCGCGGACAAGATGCTCCAACCCTGGCCGGGCTTCGCGGTCTTCGCGGCCGAAACCCTGATCCTCCTGCTCCTCGGCGCCGTCCTCCTCGAAAAACGCGACGCCTGACCCCACCGCACCGACGCCGGCCCCGGCCCCGGCCCCGGCCCCGGCCCGAATCAGACGTCCTCGTCCTCGTCCTCCTCGTCGTCCTCCTCGTCGATGTCCTCGTAGACGTCCACGAGCCGGCTGCGGAGGTCGTCCGCGCGGGGGCTCTCGTCGGCCCACCACGGGGTGGGGCGGGGTTCGCCCGCGGGGTCCATGAGCAGTGAGCCGTCGATCGCGGTCATCCAGGGGTATGCCTCGGCCGTGGCGACCGGCTCGTCCCATTCGTCGGGGTCGAAGTCCATTTCCTCGATGCCGCGGATCCTGGGGACGGGGACCGGCAGTTGGTGGTGCTTCACCATCCACGTGTTGCGGAAGAAGTCGAACCGCAGGTGGAAGCAGTCGTCCGTCTCGGTGTAGAGGATCGGCGGCACGAGGAAGTGGGCGGCGTCGACCGTGGCCGCCACATCGAGGTAATTCGCCTCCGTGCCGCCCGCGTTCCAGCAGGCCGCGAAGTTCACCGGGGTCAGCGAATCCTTGCCGAGCACATGGATCCGATTGTCCCGGACCACGAACTTCTCCGGATCCAGAACCACGTCCTGTCCGAGCATCAGGATCGGCGCGGGCATGATGTGCGCCTTGGCGAAGTCCTGTGCCGCCTCATGGAGTTCGACGATCTCGTCGAGGCGCGTGGCATCGAAGTCCATGGCGTCGTGGAACGGGCAGCAGGCGCCGTTCGACTCCTCCGATTCGGGGAAGAACAGGGACTTGTCGAAGGGCGCGACGGCGTCCTCGGGCCGCGCGTCCGCGAACTCGCCCTTGGTCACGCCCCGTTGCTCCGCGAGGAAAGCGGGGATCCAGTCCGCGTCCTCGGCCTCGATCACGGCCGACTCGCACGTGTCGCGAAACGCCGTGTCGCCGAGCTTGCAGTTGAAGTAGTCCAGCAGGGTGATCGCGGCACACGCGGCGAGCGACAACCCCTCGCGCCGCCCGAACCAGAAGTCGTAGCCGTTCGCGACGAAGTCCACCCCGCGGAACCGCTTGTGGACGAACGGTTCGCGCCGTGCTTCGTCGGCGGTCGGCACGTTCCAGTGCGCGGCGGCAACGCGGTTGTAGTAGGCGTCGGCGTAGCGGGCCAACTCCGGGGCGAACACGCTTTCGCCGGTGAGGTAGCACGCCTTGCCGAACAACGCGCCGATCTCGGGATCGTGCGCGATGTCGGATTCGGCCCGGTGGTACACGAGTTCGGTGCGCAGGAACACCTTGCGGCCGTCCCGATAGGGCGCGCCCTCGTGTTCGTACCGCTGGTCGAAGACGACGCAGTCGAAGGCCGCGATGTCGGTGAGCGCGACACCCCCGGTCAGGTCGAGCGCGGGCTCGCCCGAGCCGCCGGTGAGGTAGAGCAGCACCGTGTACCGGGAGACGTGCCCGCGTGCGGCGTCGTAGTAGGGCGTGTCCCGATGCCGGTGGAAATTGGCGTCGCCGGGCTCGAAGCGGTTGCACCGGAATACCGGGTTGGCGTGCGAGAAGCCGTGCAGCATCGGCTCGGGCAGCGCCCGGGACACCGCCTCGGTGAGCGCGTCGGCCAGGAGCGCCGAGTGGAAGATGAAACGTTCGCCGCCACGGGAGCCGCCGTTGAGCGGTGGGACGTAGAGGTTCGACGCGTCCAGGCCCTCGAGGCGGACCCGGGCGGCGTCCGGCAACCGCAGCCGTGCCGAGTAGGCGTCCCGCGCGAGTCGCACCGGTTCGTCGAGGGTGAACTCCAGTGGGACACCCTCGAAGAGGCGGTCCAGGGGCACGATGTTCTCGAAGGTTCGGAACGACAGTTCACGCGGGTCCACGAACACCGCGGCCAGGTGCGGGACTTCCGTGCTCGGCCGGGCGAAGCGCTCTCGTACCTCCGCGTCGATGTGCTCCGCGTCGACGAAGCGCACCGCCTTGAAGCGCGCCGTCGGATGCCAGGACACCGCCAGGCCGTCGACGACGGCGGCAGCTCCGGTGTCGATCGTGTCGACCTCGGCGCGGAAGCGGGCCACCTCGTCCTGGTCGGCGGAGCCCGTCGAGCCGGTCGAGCCGGCCGACAACACGAAGAAGCGGTCGCGGAGTTCGATGAGGTCGATGGTGGTCACACGCTCCTCCAAAAGCTGCGCAGTGCGCTCGAAAACCCGGTGGCGGACGCCAGAATCCGCACGCCGGCGTCGGTGACGTCCTGGCGGTGTGCGAGCAGTCGCCGCAGCGAACCGGCGAACGGCGCCTCGGCCAGGGCCTGCGCGCCGTCGGCGCCGATGCGGTTGTAGCGCAGGTCGAGGTCCTGAAGCCGCTCGAAACGGGCCAGTTCGCGTACACCATCGCCGGTGATTCGGTTGCGCTGCAGGTGCAGTCGCCGGACATGGGCGAAGTTCGGGGAAGCGGCCAGGGCCGCCATGCCGTCGTCGCCGATCTCGCAGTAGCGCAGGTCCAGCGTGTCGATGTGCCCGGTGGAGGTCGCCGCGGCGAGGCATCGGGCGCCGGGGTCCGCGAAGCGGAAGTACGACAGGTCCAGTTCGCGGATTCCCCCGAAGTCGAGATCCGCGAGGGCGTCCGCCTCGTGGGGCGGCGGCGGGAGCGGCATGTCGTGCTCGTCGAAGTCGGGTTCGTCGTCGAAGTATCGGGCGTCCGCCTCCTCGGCGGCGCTGCCCGGCCGAATCCGCAGGCCGGTCACGAAGCCGCCCGCCAGGGCCTCGGCGATCCGCGCGGGGGCTTCCGGCTCCCAGGCGACGACCACCTTCGTGGCGAAGCCGTGCAGCCGCGCCACGGCCTGTACGCCCTCCGGCAGTTCGGCGTCCCAGTGCTCCCGGTGCTCCTGCGTCAGGAGTTCGATCTCGGCCCGCAACGCCCGCCGCCGGTCGTCCCGGACCTCGCACGCGAGACGCAGATCCAACTCGATCAGCCGGCCGCGGGCATCACCCCGCTCCCGCAGCAGCTCACCGTAGGCCCTCCAGGTGCCGAGATCTCCCGGATCCGCACGCAGTATTCGCTCCAGCGACGCAACTCCCATGCCGGGCCACAGTAGGGGCTGCCTCCGACACACCGGCCGGCACGGTCCGGCACCCCCGCCACGACCGGCGGCTACCGCGCCGTGCCCATCGGCCGCTTCGAATCCCGGTAGGGGCAGGCCAGTTGGTGCAGGATCTCCTGGGCGAGCAGGTCCTCGCGGCCCTTCAACGCGTCCGCCGAGCGCCGGTCGTGCGGGAACACCAGTTCCGCCGCGACGTTGTCCTGCACGATCCGGGCCAGGTTGTCGAGGGCGACGAGGACCGGGTCGGTGGGCGGCTGGGCGGTCGCGACGTCGATCAGGTGCGAGTCGACCGTCGCGGGGTCCATGAACCGTTTGACGATGATCGAGTTCTGGTTCAGGGCGGACGTGGTCCAGATCGACAGGACGACGACGTACAGGCCGGGCCAACCGCCGGGGCCGACCTCGTCCCGCCACCGGTTCATCAGCTCGGTCACGCCGTCGATCTGCGCCCGGGCCGCGTACTCGATGTTGATGGCGATGGCCTCGCCCAGGCCGCCGGTGAAGTCCTCGAACGACCGCATGTCGAACGCGGCCCGACCGGTTGCTTTGGCGATGAACTCCAATGCCGCGTCGAGGATTTGCCCGCCGGCCGCGGCGAGCCGGCCGGGCAGACGCGCGTCGTCGAGCTGCCGTCGGGCGTCGGCCAGGGTGGCGCCGAAGGCCCGAAGCGGACCGATCCACTCGTTCGTACCGGGGCCCTTGAACGCCACCATGTCCACGTCGTGCCGGTCCAGTCGCGCGATACCGGGCGGGTTCGGGATTCGCCGCCTCAGGTATGGCGCGAGGATCGAGAAGATGCCCAACGGCACGTGGGCGATCGACTTGGCCGATTCGAAGATGTCGGAGATGGGCCACAGCGACTCCCGTCGGCCCTCGTGCACGAGGGTGAACAGACCGCCTCGGGAGTCGTTCTCCACGACGACGACCGGCCCGAGGTGCGGGATCAGCTCGGCCCGCAGGGTGTCGTAGTGGCGCTGCGTGTCGCCGTCGATCGCGACGATCGTATTGCGGGCCCGCAGTTCGGCGCCGGCCGGATCCGACCCCCGATCGCCCGCGCCCGGGGCCGCGGCGCCGATCCCGCCGAGGAACGTCGAGGCGCCGACGGCCGTCACGGATCCGAGGAAGTCCCTACGCGCGGTCATGCCGCACACGCCGCCTCTCCGCCGCTGCGTCCGGGCCCGGCACCGTTGTCGACCTCCAGCGTGAGGGCGCGCGACGGCGCGATGCCATCCCTCGTTCGACTGAAAGCGCGGGGCCGTCTCCGCGCCGGGCCACGGCGCGGGCCGGGAGTGGGCGGGGCGATGATCTCGGAGGCGCGATGATCGTCGTGGGAGTCGGGTCGGGCGAGCGAAGGGGGCGGGGCGTGGGCGAGAACGACGGCGCCGGGATCGAGTCGGCGCGGGATGCCGCGAACGACGAGCTGGTGCTCGCGTTCGGGCGGTTGCAGGGGGCGGCGGGGCGGCTGGAGTACCTGCTCGGCGGCGCGATCGAGGAGGAGTTCGGGATCAGTCACCTGATGTACGAGGTGCTGCTGATCGTGGGCCGGGCGGATGGCGCCGGCATGTCGATGCGCGCGATCGCGCAGGAGCGGGTTCTGACCACGGGCGGGATGACCCGCCTGGTCGACCGCATGGAGGCGGCCGGCCTGGTGACGCGCACCGACGACCCCACGGACCGTCGCGGCAAGCTGGTACGGCTCACCGCGCACGGCCGGGACGTCGTGGTGGGGGCCAGTCGACTCCACGTGCGGAACATCCGTCGCCACTTCCTGGCACCGCTGCCGGAGGAGGCTCGGGAACAGTTCATGGAGTGCCTGCGCATCCTGTCCCACTCGGCCCGCGACGCGCTGCCGCGCCTGCGCTAGCGGGCCGTCGGCGCTCGCCGGGTCGCCCGATGGAATACACGCCGGGAATACCTGACGGAGCAGATACTGTTTGAGCAGATACATCGCCTCGGGCAGCGGTCGCGCCCGGTGCGGTGCGGTGCGTGCACCCCAGCCATTCCCTCCCGAAAAGGTCCCTTCCCGTGAAACTCGTCTACGCCTTCGACGCATACTGCGGCTGGTCCTACGGCTTCGCCCCCACCCTCACCGAGGTCACCGCGCGCCGGCCCGAACTGCCCGTCGAGGTGGTGTCCGGGGGGCTGTTCACCGGGCCGCGCGCCGTGCCGATCCGCGAGTTCGGCTACGTGCAGGGGGCGAACGCCCGGATCAGCGAGCTGACCGGGGTCGTGTTCGGGCCGGCGTACGAGCGGCTGATCGCGGACGGGTCGTTCGTGATGGACTCCGCGGCGGCCGCGCGCGGCATGGCGGTGCTTCGGCGGGCTGCGCCGGATCGGGCCGCGGCACTGGCCGGTGATGTGCAGGCCGCGTTCTACCGCGACGGGCTGAGCCTGTCGGAGCCCGGTACGTTCCTCCGCGTCGCCGCCGCGGCCGGCCTCGACACGACGGAGATCGCCGCCGCGCTCGACGCGCCGGACGCCCGTCACGCGGCCGAGGCCGACTTCCGGCGGGCGGCCGACATGGGCGTGACGGCGTACCCGACCCTCCTGGCCCAGGACGGCGAGCGCATCGCGGTCCTGGCCGTCGGCCGCGCCGATCCCGACACGATCGACACCGCGCTGGAACGATTCGGCGCGGGCCGCTCCGAGCCCACCACCGCGGAGTCCGCGAGGCCATGACGCCCTGACACCCCGCTCGACCGGGCCCCTCGACACCGGATTGGTTATGCGCATAATATTATGCGCATAACCAATCTGCCGTCAGGCACAGTCACCGCCCCGTCGAGGAGAGCCATGACCACCGACATCGACCAGAGCGCGAGCGCGATACCCACCGGCGACTACGAACCGAGCGCGTCGCCCTGGGTCCGCGAGCACGTCGAGCAGATCATGCGCACCGGGACCACCGAGGGCGTCACGATCAAGGGCCTGCCCACCGTGCTGCTCACCTATCGGGGCGCCAAGTCCGGCAAGATCCGCAAGACACCGGTGATGCGCGTCGAGCACGAGGGGCGTTACGCGGCCGTCGCGTCCAAGGGCGGCGAGCCGACCAACCCGCAGTGGTACGCCTCCCTCGTCGCAGAACCCGTCGTCGGCCTCCAGGACGGCACGGCCGCCGGCGGGTATCGGGCGCGCGAGGTGTTCGGCGACGAGAAGGCCGTGTGGTGGCGCCGAGCCGTGGCGGCGTACCCGGACTTCGCCGACTACCAACTCCGGACCGACCGCCTGATCCCGGTCTTCGTCCTCGAACCCGTCGACGCGAACACACCGGCGCGGCACGACGTCGAGCACTGAGTCGACCCTCGCGCCCGGCGAAGGCGGCCTCCACCCGAGGGCGCCGCTTTCGCCGGCGCCCCACCGCCGTCGTCTCGACGAAACCCCCACCGGCGCAAGCGAATCCGCCTACCCTGATCGGGGAGGGTCGTACGCGGTGGGGCGCGGCGACCGTGGGGGGAGCGCGTCCGTATCCGCGTCCACTGGGCGCCGATCACCGGACGCGGTGAGACGGTGGGGGTATTCGGCATGTCCTTCGGTGTGTCCTCGAACCAGGCGTCGGGCGTGCGCGCGCTCGGCCGGACGGTGTGTGCGGCGACCGTGGCGGGATCGCTGGTCGCCTGTGGGGTGGTGGTCAAGCAGGGTCTTCCGGCGCTGACCGTCGAGGTGGCCCGGCTGATGATGAGCCAGGGCGGCGACATCACGGTCGAGCAGGCCGCCAAGCTCACGGTGACCGTACTGGGGCCGATCGCCCTCGAAGCACTGCTCGCCGCGAGCACATCCGGCACCGACCCCGGCCCGTCCGGCGGCATCGTCCCCGTGGCGCGTCGGATCGCCCCCGCCGCGCCGCAACCGGTCGACAACGACTGGACGATCGTGGTGCGCCGCAAGGTCGGCGGCACCGTGCGCAACACCGGATACCGAGTCGCCTACGCGGGCAAGGTGTACGTGCTCACCAACGGCCGCACCGCGCAGTCGTTCGAGCCCAGCCGGAAGCTGATCACGATCGACGCCACCTCGGACACCGCGACCGCCGTCGCCGTCGTGGACAGCCTGGAGCAACCGGTGCGCAGCTCGGGCAAGTTCCGGCTCCTGGTGGCGGGCAAGTACACCGACTACGACTTCGACTCCGACAAACGCTCGGCCTCACACGCCGGCACCGACCTGCACGCCGGCCTCGGCGGCCCCTCGGCCGCACACGGCGCGCGGTACGCGAAGTTCTCCGGCGACAAGACACCGTCCCTACAGGACTGCATCACGGAACCACCGGACGCCTGGGGCGGCGACTTCAACAAGCTCAACCCCTACGGCCACTACTGCCTGCAAACCACCGACGGCCACTTCGGCACCATGGCACTCGGCAGCACGAGCGAATACTCCTACACCATGTGGCAAACAGCAGCCACCACGAAGTGACATACGACCACCCCGAACCCCGCCGTGACGCGGGTCGTCGACGCGGCACCCACGTCCAGCCTGTCCTGCCGGGCCGTCGTGGTCGATGGGATCAGGTGCGGCCCGCGTCGTGCTGGGCTTGGCGCAGTGTCCGTGAGGGGGGCATCCAGTCGGCGCGGATCACCCGGAAGCCCGCGGCTCGGTAGGCGTCGCAGACCAGGGCGTCGTCGTCGACGACCATCGCAACGGTCCGGCCACGTGCGAGATTTCGCAGCAGTGCGGGTTTGGCGACCCGGGCCGGGCGGCGGTCCCGCTCGGCACGCATCAGCAGACGACCGGCGGGCAGCCCGTGGCGATCCAACCAGTCGACCGTGTCGCGCCTGCAGCGCTCCGGGCGGCCGGTCAGGTACACCACCTCGTGCGTCTCCGCGCTGGTCCGTGCGAGGTCGACACCCTCGGCGAGCGGCGCGTCGCGCGTCGCGGCCGCGAAGAACGCGTCCCAGTCCCGGGGAGGCGTCTCGACGAAGTGCAACCGGTGCCGGGTATCGGCCACCGTGCCGTCCAGGTCGAACACCGCCAGCGGACGGGATATCACAAACGCCTCCACGACGATCCGGACTCGGTCGCGCAGTCTATGCCGACCCCGCGAGCGGTGGAGCAGCCAGGCCAGGGCGAGTCGGCCGGGCCGTACACCGCCCTCGGCCGCCCGGGCGGCCGAGGGCCCGGCGGGTGCCGGTCACATGCCCGTGGTGCCGTCGAGGCGTTCGCGGAGGAGGTCGGCGTGACCGTTGTGGCGGGCGTATTCGGCGATCATGTCGACCAGGATTCTGCGTAGCGAGATCGGCTCCCCCGTACGCTTGCGCGTTCCCGTTTGCTCCAACGAGGGCGCGGCGGCGGTGATTCGGCGGGAGTGTTCGCACTCGGCCCGCCAGACGGCGAAGGCTTCGTCGGTGTCCCCGTCCAGGCTGTCGAAGTCCTGGTCGGGATCCTCGTCGGAGTAGTGGAGCAGCGGGAGTTCCTCGCCGGCGAACTGGATGCGGAACCACCAGCGCTCGACACCGGCCAGGTGCCGCACCAGGCCGTGCAGGGACATCGTGGACGGCGGCACCGCCCGCTCGGACAGCTGATCCGAGGACAGCCCGGCGCACTTGAGCTCGAACGTGTCCCGGTGCCAGTCCAGCACCGCGCTCAGCGTTTCCCGCTCACCTCCCACCGAGGGCGGAGCGGGTCGATCGTCCCCGTCCCATCGGGGTGCGTAGTGCCGGGGCGGGGGCGTGCCGTCCATGGTCCACCTTCCGATCGGGGTCCGACCGAGTATGAGCGGCCCCACCGACATCCCACCCGAGCGACATCCGGCCCCACCGACATCCGGTGACAGGTGCGCGAAACGCGTGCTACGGTCACTCTCGTCGAACTGAGTCAGTCAACTAACTAACAAGCGGGAGACGACAATGATCGTGATCACGGGTGCGACCGGCAACATCGGCCGGGCGCTTGTGGGGCAGTTGGCGGCAGCGGGCGAGGACGTCGTGGCCGTGTCGCGGCGCCCGCGACTCACGGACCTTCCGGACGGCGTACGACACGCCCGCGCCGACGTCGGGGACTCGGTGAGCATGCGGCCGGTCCTCGACGGCGCCGACGCGTTGTTCGTCCTTGTGGCGGGTGAACTCAACGCCCACGGGGAAAGCCCGGACCACCTGGTCGGCGCCGCCGCGGACGCCGGCGTCGGTCGTATCGTCCTGGTCTCGTCCCAACTCAACGCCACCCGCCCCCAGGCCGCTTCGCATGCCCGGTTGCGGGCGTTCGAGGCGGCGGTGCGCACGTCGGGGACGGACTTCACGGTCCTGCGCCCGGGCGCCTTCGCCTCCAACACCTTCGCGTGGGCCGAGTCGATCCGCGGCAAGCGCACGGTCTTCGCCCCGTTCGGCGACTCGGCGCTGCCCGTCGTCGACCCGGCGGACATCGCCGACATGGCCGCGGTCGTACTGCGCGAGGACGGCCACGCCGGCCGTACCTACGAGTTGACCGGGCCCGAGGCGATCAGCCCGCGTCGGCAGGCCGAGGTCATCTCGGCGGCACTGGGCGAACCGGTCGCGTTCGTGGAACTGTCCCGCGAGGAAGCGCACGCGCACATGGCGCGGTTCATGCCGGAGGAGGCGATCGGCGGCACCCTGGACGCCCTCGGCCTCCCACTGCCGGCCGAGGTGGAGGTCGGCCCGGATGTGGCGAAGGTCCTGGGTCGTCCGGCCCGACCGTTCGGCGAGTGGGTGGCGCGCAACCTGCCGGCGTTCCGGTAGCGGCCCTCCCGGGCGCGCGAACCGCGGCGCGCCCGGGAGGGGGTTCGGCCGACGAACGCGTTCCGACGTCTCACCGGGCGCACCGGCTACACCCAACTCCCCTATGCCAGCGACCACTTCGCGCCGGCCGAACGACCGGACGGCCGCCCGATCCGTCATGGCATCGCGTCGCCTCACCAAACGACCCACACCTTCGGTGACACGCACCCGACCACGCCACCGCCGCATCGGCCCACCTCGGCGGGACAGCGATGCCGCCAGGTCGTCACCGACGCCGGTTGCGACCGGCCCGGGCATCCGGCTCCGCCGGCCCACTTTCCCCGTGGCCGAAAGAAATCCGTTTGTCCGCGCTCACACTCGCCCCCCGCAGATATCCGGAACCGCCGACGGATCTCCCGGCAACCTCACACCCAAGATCGACGAACAGCCGCTTACATCTTTTGTGTGAAAAGTGTGTGAGCAGTGTGTGAGGCTTTTTGATCTGTGATCTACATCACATTGACGCACCTTTCGTATCAAGGCTTCACTTTCGAGGCGAAGAGAATCGAAAGGCGGATTCTCTAGCGGTGGATATCGCTCCACCGGCCCGGGTCGTATAGGAGACCCGGCCGGTCCACAGTCACCTGGAGGTTGTCGTGGTGAAGATCGTCAACTCTTTCTCCAAGAGGTTCAGGGTCGAGAAGAGCCTCAAATCCGCCACCTGGTTCATCTGGTACAGCTGATCGTTTCGACCGACTCCGCCTGAGATTCGGCCGAGTCGGATCGCCGCCCGGGCTCGCGCCCGGTGGAGCCGCGTCCCGGCTCCACCGGGCGGGAGACTCTACGCCCCGTGGAGAGCACCGATGAATCGTTCCGACACGGTCGGAAGTGCCCGGGTCACCCTCTTCGCACCGAGGATCGAGGAGCTCCTGCGCGAGCGTCGCGGTGCGGGGTTTTTCCGCATCGACGGCGACACCGTCGGAGTCGCCGATCCGGAATTGATCAACAAACTCCTGGAGAGCAGGTCGGCCCACGAATTCGAGCGGCCGACTTTCAAGCCGCTCCAGGGAAGATCGATAGAGCGAGTGGAGGCCAACGACGTCCTGCGGGCCGTCTCGCACGACGTGCGCGCCGCATTGGGCGGACCGGCTCCCGATTCCGTCGATCTTTCCGGAATCTGGCCGCGTACGGGTCACGCCTATCTTCGCGATCTTCTTTTCGGGCCCGACCCGTTGCGGTTCCGCATGCTCACCGATCGCCGCCTCGAAAAGGCGCCGGTACTCACCCGCGCCATGGTCCGCACGAGTGCCGTCCTGCCGGGAAAGCCCGCTCTCGACCCGCCGGTGTCCCGCCTCGCGGCGGTCACCGCCACGGCCGCCGCCGAGCACGGCGACCGGCGCTACGCCATGGGCCTGTATCGCCGGGTCGCCGCGCCGGTGTGCCTGGGGGTCGCGGCACTGGTCGCCAACGCACTCTGGCTCGGCTCGCCGTTCCATCCCGACGCGAGCAACCGGCACATCGTGCTGGAGTCGCTGCGGTTGTTGCCGCCGTCGTGGAACATCCTGCGGGTGGCGTCCCCCGAGTTCTCCGCCGTGGACTCCCGAATCGGTCCGCACGACGACGTGCTGCTGCTGCCGCTGCTGACCCATCGCGATCCCGAACTGTGGCCCGAACCCGACGTGTTCAGCCCCGAGCGCTGGCACGAGATGGACGAGGACGACCAGCCGGGCTACCTTCCCTTCGGCCACGCGAGCGATCGTTGCCGAGGCCGGCACCTGATCGTCCCGCTCGCCGAACACCTCCTCGAACGCCTGCGCGCCGACGACCTCGCGGTGAACCCCCGACAGACCACCGCCAGGGTGCCGCTCGCCGGCCTGCTCGGGGTCACGCGGGTACAGGTGTCCCGAACTCGCCTACTCTGAGCTTGAGTTCAGCGCGGCACACCTCCACGCTCGGGGTCCCGAAACCCCGTCCGGCCGTCAGCCCTCGTGCGCCACGATCCTGCCGCCTCGGTAGAGATACCGAGTCCCGTCCAGCGTGAAGAACTTGATCGTCTGCCACTCGCGCGTGTCGGACACCCGGTGGACGTACAGGTCACGGCCGGCCGGCAGGAGGCGGAACTCCGACGGCGTCCGCCCCTCGAACGTCCGGCGCACGTACAGCGCGCCGTCGCGTTCGAGGACGTCCTCGACGATGCCGGTGGCCGGGTAGCGGCCCAGATATCCGCCGGCGTCGCGGGGTGGGGTACTGCCGTCGGGGGTGTGCTGCGGGCGTGGTGCGACGTGGGCGAGGTCGGTGAAGATCTCTCGGAACAGGTCCACGTGCAGCGCGGCGTTGTCGCCGCCGTTGGTGAGCAGGACCACGGCGATCCGGGCGTCGGGCAGGATGCGCAGGAAGGACGCCTGGGCGTGGGTGGTGCCGTCGTGGCCGTAGGCGGCCCGGCCGTTCCAGTCCCAGCGGGCCCAGCCCAGTCCGCGGGTTTCGCCGCCGTCGGCGGTGTCGGGGGTGTTGGTCTGGAACGAGCGCATCGCCTCGGCGGAACGGGTCGACAGGATGCGCGTGCCGTCGGACGCGCGGCCGTCGTCCAGGTGGAGGCGGGCGAATGTGAGCACGTCCTCGACGGACGAGCAGACGATGCCGGCGGGGCCCGAGGAGCGCGGTATCCAGGCGGGGTTCACGTGCGGGGGCCGATCCCGTTCCCAGGTGTGTCCGGCGGCGGCGCGGTGGGCGAGCACGTCCTCGGGCAGGGTGTGTGTGCGGGCCAGCCCCAGCGGTTTCACAAGGCGATCGTGGAGTGCGGCGTCCCAGGTCGTACCGGTGACGCGCTCGATGAGTCGGCCCGTGAGCATCAGGCCGGCGTTGCAGTACGAGTAGGCGCGACCGAGCGGGTGCACGCCGCGAACCTCCTTGAGCAGCGCGGCATATCGCTCCAGGCAGTCGTCGCCGCGACCGGTGTCGGCGAGCACGTCGCCGTCGATCCCGCTGGTGTGCGTCAGCAGGTGACGCAGGGTCAGGCGGGCCGTACGGTCCGGGTCCGACAGGCGCAGTTCGGGCATCACGCGTGTCACCGGTGTATCGAGGTCGAGCAGGCCCTCGTCGACCAGGCGCATCGCCACGGTCGCGGTCCAGACCTTGGTGACGGAGCCGATCTGCCAGACGGTGTCCGGTGTGGCCTCGACCCGGTCGTCGACGTTGGCCGTGCCGGTGGCGAGCTTCGTGACACGGTCGCCGGACAGGATGCCCAGCGCGGCGCCGGGCACCTGGTGGCGGGCGGCCAGTGCGTCGAGCCTGGCCTGCCAGTGCCGCGCGGCCGGGCCGGCGGCGGACGGGTCGGCGGGCGCGGGTGGTTGCCCGGCGGCGGACGCGGACGGGGCGAGAACGGAACCGGCCGCGGTGGCGCCGGCCGCGACGCCCAACGACCCACGCAGCACGGCACGCCGCGTGGGCGACACGGACTCGCGGTCGGCGGCTCCGCCGGAGGAGGGGATGTCACGATGGTCGATCACGGTGCGAGGCTACGAAGCCGACCCGGGTACGCACGTCCCCCGACGGTACGGGGACCCGAGTACTGCCCCCGCACACTCGACCGCCACGCGCGTCGTACCCCCGTACCCGCTTTTGCGCGCCGGCCATCGCGGGTCCGTCCGTTCCACAGGCGCGGAGGATTGCGCGTGGCACGAAATACTCCTCCGTGCCAGTGCGGTTCGTGCCCTGTCACACCTCCCGCCCACAGCGCAGACTGGCCACGGCCCATGATCCGCCCGCGCGGCTCCCTCCCTTCCCCGTGGGTGAGTTCGCAGCCGCGCGGGCCCGGCCCACCCCGGACGGCCCCCGCGTCGTGCCGCCGCCGAGCGCCCGCGATCATGTACCGCAGCCACGATCGGCGGGGTCGGGGCGGGAGCGGATCGGAATCATCGATGGCGCGTGTGGGTTCGGCTGCGTCGGGACGCCTGGCGGCGGCCGCGGCGGCGGGGATGGTCCTGGTGACGGGATGTTCGGCGGCTGCGGACCTGGCCGACACGGCCTCGGCCGATCTGTCGACGCTGAGCGCCGAGGCGGTGTCGAAGCGGGTCGCCAGCGCCGTGGACCGTGTGCATTCGGTCCGCGTCACCGTGGAGTTGCGGCGCGACGGCGCGACCCAACGCACCGATCTCCGGTTGGACATACGGACCGGCAACTACTCGGCGATCGGCAAGACGTCGAGTTACACGATCGAGACGGTGCGGATCGGTGAGGACGTCTACGTCAAGGCTTCGCGCGCCTACTGGCAGTCGCGGCTCGGCCGGGACAAGGCCGCTCTCCTGAACTCGCTCGACGGCAAGTACGGCCACGTGGCCGCCGACGATCCGGCCCGGTCCACCATGAAGAACCTCAGCCGAAGGGCGGACCCGCACACCGTCCTCCCCACCCTGGCGAAGGCCGATCGCCGCCCCGACTCCACCGTCGACGGCCGGCGCGTGGTCGTGTTCGCCGTGCCCGGCGAGAAGAACCCCGACCTCCTGTACATCCCGGCCGAGGGCCCGGCCCTGCCCGTCAAGGTGGCCGACTCCCCGTCCAAGGGTGGCTCCGATACGGCGACCATGACCTGGTCCGAGTACGACCGGCCCGTGGACATCCAGGCCCCGGCGGCCGACCGAATCGTCGAACTCCCCAGCCTCGGCACCGCCCCACCCGGCGCCGGCCTGCTCTGAGCCACCCCTCACTCCCCTCGGCCGGTGCCGACGGCGCGCGCCCCGGCGACCGTGACTGGACGTTTCGTCCGGTCCGGACGTACAGTCCGGACATGGGTGCGGTGGCGAAGGAAGACGACGCGGATCCCCGGGTGCGGACGTGGGAGCCGGTGGGGCGGGCCGTCGCGTTGTTGCTCGGGCCCTACGCGGAGGTCGTGTTGCACGATCCCGGGACCGACCGGGTCCTGGCGGTGTGGAACCCGTTCACCTCGCGCGGGCCGGGCGACCCCTCGGCCCTGGGCGAGTTGGCCGCGTTGGATCCGGCGGCGCGCGACGTGTACGGGCCGTACGAGAAGGTGCTCGCGGACGGCCGCCGGCTGTCGTCGGTCAGCGCGGTGTTGCGCGACGCGCACGGGCGGCCGGCGGCGGTGTTGTGCGTCAACCTCGACCGCACGCCACTGGAGCGGGCCGCCGCCGTCCTGTCCGCGTTCGGCGCGCCGACCGTGCGGCGCCCCGAGCCGCTGTTCGAACAGGACCTGTCGGCGCGCGTCGCCGAGGTGGTCGGCGGCCATGTCCGCGCCACCGGGCGCCCCGCCGAGCGCATGACCCGCCCGGACCGGTTGACCGTCGTCGCCCGCCTGGACGAGGCCGGCGTGTTCGCGGTGCGCCGCGTCGTTCCGGTCGTCGCCGAGGCCCTGCGGGTGTCCCGGTCCACCGTGTACGACCTGTTGGCCGATGTACGAGCGACGAGCGAGAGAAGCTGACGACCATGACCCGGCTGCCCGATTTCCGGCTGGAAACGTATTTCTCCCGCTGGGAGTTCACCGCCCGCCACCACCTGACGGCGTCCGACGCGCAGACCATGACGCTGAGCGAACTGCTCGAACTGGCGGACGACACCGACCGGGACGCCTTCGAGCACCTGTCCCTGGGCTACACCGAGACGTTCGGCGACCCGGGCCTGCGGGCGGCGATCGCCGGCACCTACGACCACATCGAGCCGGACGACGTCATCTGCTTCGCGGGTGCCGAGGAGGCCCTGTACGTGGCGATGAACGTCCTGCTCGACGCCGACGACCACGCCATCGTGGTGACCCCGAACTACCAGTCCGCCGAGACCGTTCCGCTGGCCCTGTGCGAGGTCACCGGCGTGGCGCTCGACCCGGCGCGGGACTGGGCCCTGGACCTGGACGCGGTGGTCGCCGCGATCCGCCCGAACACCCGGGTCGTCTCGGTGAACTTCCCGCACAACCCCACCGGCAAGGTGGTCGACCGCGCCGAATTCGCCGCCCTGGTCCGGCTGTGCGACGAGCGTGGCATCCATCTGTTCAGCGACGAGGTGTATCGCGGCCTCGAACGCGATCCGGCCCGCACCCTGCCGCAGGCCGCCGACCTGTCGCCGCGCGCCCTGTCGCTGAACGTGACCTCGAAGTCCCTCGGCCTGCCCGGCCTGCGCATCGGCTGGATCGCCTGCCGCGACCGGGCCCTGCGCTCGCGCCTGGAGCGGGCCAAGCACTACACCACGATCTGCAACTCCGCGCCGAGCGAGGTGCTGGCCAGGATCGCCCTGAAGGCCCGCGAGACGATCCTGGCCCGCAACCGCGCCCTGATCACCGCCAACCTGACGGCGTTCGACGCGTTCTTCGCCGAGTACCCCGACGACTTCGAGTGGCGGGCCCCCGACGGGGGGTGTGTCGCCTACCCCCGCTATCTCGGCGCCGACGGGGTCGAGGTGTTCTGTACCCGCCTGGTGGAGGAGGCGGGCGTGCTCCTGCTGCCCGCGAGCATCTACCGCTCCGACCTCACCCCGACCCCCACCGACCGTTTCCGGATCGGCGTCGGCCGCGACCACGCCGAAGCGGCCCTGTCCGCCCTGTCCACCTGGCTGCGCACCGGCCGCTGACGACGACGCCGAGCTTCCGGCGGAGCGGCGTCATCCCGTGGCGCGCGGCGCCGAGCGCACGACGGCGTCCGGACCGTCGAGCCGGTTCCGGCTGTCCCGAATCGCCTCCCGCTCCCGGGTCGGGTCGAAGCCCCGGGTGGCCAGGAAGTAGGCGGCGCCGGAGACGACCAGGCCGACCACGAACGCGATGTCGGCGCCGTCGAGCGTGTCGACCATCGGCCCGGTGTAGAAGCCGGTGGTCATGAACGGGATCGACGCGGCCACACCGAGGGCGTAGGCGAGCAGACCCGCGCGGCCCCAGCGGCCGTAGATGCTGTCGGGGCTGAAGATCTCGGTGATGGCGTAGTGGCCCCGGCGCACGAAGTAGTAGTCGATGAGATTGACCGCGGTCCAGGGCGCCAGGGCGTAGAGGATGAGCGTGATGAAGTCGTTGAAGCTGTCCAGGTACTTCCCCGGCAGGCCCTCGGCCACGGCGAAGACGACCGCGGCACCGGTCGCGACGCCGACGACACGGGTGCGGGCGGTCAGCGCGATCGGCCGGAAGGCGTGCACGATGCTCAGGCCCGAGAGCATCGCGCCGTAGAGGTTGACCCCCATGATGGCGATCGCGCTGGGGACCAGGACCGCGATCACGGCGGTCTTGCCGAAGCCGGAGAAGAGCGTGTCGCCGATGTCCTGGAGGTTGACCAGCGCGTCGGGGACGGGAACGGAGCCGGCGATGAAGTTCCCGAGCACCATCAGCCAGATCGCCGACAGGGCGGCCCCGGCGTAGGTCCAGCCGATCACCCCGCGCGCGGAGGTGTCCGCGGGCAGGTATCTGGAGTAGTCGGAGACGTAGACGGCGTAGCCGAGTTGGTAGCCGGCGGCGGCGACGAACTGGGCGAGTGCGGCGGCCCAGGTGAAGGAGGCGGTGTGCGGGTCGTGATGCGGGCTCAGGTGCGTCAGGGCGAGCACGGTGAGGATCCCGAACACGGGTACGACCAGGTACGGCAGCAGGCGCAGCACGGTGTGCAGCAGGTCGTAGCCGACGATCGCGAGCACGGCCGCGAGCAGTACGATCACCACCGCCCACAGCGTGGTCGAGCCGGGTAGGACCGTTTCGAGCACCTGGGAGGCCAACAGTACGCCGAAGGCGCTGAAGCCGATGTAGACGCAGATGACGGCGAGCATCGGTACGAGCGCGCCGCGGGTGCCGAACTGGGCGCGTGACTGGATCATCTGCGGCAGGCCCATGGTGGGCCCCTGGTTGGCGTGGAACGCCATGAAGCAGGTGCCGAACAGGATGCCCAGGACGGTGGCCGTGATCGACCAGCCGACGGACAGTCCCATGACCGGTCCCGCGAAGCCGACGACCATGGTGGTCGGCACGAACTGTCCGGTGAACCAGAACGGTGCCTGGTGCCAGGCGCGGCCGTGTCGCTCGGACTGCGGGATGTAGTCGATCGAACGTGTTTCCAGGACCGGGCCGCTGCGCGAGTTCTCGCCGGGTGCCGGCTGCCGGCTCCTCGTCGCGCCTGTGTGGTCAGCCATGTGCCCTCCTTCACGTGGGGCAGAATCTACAGTTGTCTGCCGGTTTGTCTGCTCGGGGAGACGCGGCCGGTGTCGGCCTGTGCCACGAAGTCGGCGAAACCCGCGATGGCGCGGGCGAAGGTGCGCGCGGCGAGGGCGAGGTCGCCGATCCCGACCCACTCGTCGGCGCCGTGGGCCTGCTCGATCGAGCCGGGGCCGTAGACGACGGTGGGGATGCCGAGACGATTGCGCAGGAAACGGGCGTCGGAGCCGAGCGAGAGGCCGATGAAGCCCTCGTCCGGCGCGACGCGCGAGCGGGATCGGGTGTGCGGGCGCGGTCGGCACGTGTCGACGAAGTCCGCGAAGGGGTGGGGCAGGGGCAACTCGGACGCCTCGCAGAAGAACGTCGGCAGTACGCGATAGTCGACGTCGGGGCAACTCGCGTCGATGGTGCGCACGATCGAGGCGTACACGTCGTCGGCGCTCTCCCCGGGCAGCGTGCGCCGGTCGATGGTCAGTTCGCAGGCGGGGGCGATCACGTTGGCCGCGACGCCGCCGCGCACCATCGCCACGTTGCACGTCGGGCTGCCGAGCAGCGGGTGCGGCCGGTCGTGGAATCGGGCCAGGTGCAGGGCGGTGGTGATCCGCGCCGCGTCGGCCACCGCGGAGCGGCCGAGCGCCGGTTCGCCGCCGTGTCCGGCCGTACCGAACACCTCGATCCCGGCCTGCCAGGAGCCGCGTTCGGCCACCGCGACGCGCAGCCCGGTCGGCTCGGGGACGATGCACGCGTCGGCCCGGACCAGGCCGGCGTCGACGAGTGCCGCCGTACCGTGGGCGCCGCCGGTCTCCTCGTCGGCGACGAGGTGGAAGACGATGTCGGCGTCCGGTGCGAGCCCGGCGTCGAGGCACGCGCGCAGCCCCTCGACGGCGGCGGCGATCCCGCCCTTCATGTCCGCCGCGCCGCGACCGATCAGCCGGCCGCCGCGCACGACCGGGTCGAACGGCGGCGTGGTCCAGTCCGCCTCGACCACGGGCACCACGTCCACGTGGCCGTTGATCAGCAGGGTCGGCCGTCCGGGCGCGCCGGTGCCGTACCGGGCGAGCACCGACGGCCGGCCGCCGCGCGACGTGAACACCTCGCCGGAGCAGCCGATCGCCCCCATCAGGTCGAGCAGCGCGGGTACGGCCGCGTCCTCCCGGCCGGGCGGGTTGCGGGTGTCGACGCGCACCAGGTCGGCCGCGGTGCGGGTGACCCGATCCACCCGGACGAAGGCGTCGACGGCGGACTCGGGTGTGTGCGGCGAGGGGCTCGCCATCAGCGGGTCACCTCGCTCCTCGGCAGGATCCCGACCTGCGCCAGGCCGCGCGCGAACTCGGCCAACCGCGGTCGCTCGGCGCTCAGTTCGTCGATCAATGCGCGGCCCGCGTCGATCCGGCCGCTGCGCAGCAGCACCACCGCCCGCCACAGGTCCGCCTCGCGGTTGGCGCCGAGACCGATCGCGGCGGACGCGAGCGCGGCGATGGTCTCCCGGGCCCGGTCCGCGACGATCCCCGAGGCGTCGCCGATGACCAGGGGCGGGGCGAACAGGGCCGCACCGATCGCCCGGAAACCGTCGTGGATGGGCAGCAGCCGGCGCAACTCGCCCACCGGGTCCGCGTGGTCGTCGACCCGGATGTCCGCGAGCACGTGCCGCCAGGGCCGCTCGTCCCGGACCGGGCCGACCACCTTGAGCACCGCCGACTGCGACCCGCGCGCGTCTCCCCCGGCCCGTTCGCCCGCGAGCAGCGCCGCGACGAGCCGGTCGGCGTGGGTCGAGGTCGAGGCGCGGTGGGTGGCGAGCATGGCCGTGCACACCGTGTCCGAGACGAGCATGTTGCCCATCGCCGCCATGCCCTCGCCGCGCGCGACGCCGGTGTGCGGCGCGCAGCCGGTGCCGCCGAAGCAGGCGTAGCGGCCGCCGGCGTCCATCACGATCGCCTGGCGATACTCGGCCTGCGGATCCGCCGACGTGAGCGTGTCGAGTACGTCGTCGGGCGTCGCGCCCGCCCGCAGCAGCGCCAGGCCCTCGTGCGGCCAGTCGGTGTTGGCGAACGCCTGGCTGACCACCACGCCGACGCCGGCCTCGGCGTCGCCCACGACGGAGCCCACGGCGAAGAAGTGCGACTGCGAGGCGAACCCCAGGGAGCCGTCGTCGGGATTGAAGCTCACCATCGAATAGGTCATCGAAATCTCCGATCGCTGTCGTGTGCCGTTGTGGGGCGGCCGGGCCGGGGGGCGCCGGGCCGGCCGCCCGACGTCTCAGCCGCCGGCGCGTCCCGGAAGCAGCGGAAGCAGTTCGCGCGCGAGCAGGTCGACCTGTGCCTCGGCGTCCTGGTCGGGGTCGAGGCAGAGCGCGACGCGGTCCGCCCCGGCCTCGGCGAGGAGCGTGATCCGCTCGGCGCAGTCGGCGGGGGTGCCGACGACCGCCAACTCCTCGATCCAGGCGTCGGGGATGGCCCGTACCGCGTCGTCGAAGTCCAGTGCGGCCAGTGCCTCGGCCTCGTCGGCGATCCCGTGCGCCTCGGTCATCGGGTTGCGCGGTCCGGCGAGGAGGTACAGCCCGAACAATTCGCGCAACCGTTCGCGGGCGACGGCGGCGTCCGGGTCGACCGAGCACAGCGCGTACGCGACCAGGTCGTGCCCGGCCCCGGCGCCGCCGGCGGCCACCCGCTCGGCGGCCCAGCGCACGTAGCGCGTGCCCGCGAGCACGGAGAGCACGGTTCCGTCGGCCGAACCCCCGGACATGGCGAGCGCCTTGGGGCCTCCGACGCCCGCGAGGATGGGTGGCACCACCGCCGGCGGGTGGGCCAGTCGCACCTCGCGGGCCCGATACGAGGACGCCTCGACGGTCAGCGTCTCCCCGGCGAGGAGGGTGCGCAGCCCGGCGATGACGTCGCGGACCGAGGCCAGCGGCGTCCGGGACCGGATCGCCATCTGATCCAGCCAGTCCGGGACCCCGGCGCCGACCCCGGCGCTCAGCCGGCCCGGGTACAGGCCGGCGAGCGTGGCCAACTCCATGGCCAGCAGCGCGGGATGGCGTGAGGTGGTGGGCACGATGCCGATGCCGACCGGGAGTTCGGTCGCGGCCAAAACGGCTCCGGCCGCCGCGATCGCGCCGGTGTAGAAGTAGTCCTCGCCGACCCACAGTTCGTCGAAGCCGCCGCGCTCGGCGGCCCGGGCCGCCGCGACGATCTCGGCCGGTCGTTGCGAACTGCCCAGCACGAGGGCGATTCGTGGGGCGCGTCCGGTGGTGGTCATCTGCTCAGGCGCCCTTCGGGAGCGGGTTCCAGGGTGTCCACCCCAGGCCGCGGCTGTCGGTGGAGTCGTCGAACCCGGGCCGCTTCTCGTCCGGGTCGGGCAGTGCGGTGATGTGGGTGTGCCACATGCGCCATTCGGGCGCGCCGGTGCCGCTGTCGCGGTGGTAGATCTCGGTGGCCCGGCCGCGTGTCGCGTCGACCGCGTCGACCGTCCACTCGCCGCCGTCCAGCATCTCCGCGTCGATGGTGAACTCGCAGGCCAGCCAGGCGGTGTCGCCGCGGACCTCCAGGCGCATGACGTGGGTCCGCAGACCGCCGGTCTGCGCGATGAGTTCGCGGTACCACTTCCACAACGCGACCTTCTCGGTCATGCCGAAGTACGGGTGCCCGTTGAAGTTGAACATCAGGTACTCGTCGCCGGGCGACGGGAACACCTCGACCATGCGGTCGATGTCCCAGCCGATGTTGGACTCCCACCACTGCCGGTGCAGGCGCAGGATCTCGGCGATGTCCGCCTCGGGTGCGGTGCGTTCCGCGAATGGGGTGTCGGTCATGCCGGGCTTTCCTTTCGGGTGATCGGGCCTCGGTCGGGTCGGGGTTGGCCCGACCGGGTGCCGTCGACGAGGGAGGCGATGTACGCCGCGACCCGGGCGGGTGCGGTGTACATGGGCAGGTGTCCGTGTCCGACCAGGACCGCGAGCCGGCCCGCGGTCAGGTCCGCGAAGGCGCGGGAGTCCGCGACGGGGCAACCCCGGTCGCCGTCCCCGACGATGGCGAGGGTCGGACAGCGCAGACGGGGCGCCGCGTCCAGGCCGGCGGCCGCGGCGGCGGCCGTCCAGATCGCCGCCGCCGTGTCGTCGGGGTTGACGCTGACGTCGGCCGCGACGGCGGCGAACAGGGCGTCGTCCAGGCCCGGTTCGTCCGCGAGCACATCCGACACCGCCTGCCGTACGCCCATCGCGGCGATGGCCGCCAGGAACTCCCGCGTATCGCCCGGTTCGGCGGCGCGGAAGGCACCGCCCACCGTGGTCACGCTCGCGACCCGGTCCGGGTGCGCCGCCGCCAGCTCGACCGCCACGGCGGCGCCGACGGACGCGCCGACCACGTGCACCCGCGCCGCGTCCAGCGCGTCCAGGAGGGCCACACACTCCGACACCCACCCGTCCACGCCGTAGGCGGCGCGGCGTGGCGACGCGCCGTGCCCGGACAGGTCGATGGCCGCACACCGCCAGTCGGCGGGCAGCGCCGCGAGCACGGCGCGCCAGCAGCGCGCCCGGAGGTTGGCCGGGTGGACGAGGAGCACCGTGGGGGAACCGGGCAGGCCGCCCTGCCTGAGCAGTGCGGACGTGGAATGCGCGGCCGCGTCCGCGTCCGCCGTCGTGCCGAAGACGATTCGTTCCAGGGATGACATCGAGGCTCCCCTCTTCGCTTGGGGCGCCATAGTTACAGTAACGATGTAAGTTTGTCGAGAGCAGAGATCGCGAACCGCCCTAGACTCCGGGGCATGAGTTGGCGAACGATCGGCGATGTGGCGGCCGAGGTCGGGGTCAGTCCCCAGACCCTGCGCGCGTGGGAGAAGCAAGACCTGCTCGTACCGGACCGGACGCCGGGCGGGCAACGCCGCTACGGCCCCGAGCACGTCGGCCGGGCCCGCCGGATCGCCGACCTGCGCCGCAGACACGGCTGGAATCCCGCCGCGATCCGCACCTCACTCGGCGAACCGGACCCCGCCGACGCCGCTCCCCCGGACGCCGACGAACCGGCCGCCGAGGCACCGGCCGACGGCGGTCGACTGCGCCGCGCCCGACTGGCGAGCGGCCTGTCCCTGAAGGAACTCGCCGCGCTGACCGGCACGTCCGTATCCCACCTGTCCTCCATCGAGCGCAGCGTGGAACGTGCCTCGACCCAGCTGATCGCCCGGATCACCGACGCCCTCGGCGTCCCGATGAGCAGCCTCGCGTCCTTCACCCGGACCAACGCCAGTGTGGTCCGCGCCGACGAGCGGGCGAGCGTCGTCCTGGAGGGCGGCGTGCAGTGGGAGGAACTGCTCCTGCCCGGCCACGACCTCGAACCGGCCCTGCTGACCATTCCGCCGCACGGATCCAGCGGCGGCCCCTACTCCCGGCCGGGCGAGTCCTTCGCGTTCGTGATGTCCGGATCGCTCCGCGTCCGGGTCGGCGGCGGGTTCGGCGACCACGAGCGGGTCGCCGAACCCATAGACATCGCCGAGGGCGACTCGGTCGCCCTCCCGTCCCGCACCCTGATCTCGTGGGAGAACGTGGGCCGCAAGACCGCCCGGGCGATCTGGATCGAGGTCCTCTCCCCCAATGCCTGGTCCGACCCGATGACCCGACGCGTCATCAAGGCCGCGTCCGGCTTCACCCCGCCCGACGACGACCCCGCGCCGGACCGGACCTGATCCGGCCCGACCGGGGCGCTCACCGAGGACGGTCGATACCGGCGCCGGTCGACGCGGGGCTCGCTCGGGTCAGCCCCGGGCCTCCTGCAGCCACTGCAGGATCTCGGGGGTCACCGGGTCGACGAGGTCGGCGAACTCCTCGTGCTTGCCCAGGAATTGCTTGACGTAGGGGCAGACCGGGACCACTCGCATCCCGGCGGTGCGCACGTCGTTCAGCGCCTCACGTACCAGCACGGAGGCCAGACCTCGGCCGGCGAACGCGTCGTCGATCTCGGTGTGGTAGAAAACGCGCTGCTCGCCCCGGTCGTGGTACGCCGTGAGACCGGCGAACGCGTCGTCGACGCGGATCTCGTAGCGGTGCCGGTCGGCAACGTTGTGGACGGTGGGTACAACGGCCTGCTCCGTCATCGCGAATCCTTCGTGGGGTGGGGCGGGTTGAGCCGGATTGCGAAAGTTCCACTTTCAACAATCACAATGTTGATGATAGGACGTGCGACGAGGAATCGCGCGATCAAGGAGTGCAGATGACCGAAGCGGTAGTGCCGGCCCAGGACCGACGTGTCTACATCGACAAGCAGAGCCCCGCCGCGTACAAGGCGTTGCTCGCGACCGCCGAGGCCGTGCACGAGGTCGCCGCCGAGGCCGGTCTGGAACGCGCGCTCGTCGAACTGCTGAACATCCGGGTGTCCCAGCTCAATACCTGCGCGTTCTGCCTCGACCTGCACACCCGGACCGCGTTGCGCGCGGGCGAGACGCCGCAGCGGATCGCCGTGCTGCCCGCCTGGCGCGACACCCTGCTGTTCGACGCCCGGGAGCGGGCGGCGCTCGCGCTGGCCGAGGCCACCACGCATCCCGCCGACGCGGGTGCGCAGCACACGGCGTACGAGGCGGCGCGGGCGGTGTTGTCCGATGCCGAGATCTCGGCGGTGATCTGGGTGGCGATCACGATGAACGCGTTCAACCGGGTGTCGGTGTTGAGCAAGCACCCCGTACGCCCGCCCGCCACGACCCGTTCGGCCTGATCCGCGAGGGGGGCGCGTTCGGCCCGGCCCGGGAGGTGGGTACCGTGACGCGGGTGATTGTCGTCGACCCACTCGCCCTCGGCTGATGCGTGGGCGGGGGCTGCCCGTCGCGATCGTGCACGCGTGTCTGCGCGGAGGCGGCGCGGACGGTCGAGGCCACGGCGGCAGTCCCACCGCCGTGCTCGACGACGTGGCGCTGAGCGATGCCGAGCGGCGGCGGATACCAACCCTGTCGGGCACGTCGCACGCCGTGTTCGTCTCGGTGCGCGAGGAGCGCACCCACGAGCCGGCGGTCTCCCTGCGCTTCTTCACCGCCGAGGGGGAACTGCCCGCGTGCGGCCACGGGACGGTCGCCGCGCTGGCCTTCCTCGCCGAGCGGGCCGCGGGGGACGAGCGGGCCGTACGGGCCGATGGGGACGAGTATCGGGCCACGCTCCACACGGCGGGCCGCGTCTTCGCGGGCCGGGCGACGCGGCGGGCCACGCACGTCGACGCCACGTTCGACGCCGGCCGCATCGGGCTGCGCGCGGCCACGGCGGGCGAGTGCGACCTCGTCCTGCCCGCGCTCGGCATCGCCCCCGACGCCGTCGCCGCCGACATCCGTGTCGGCTCGCCGGGGCGGTCGCGGTTGCTGGTCCCCGTCGCCGGCCGGTCCGCCCTCGCCGCCCTCGATCCGGATCCGGAACGGCTGCGTGCCGCGTGTGATCGGCTCGGCTTCCTGGGCTGCTGCGTCTACTCCGTGCCGACGCCCACCGGCCGGATGGCGGCCCGCGTGTTCGCCCCGTCGATCGGCGTGCCGGAGGACATCGCGAACGCCAACAGCACCGCGTGCCTCGCCGCGCACCTGGCCGATCGGGGGTTCACCGAGATCGCCGTCGAGATGGGCGACTCGCTGGGCAGCCCCGCCACGATCACCGCCGGCACCTCGGGCACGTCGATCCACCTGGGCGGCGCCGCGCGGGTCACCCGGACGGTGCGTCTCACGACGGGTTGACCCTCTCCCCGTGTCAGGCGGTCGAGTGTCCGCATGTTCGCCTATGTGGGCTCCGGGCCCTACTGCTACTCGTCCTCCCTCGCGATGGTGCTCGGCGCCGACGCCCCCTCGCTCGCCGTCATCGAGACCCTGACCGGCTCTCCCTTCGGCTGCCAACTCATCGGCGGCGTCGTGCCGTTGTTCGATCCGTACGGGTGGGATCCGGATCGGGGCGTCGACGACGCGATCGCGCTCCTCGGCTGGTCCCGCACGCGCGTCGCGGGCGGCACGCCGACGGAGGCCGTCGCCCGGCTGCGGGCGGCCTGCGCCCGCGGACCCGTCCTGGTCGGCCCCGTGGACATGGGCCTGCTGCACTACCAACCCGAGACCCGAGGGGCGTTCGTCCAGGGCTCGGGAGTCGCCTCCCCGGGCATCGGGGACGACATCGGCGGTGACCTCGGGGTCGCCGACCACTACGTGGTGGTCCTCGAAGTCACCGACGACACCGTGCTGTTGCACGACCCGCACGGCCATCCGTACGCCACCCTCCCGACCGACCGGTTCGCGGCCTCGTGGCAGGCGGAGAAGATCACCTACACCGACGAACCGTTCGTCATGCGGACCGACTTCGTGCGCCACGAACAGGTCGCCCCCGCCGAGGCGTTGCGCCGCTCGCTGGCCGCGGCCGTCGGCTGGTCGGGCGGACGTGAGGACCTGCCGATGCCGGCGGGATCCCTCGCCGGCGGCGCCGCGCTGGAACGCCTCGCCGCCCAGGTGGACGCCGGACTCGCGGCGCAGGTCCGGGTCCTCCTCGAAGTGTTCGCGATCCGCGTCGGCGTCCGCCGGCTCGTCGACGCCGCGACCTGTCTCGCGGGGATCGGCCGGACCGAGGCCGCCTCGATCGCGAGCGACCAGGCCCGGATCCTCGGCGGCCTGCAATACCCCCTGGTGATCGGCGACGACCGGGCCCTGGCGGCCGGGTTCCGCCGGCTGGCCCCGACCTACGGGCGCCTGCACGGGGTGCTCGCCGCGTCGCTCCCGTAGGGCTCGCCGGCGGCTACCTATGCGTGACGGATTCGCCCGGCTCCGGCCGTGCGTACGTTCGTCGGGCGGGGACGACCGGGGCGACCGGTCGCACGCGAACGGAAGGACGATTCGAATGAACGCGGACCCGACCTCGGACCCCACCCGCGACGTGGTGGGCGAACTCCTGCGCCGGATCGGGCTCGGCGACGCCGAGGCGATCGCCGACCTGTACGCCGAATCCGTCGACTGGAAACTGGACTGGCCGCTCGCCGAGCACGGGCGGGCGGCCACGCCGTGGATCCGGCGGCGCACCACGGGTGCCGAGGCCGCCGAGCACTACCGGCTGATCGCCGAGCACCACGTGCCGGAACGGGTGGACACCACGGTCGAGCGGATCCTGGTCGACGGTGCCGACGCCGTCGTGCTGGGCGAGATCCGGCAGACGGCGCGCGGCACCGGGCGGGCGTACACGGCCCGCTTCGCGCTGCACCTGACCGTCGAGGACGGCCTGATCACCCGTCATCACGTCTACGAGGACAGCCTGGCCGTCGCCGCCGCGTTCGACGGCGACGGCGACGGCCGGGCGGGCGACGTCACGCGCTGAGCGAGGCGCCGAGAAACCCGAGGATCTCCGCCCGCGCGGGCTCGGCCTGCGGCACCAGGCCCGGCAGGCTGAGGAACGCGTGCCCCGCTTCCGGGTATTCGGTCAGCCGCGCGGGCGTGCCGGTCGTGTGTAGCCGTTCGGCGTAGCGGCGGCCGTGATCGGCCAGCGGGTCCCGGGTCGGCACCACCACGAGCGCCGGGGCCAGGCTGCCCGGTGTGTCGGCGTGCAGCGGCGAGAGCGGGCGCGGGTCCGTGCCCGCCGGCACCCCGAGCCGCCGGATCAGGCGCAGCACCGGCAGGGCGAGCGTCGGGGTCTGCGCGTACTCCCGCATCGAGTCGTGCTCGAACATCGTGTCCGTGACGTCGACGGCGGGGTTGACCAGCACCTGCGCCCGAAGCGGCAGTCCGGCCTCGGCGGCCCGGATCGCGACCAGGGCGCAGATCAACCCGCCGCAACTCTCGCCAAGGACGGCGGTCCGGGCCGGGTCGATGCCCCACTCGGCGGCGTGTCGCACGACGTGGCGGTATACGTCCCAGCCGTCTTCGACGGCCGCCGCCAGCGGATTCGCCTCGTCCACGAGGCGGTGCTCGACCGAGACGACGACCGCGGGCAGCCGGCCGGCGAGTCCGCTGTTGACCCAGTCGCTCTGTACCGCCGTGCCCACGAAGCCGCCGCCGTGCACGTGCAGCACGAGCGGCAGCCCGGCCCCGGCGTCCGACCCGCGCCGCCCGTCGGGTTCGGGCGGCGCCGGCCGGTATACCCGCACCGGCAGATCGCGGCCGGGCAGCGCCAGGGTCCGCCACTCGATCGTGACGCCGGGCTCCGGCTCTCCGGTGATCGCCCGCGCGGCGTCGGACGCCCGGAAGCGGTTCTCCGCCTCGCGATAGGCGACCAGTTCCCCGGCCGTCAACTCCGACCAGTTCGGCTCCGCCGGCCGCTCGATGGTGGTGACCTCACTCATTGTTTCTCCTTGCGCTCCGGGTTGTGCTCGGCCTGCCCAGGTTTCGATACCCGAGGTATCGCTACCTCAGGTATCGATACCTAAGGTAGCGCAAAGAGGTATCGTGTGGCCATGACATCGACTGCTGCCGCCAGGCCGCCCGGTCGTCCGCGCGCGGGCGTCAACGACGTGGTCTTCGCCGCCACGCTGAGCACGGTCCGCGAACTCGGTTACGCGCGCGCCACCGTCGAGCGCATCGCGGTCGCGGCGGGCGTCGCGAAGTCGACCGTGTATCGGCGCTGGCCGTCGAAGGGCGCGCTGATCGTGGACTGCCTGCTGGACGCGTTCGGCCCGGCGCCGCTGGAGGGCGCCGATCGTGCCGAGGCGCTGACCTCGACCATCCGCTGGATCGCGGCCAAGATCGGCGAGCCGGGAGTGGGCGACGCGTTCGCCGGCGTGTTCAGCGACGCGGTCAGCGATCCCGCCCTGCGCGAGATCCTGTCCACGCGATTCCAGGACCCGTACCGCATCGCCTTTCAGAACGCGCTCGGCGAGCCGGAGAATCGGGTCCTGTTCTTCATCGACGTCGTCGTCGGAACCCTGCTCCACCGCATGGGCATGACCGGCGAACCGATGGTCGAGGCCGACGTCACCGCACTGATCGAGATGATCGTGCCCCTCTTCGCCACCGACGGGCCCGCCGATCCGGTCTGAACGATCCGGCCGAAAACGGGCCGATCCCTGTTTCGGGGTGAGCTGGTTCCGGTGCCCGCGACGTGGTCTCCTGGGCGCGGGGCACCGGTTGCCCCGATTCGTCGTCCCGACCATGCGGTGTCGGGAGGAATGTCCGACACCGGTGAAGGAGTTCGCAATGTCCGCACCCTCGTTATCGACGCCCTGTACGTCGAAGCCTTCGGGCGCCGGGCTCGGCCGTCGGCTCCGCGCCGCCGCCGCGTGTGCCGTCGTGGTCGCGGGACTGGCCGCACCCACGGCCGTCGCCGCGCCGCACGCCGCGCACAGCGCCGCCACACCGCATCACGCCGCCGTACGGAACACCAAGTCGCTCGTGGTGCTCTGGGCCGAGGCCCGGCCGAGTTCGTTCCCGCCGAACAACGGCACACTGACCATCGGCGGCACCTATACCTGCACCGTCGGCAGCACCGTGCAGGTCGGGTTCAGCTCCCTCCAGATCATGCCGACGGCGATGCCGTCCGGCGCCGGTTTCCTGCCGTGCGGCCCGGGCGTCGTCGACGCGACCTGGGAGTTGACCAGCCTCGGCACCCCTGACGTGCATCACGGAAACGTGTCCGTCTTTCCCACCTTCGACGGAGCCGGCCAACTCCCGGTGCAGTTGACCGCTTAGCGGCGAACGACCGGCGCCTCGGCGGTGATCAGACGCCGGGGCGCCGACCCGGGGTGGAACCCGGGCCGAAGTCGGCCGGGGCGCCGCCGAGATGGCGGGCGAGGAAGCGTCCGGACTCTTCCACCTCGAACGCGGGCACGTCCGTGTGGCCGCCGGTGTTGGCGCGCAGCGTCTTCTCCTTCGCACCGAACGCATCGAAGAGGGCCAACGCGCGGTCGCGCGGGATCAGTTCGTCGTCCCACTGGACGAGGAACCCGATCGGGACGGTGATCCGCATCGCCGCCTCCATCAGACTCGTGTGCCCGGCGAGGCCGAACACCGCCGCGCCGATCCGCGGTTCGGCGGCGACGAGCGGGATGCCGATCGCGCTGCCCATGGACAGGCCCCAGTACCCGACCGGGCCGGCCGCGCCGACATGCTCCGAGTCCCGGAGGGCGTCCAGGACCGCGCGCCACTCGGGTACCGCCCGGGCGGCCAACTCACCGCTGTAATCGGCCAGTTCGGAACCCAGCGGGCGGCCAGCCGCGATCCGCTCGCGCACGCCGGCGGCGAACTCCTCGTCCCGACGCGTCCTGGGCCGCCCGCCGTGCCCGGGGGCGTCGACGGCCGCCACCGCGAATCCGTGGGCGGTCGCGAACCGGCGGGCCCGAGCGGCCAGGCCCGGGGTCCGCACGTGCGTGCCGCCGCCGTGACCGAGCAGCACCAGTGGACGTGCGTCGGGGGCCTCGGCGGGCGTCCACAGCACACCCGGGATGTCGCCGAGGCCGAAGGCCCGTTCCGAGACGTCGGCCGAGGTCGTCTCCGACGTGAAACGCACGCGCATGGGGTTCCACCTTTCGCGGCGGGCACCGCGGCACGGGCCCGCCATCCGCCGTCCGCCGTCCGCCGTCCGCCGCCGGTCAGGATGCCGCGGTCCGGCGAACGATCGCCGGAACGATGGTGTCCCACGTCGCCTCGGGCGGCATCTGGTGACCCATGCCCGGCACCGGGGTCAGCGTGCTGCCGGGGATCTCGCGGGCCAGGGCCTCCGCGTGGCCGTACGGGAACAGCGGATCGGCGGTGCCGTGCAGGACGAGCGTGGGCGCGGTGATCTCGCCGAGGCGGGCGCGGATCGGCTCGCCGCCGTCGATCGCCCAGTGGTTGGCCGCGGCGGCGGGGACCGGGCTGCGGTCGAACGCGCGCCCCGCGGTCAGCCGCACGCGCTCCTCGTCGACGGGAATGGTCCCGGCGAAGGCGTGTTCGGCGGCCAGGAAGTACGCGATGACGGCGTCGCGGTCCGCCCAGTCGGGGGCGGGCGCGGGTTCGGCGAACACCTTCCGCAGGGACTCGCTCATCGGCGGCAGCTCCGGGCCGTCGTTGTCGCCGGGGCCGCCCGGGCTGGTGGAGAGCAGGGTGAGCGTCAGGACCCGTTCGGGGGCCCGGAGGGCCAGGCGCTGGGCGAGTCCGCCGCCCATGGAGATGCCGACGATGTGCGCGGCGGACAGTTCGAACGCGTCCAGCACGGCAAGGGCGTCGGCCGACAGGTCTTCCTGGGTATACGTCGGCGCGCCGAGCGGGAAGGTGGTCGACTGCCCCGTGTCGCGGGTGTCGTAGCGGATGACGTACCGGCCGGATTCGGCGAGCCGGGCGACGAAGTCGTCGTCCCACCAGTCCCGGGACGCCTCCGCGCCGCCGATGAGCAGGATCGCGGGTGTCGCCGGGTCGCCGAATGCCTGGGCGGCGAGGTCGGCGCCGCCGGCGTGGACGACGCGCTCGGACGAGGTGGGGTGGGCGGCGCGCATGGATGCCTCCGGTGAGTGGGTGGGGCGATGCCCCAACCGTACTACGATTTTCGAAGCTTGCGCTACGATATTCGTAGCGAGATGCTTCGTGGTGACACTTTCGAAGGAGGCGGGGATGCCGGCAGCGACTCCCGGCGGCGCGCACGACGGTCGACGCACCTACGGCCAGGCGTGCCCGATCGCGCACGCGCTCGACCTGATCGGCGAGCGCTGGGCCCTGCTCGTGGTGCGCGAACTGCGGCTCGGGCCGCGGCGATACGCCGACATCCAGGCGGCCCTGCCGGGTCTGGGCCCGAGCGTGCTGGCCCAGCGGCTGCGCGATCTGGAGGCAGTGGGCGTGCTGCGGCGGCGCGTGCTGCCGCCGCCGGCCTCCGCCAAGGTGTACGAACTGACCGAATGGGGCGCCGAGTTGGAGCCGGTCTTCGCGGCGCTGCGGGTGTGGGGCATGCGCTCGCCGGTGGTGCCGCTCCGGGGGGACATCGGCAGCGACACGGTGCTGCTCGGCCTTCGGGCGTACTTCGTGGCCCGACCGCAGGACCCGTGGACGGCGGCGTACCGGATCGACCTGGGCCGCGAGACCTACCGCGTCGTGGTCGTCGACGGCGAACTCGTCACGGTCGCCCGCGGCGAGGACCCGACCGCGCCCGCGCCGGACGTACACGTCGTCGCCGAGGCCGCGACCCTGCAGTGCGTCCTGACCGGAAAGGTCCCGCTGGCATCCGCCCTCGCCGACGCCGGCCTGACCGTCACGGGCGACATGGCGGCACTCGAACGCCTGGTCGAGGCACTGCCGGCGCGCTGAGTCCGCGCGGGCGTGGATGCGGGGCGCGCACCACCGCCCGGTGTCGGACCCCTCTGGGAGCCTGGCACGCATGGCCCAACCGCTCAAGGACATGATCAACGCGACCTCCGTCGCCACCCTGGCCGACGCCGTCGCCGCCGCCCGCGACGGCTTCCCGCGCGACCGCTTCGTCGCCGCCGCGCTGACCGGGCTGGACGACCTGGAGCTCAAGGCCCGCGTCGGCCACGTCGCCCGGGCGCTGCACACGACCCTCGACCTGCCCTTCCCGGCGGCCGCGGAGGTCCTGCGCGCGGCGACCGGGCACACCGTCCTGGACATGTGGAGCGGCTGGCCCGCCACCGACTACGTCGCGGTGCACGGCGTCGACCACCTCGACGAGGCCATGGCCACGCTCGCCGTGATCACCCCCTTCGCCACGGCCGAGTTCGCGGTGCGTCCCTACCTCGACCGCCACGGGGACACCGCGCTGGAGGTCATGCGCGGCTGGGCCGACTCCGCCGACGAGCACCTGCGCCGGCTCGCGTCCGAGGGCACCCGGCCCCGACTGCCCTGGGGCACGCGGGTGCGCTGGTTGATGTCCCCCGGTCCGACGCTGCCCGTCCTGGAGCGGCTGCGCGACGACCCGAGCGAGTACGTCCGGCGCTCGGTCGCCAACCACGTCAACGACATCGCCAAGGACCACCCCGACACGGCACTGGCCCTCCTCGGCCGCTGGCACGCCGAGGGCGGCGTACACACCGACCGTGTGGTCCGGCACGCCGCCCGGGGCCTGCTTCGGGCCGGCCATCCCGAGGCACTCGGCCTGATCGGCGCGGCACACGGCAGCGGCACGGTGGAATCGCTCGTCGTCGCGGACACCGTCACGACCGGCGACCGCATCCCGTTCACCCTCACGGTCCGCGCCGACGCCCCCGGACCACTCGTGCTCAAGTACGCGATCGCCCGCGACGGTTCCCGCCGCGTCTTCCACCTGGCCGAGCGGGTGGCCGAGGCCGCCGGCGACACGTTCACCCTCGCCAGATCCCACTCGTTCCGCCCGGTAACCACCCGCACCGAACCCCCGGGCCCCCGCACCCTCCACATCATCGTCAACGGCGAACCCCGAGCCACCGCCCCCTTCACCCTGCTCCCCTGACCCGACCAAGGCCCGAAATCTCCACCGGGCATTCGCCGGTGCCGGCGCGGCCGTCGTCACCGCGGGTGCGCACCGTCTGCTGAGGCGTTTCACGGCACCGGCACGGTCGACACCGACGCGGCCCGCACCTTCGCCCCGCATGGCGGGGCGTTTGTCATTACGTCATCACGTCATCACGGCTCGGGGAGAGTGTGGCCGGACCGGGCGTGAGGGCCGTGCGCTCGGCTCGGTCATGATCGAATCGCAGGTCGGTGCGCCCGGTCGCCTTGCATTTCGGGTGTGCGCGTCGCCTACATGAATCAATTCATTCAAGCCGTTGACGTTGGTTTAAATGCATGCAAGATTCTGCGCACCACAACGCCACGCATGTACGCAGATCGACGGGGAGACGCCCATGACCCTCGAGCAACCGTCCGAATCCCGTCTCGCGGTGGAGCACCGCACCATCGAGGTGATCCCCGACGCGGAGCGGCACGGCACGCCGCGGAGTCAGTTCACCCTGTGGTTCGGGGCGAACATGCAGATCACCGCGATCGTCGACGGCGCCCTCGCGGTGGTCTTCGGCGCCGACGCGTTGTGGGCGATCCCGGCCCTGCTGATCGGCAACATCCTCGGCGGCATCGTCATGGCGTTGCACTCGGCCCAGGGGCCCCGGTTGGGTGTGCCGCAGATGATCTCCAGCCGCGCGCAGTTCGGCGTCTTCGGCGCGGTGCTGCCGCTGGTCATGGTGATCCTGATGTATCTCGGCTTCGCCGCGACGGGCAGTGTGCTGGCCGGGCAGGCCGTCTGCGAGATCCTGCACATCGACAACACCAAGGTCGGCATCCTGATCTTCGGCGCGTTGACCGCCGTGGTCGCGGTGACCGGATACCGACTGATCCACCTCGCGGGCCGGATCGCGACGGTCGCCGGCATCGTGGGTCTGGGCTACCTGGTGATCGCCCTGTTCGCCAAGTACGACGTCGGCGCGCACGTCGGCGACAAGTCGTTCGACCTCACGACCTTCCTGCTCGCGATCTCCCTGGGCGCGGGCTGGCAGTTGACCTTCGGTCCCTACGTGGCCGACTACTCCCGGTACCTGCCGCGCGAGACCAGCGAACGCGCCACGTTCTGGTCGACCTTCGCCGGCAGCGTCATCGGTTCGCAGTGGTCGATGACACTGGGCGCACTGATCGCCGCCGTCGCGGGTGACGCCTTCCTGCCCGACCAGGTGGGATTCGTCGGGGATCTGGCCGGGCCGGCGTTCGTCGCGTTCCTGATCTACCTGGTCATCCTGGTGGGCAAGCTGACGGTCAACTGTCTCAACGCGTACGGCGGCTTCATGTCGATCCTGACCACGGTGACGGCCTTCGACGGCCGGTCCCGCATCTCGCCCGTCGTGCGCGCGGCGTACATCGTCGCCTTCACCGCGACATCGGTCGTGATCGCGATCGCGGCCAGTGCGGACTTCCTCGGCAACTTCAAGAACTTCGTCCTGCTCCTGCTGATGGTGTTCACCCCGTGGAGCGCCATCAACCTGACGGACTACTACCTGATCTCGCGCGAACGCGTCGACATCCCCGCCCTGTACGACCCGAACGGCCGCTACGGGCGCTGGAACATCCCGGCGCTGACCTGCTATGTGGCCGGCGTCGTCGCGCAGATCCCGTTCCTGGCCCAGAAGTTGTACACCGGACCGCTGACCGAACGCCTCGGCGGCGCGGACATCTCCTGGATCGTCGGCCTCGCGTTCACCGCGGTCGTCTACTACGCGTGGGCCCGCAAGACCAACAACCCGCCCGCCGAGACCATTTACCCGGCCGCGGATCGCGGCGACGACGCCTCGAGGGTGCTCGTGTAGCTACTCGCCCCCGGCCATCGCCGCCCGCATCTTCGCGACGGTGACGGCCGGGTCGTAGTTCTCGGGGACACCCTCGACCAGGATGATGTCGCCCTCGATGTGCCGCGAGCGCAGGGGGGCGATCTCCTGGTACGCGGGCGAGTCCCACCAGGTCCGGGCCTCGGCGATGCCGGGGAAACCGATCATCACCACGCCCCCGGGCCAGGTGCCCTCCTTCACCTCGTGCGGCGTGACATGCACGAGGAAGCGGCCGCCGTATGGCGCGAAGGTACCGGGCAGGCGCTCGATGTAGTCGGCGATCTCCGGGTGCGGGGCGGCGTCCCGCAGCTTGGCGATGACGTAGGCGGTCATGTGTGTTCGCTCCTCTGTCGTCGGGTTTCCCTGGCGAACACCAACCTAGGCAGTCACCGACGATGGGGAATCGGTCGCGCATAGGTACTTTCCGCGCACCGCTTCGGTGCCGGTTGCCGTCGTGTCGATCGCGATCACGCCCCGCGCGCACCTCGGCGGGCGCGGTAGGCGGCCACCGCGTTGCGGTTGCCGCACGCGGTGCTGCAATAGCGGCGCGAGCGGTTGCGGGTGAGGTCCAGGACGATGCCGCCGCACCCCTCGTCCGCACACGGGAACAGCCGGGACATCTCGTCCATGCGGACCACGTCGGTCATCGCCATCGCGGTCTCCACCACCACGCGGCTCGCCAGTGGCGCGTCGCCGGACACCGCGTGCAGATGCCAGTCCTGGTCGTCGTGCCGCACGAGCTGCGGAAGCGCGCCGGCGGCGGCCAGCATCGTGTTCGCCAGGCCCGCGGCGCGGTCGCGGTCGGCGGTCAGCAGCTCGCGCAGCACCGGGCGCAGCGCGCGCAGGCTCGCGAGTTCGGCGGCGTCGCCGTCCCGGCGGCCGGTGTAGCGATGCTCGGCGTACCACGCGTCCACGTCCCGCACCGTGGTGAGCCTGTCCGGCGCCTCCGCGCTGTTGATCAGCGCCACGACGGCCTGCAGCGACGACTCGGTGTCATGACCAAAAATCATTTTGACAGCTTACCAACCGCACCCCTACCGTCATGATCCATGACCGATGTAGCCCATGACATCCCGCGTGTGCGCAGCTTCTCCGGCCCCTCCACCCATGCCGGTCTCGGCGGCGGTCTCCTCCTCGCCCTCGTCTCGGCGACCTCCTTCGGCATGTCGGGGTCGTTGGCACGGGGGCTGCTCTCGTCCGGCTGGAGTCCGGGGGCGATCGTGCTGGCCCGGATCGGTCTCGCCGCGCTCGTCGTGGCGCCGTTCGCGTTCGTGGCCCTGCGCGGGCGGTGGCATCGACTGCGCACGCAGGCCCGCACGGTGCTGGTGTACGGCGTACTGGGCCTGGCCGGCGCGCAGTTCTGCTTCTTCTCCGCCGTCACCACGATGGACGTCGCACCCGCGCTGCTCATCGAGTACACCGCCCCGGCGGCGGTCGTGGTCTGGCTCTGGGCGCGCCGCGGTCGGCGCCCGCGACCGTTGACCCTGGCCGGCACCGGGCTGGCGGCCGTGGGCCTGGTCCTCGCCGTCGACCTGTTCTCCGGCGCCGATCTGGCCTGGTCGGGCGTGGCCTGGGCACTCGCGGCGATGGTGGGCCTGACCGCCTACTTCCTGATCGCGGCGGACACCGACACCGGCCTGCCCCCGGTGGCGCTGACCGGTGCCGGTCTGGTGGTCGGCTCGGTCACCCTCGCCGTGCTCGCGGCGGTCGGCCTGCTGCCGATGCACGCCGGCCTCGACCCGGCCGACTACCGCACCGGCAGCACACCCTGGTGGGTGCCGGTGCTCCTGCTCGGCCTGGTCACCGCCGCCCTGGCCTACACCACGGGCACCGCGGCGGGCCGCCTGCTCGGCTCCCGCACCGCCTCGTTCGTCGCCCTCCTGGAGGTGGTCGCCAGTGTCGGCTTCGCGTGGTTGCTGATCGACGAGGCGCCGAACACCGCCCAGACGGTCGGCGGCCTGCTGATCATCGGCGGCGTCGTGCTGGCCGGACTCGACAACCGCTGACGCTCCACGCCGCTCACACCCGCCGAACCCGCCGGCCGGGGTCGGCCGGACGTACCGGCCGGCGAAACCCTCGGGCGCGCCGGGTTGTTCATCTCACACGACCTGGGCATGGTGCGCGCCGTGAGCGACGATGTCGCGGTGCTCTGTCTCGGGCGGGTGTGCGAACGGGGTCCGACGCAGGACCTGTCGGCCGCAGCGGCGCATCCGTATACCGCCGCGCTGTTCGCCGCCGTCCCGAGCCCGGACGGGCGCTCGGCGACGGGCCCGAGTCCGGACGGCACCGCCCCGACCACTCCACCCGGTACGAGGATTGATCCGCCATGCTCCGAACCCTTCGCCACCACGACGGCACCCCCTTCCGCGACCTCAACCACAACGGGACCATGGAGCCCTACGAGGACCCACGACTCCCGATCGACGAGCGGGTCGCCGACCTGCTGGGCCGGATGACGCTGGAGGAGAAGGCCGGGCTGATGTGTTGCGGCCGGATGATCCCCGGCAGCGGCGCCCGCGTCCCCACCGGGGCCGAGTTGATCGGCGAACGCGGCGTCAATACCTTCGGGTTGACCACCATGCCCTCGCCCGTCGAGACGGCCCGGTGGAACAACCACGTGCAGGACCTGGCCGCCGCGACCCGCCTCGGCATCCCCGTCACGCTCGCCTCCGACCCGCGTCACGGCTTCACCGAGAACCCGGCCACCGCGTTCACCGGCGGCGCGTTCAGCCGAGGGCCCGAACCGATCGGGCTCGCGGCCACCGACGACCCCGCGCTCGTCGAGGAGTACGCCGCCGCGATCGCCGCCGAACTGCGCGCGGTGGGTGTGCGGGTCGCGATCCACCCGATGGCCGACCTCGCCACCGAGCCCCGCAAGCCGCGCACCGGCGGCACCTTCGGCGAGGACGCCGACCGGGCCGCACGCATCCTGGCCGGCTACATCCGGGGCATGCAGGGCGAGCGGTTGGGCCCGGACAGCGTGGCCTGCATGACCAAACACTTCCCCGGCGGCGGACCCCAGGAGGGCGGCGAGGACCCGCACTTCGCCTACGGCACCCGCGCCGTCTACCCGGGCGGCAATCTCGACTACCACTTGAAGCCCTTCGAGGCCGCCTTCGAGGTCGGCACCGCCCAGGTGATGACGTGCTACTCGATCCCGATGGGCACCGCGCTCGCCGAGGTCGGCTCCTCGTTCAACCGCGACGTGCTGACCGGGCTGCTGCGCGAGCGGTACGGCTTCGACGGCGTGGTGTGCAGCGACTTCAACGTGCTCACCGGCATGGAGATCCCCGGCCTCGTCGCGCTGCCGCCGCGCAACTGGGGCGTCGAGCACCTGTCCCTCGCCGAGCAGGCGGTGCTGATGCTGCACGCGGGTGTGGACCAGTTCGGCGGGGAGACCCGATCCGACCTGATCGTCGACGCGGTACGCTCCGGCGCCGTCGACGAGGCGCGGATCGACGCGTCGGCCCGGCGCATCCTGCGCGACAAGTTCCGTCTGGGCCTGTTCGACGACCCGTACGTCGACCCCGAGGCCGCCGCGCGGGTGGTCGGCCACCCCGCGCGCGTCGAACTCGGCCGCCGGGTACAGCGGCGCTCCCTGGTCCGGCTCACCGGGGAGCCGTTCGCGGACACGCCGGGGCGCCGGCTGTACGTGGAGAACATCGACCCCGACGTCGCCGCGCGCTACGGCACGGTGGTCGAGCGCGTCGAGGACGCGGACCTGGCCGTCGTCCGGATCGACGCCCCGTACGAGGTCCGCGAGGGGCTGCTGGAACGCCACTTCCACGCCGGATCCCTCGACTTCCCCGCCGCCGAGGTCGAACGCCTGCGCAAGCTCTGCGCGACCGTGCCGACCACCGTCGACGTCTTCCTGGACCGCGCCGCGATCCTCACACCGCTCGCCGACTTCGCCGCCGCCCTGCTCGCCGACTTCGGCGCCGACGACGACCTCGTCCTGGACGCGGTCTTCGGTCGCGCCCCGACGCCCGGCACGCTGCCGTTCGACCTGCCGTCGTCGATGGAGGCCGTGCTGGACTCCCGCGAGGACGTACCCTTCGACACCCGCGACCCGCTCTTCCGCTGCGGCCACCCGCATACGACCCGGTGACGGGCCGGGACGCCGGCGCTCAGGAGGGGGTTCGGGACGCGCGACGCAAGACGCCGCGTGTCCCGGGACCGGCGGAGCGCGGCGTGGCGGTGCGGGGGATGGCCGCCGCGGTGAGTGCCGCGGCGAGAGCCGCGGCGGCGGCGAGGGCGAAGACGATGCGGTACGCGTCGAGCGAGGCGTAGGTGCCGCCCGCCGCGTCCCCCGCGCCCGCCGGCACCGTCGTGGTCACCGTGGTCAGCACGACGGCGACCACCGTGCTGCACAGGGCCTGGCCGATGGTGCGCATCAGCACGTTCAGGCCGGTCGCCGCCGCCGTCTGCGCCGCCGGCACCGCCTGGATCACCAGGGTCGGCAGCGCCGAGTACACCAGTCCGGTCCCGACCGAACACATCGTCGCCCCGGCCGTGATCGTCCACATCCACTCACTGGTGAACACCCGCACCACGTAGGCCCCCGCGATCACCAGCGCCCCCGCCACCAGCGTCAGGCGCGCCCCGCGCGCGGCGGACAACCGGGCCGACACCGGCGACATCACCACCATCGTCACCCCGCCGGGCAGCAGACACAGGCTCGCCACCAGCGCGGACGCCCCCAGGCCGTACCCGGTGCCCTCGGGCGCCTGGACCAGTTGCACGGTGGCCAGCCAGTTGGCGTAGAAGGCGAATCCGGTCACCAGCGCCGCCAGATGCGGCAGCAGCACCGCTCGGCGGGCCGCCAGACGCAGATCCACCAGCGGTTCGCGCACCCGCAGCTGATGCCGGCCCCACAGCGGCAGGACGAGTACGCCGGCCGCCCCAACACCGAGCACCGCCGGGCTCGTCCACCCCCAGTCGCCGCCCTTGGACACCGCGAGCAGCACACCCACCAGGCCCGTGGTCAGCAACAGCGCGCCGACCACGTCGAACCGCCCCGGCGTGCGGACCGACGAGCGCGGCAGCACCCACCACGAGAGCACCGCGCCGAGCGCGCCCAGGCCGGTGGTCACCCCGAACAACACGTGCCAGTCCGCGTGCCGCACCACGATCGACGCCAGCGGAAGTCCGGCCGCCGCCCCGATGCCCACCGTCGAACTCATCAGCGCGACCGCCGAGCCGACCCGGTGCGGCGGCAGTTCGTCGCGCAGGATGCCGGTCGCCAGCGGCACCACGGCGGCGGCGGTGCCCTGGAGCGCCCGCGCGGTGATCAGTACGCCGATGTCGGTGGTCAGCGCGCACAGCGCCGAACCCACCGTCATCACCACGAGCGCGCCGACCAGGATGCGGCGTCTGCCGTACATGTCGCCGGCCCGCCCGAGGACCGGGTTGAGCACCGCGCCGGAGAGCAGCGTCGCGGTCAGCATCCAACTCACCGTGCCCGGCGAGGACCCGGTGTCGCCGGGAAGCGCGGGCAGCAGCGGCACGATCACCGTCTGCATGAGGGCCATCAGGACTCCGCCGAAGGCCAAGGTCGGCACCATCAGACGGGAACGAAGGCCGGATGAGGGTACTGCGGTCGGCACGCGGCGACTCCGGGATCCGGGGGCCGCCAGCTGACCTGACGACCCGTCAGATCAGTTCTGTCACGAACTCCCCCGAAACGCCGGCACACGTGACGGACGTCGCACCACGCCGCACGACGTCGCAGCACGGAGCCGATCTCGAAACCCGATGACGAAATCCTCTTGCTCAATGGTCAAGAAACGTTGACCATTACTCGCATGCCTACGGATGATCTTCCCGAGACGTTTCACGTCACCACCGACGAGCAGTTGCGCGCCGTCTCCAACCTCACGCGTCACCGGATCATGGCCGTGCTCCGCTTCGAGCCGGCGACGATCACCCAGATCGCCGAGCGGATCGGCCTCGCGAAGGGCAGTTCCAGCTACCACGTGCGGCTGCTGGAGCGGGCCGGCCTGGTGAAGGTGGTCCGGACCCGGAAGGTGCGGGGGGTCACCGAGCGCTACTACGCGATGGCCGCGCGGTCGATCGTGCTGCCGGACCCGGGCGAGGGCGGGCCGGATGTGCTGATGCGGCACGCGGTGGCGGACCTGGAGGCGTCGCCGGCGGCCGGCGAGCGGCACGTGCGGATGGCGCATCTGCGGCTCACCGAGGAGCGGTTCGCGGAGCTGGGGGCGCGACTGAACGCCCTGGCGGACGAGTACCGGGAGTTGTCCGATCCGTCGCTGCCCGACGTGTCGCTCGTCTTCGCGCTGTTTCGCCCCGCGTCGCGCGAGCGGGCCGAGGAGGACGCCAAGTGACCTCGGACGGGGGGAAGTTGCCGACCGGGTTCGGCCGGTTGTGGACCGCGCAGACGGTGTCCTCGCTCGGTGACGGGGTGTCACATGCCGCCCTGCCGCTGCTCGCGTTGACGTTGACCCGGGATCCGATGGCGCTGGCCGTCGTCACGGGCGCGGGGACGCTGCCGTGGCTGCTCTTCGGGGTGCTCGGCGGCGCGCTGGTGGACCGCTGGGACCGCCGGCGCACGATGTGGGTCGCGGACACGGCGCGCGCGGTGTTGCTCGCGATACCCGCAGCGGCGGCCGTGCTCGGCGTGCTGAGCATTCCGCTGCTCGCGGTCGTCGCCTTCCTGCTCGGCCTCGGCGCACTCTTCTTCGACACGGCCGCCACGGCCTATTTGCCGGACCTGCTCCGCCGCGACCCCGCGCTCCTGGAGCGCGCCAACTCCCGCCTGCGCGGCGCCCAGACCGCCGCGTCCGGCTTCGTGGGGCCGCCCGCGGGCAGTGCGCTGCTCGCGCTCGGGCGAGCGGTGCCGCTGCTCACCGACGCGGTGTCGTTCCTGCTCTCGGCGCTGCTCGTACGGACGCTGCCCGCCATGCCCCGACCCGAGCCGGAGGTCCGCGAGTCGCTGCTGCGGCAGGCCCGCGCCGGCGCCTCGTACGTCTTCCGGGACCGACTGCTGCTCGGGCTCGCGCTTCGCCCGGCGATCGGGAACATCGCCTTCGTCGCGGTGGAGACCGTGCTCGCCCTGTTCGCGCACGACCGCCTCGGCATGGACACCTACGGCTTCGGCCTGCTCCTGACGGCGGAGGCCGCCGGCGGCCTGCTCGGCGCGGGCATCGCCTCGTCCCTCGGCCGACGACTCGGCACCGGCACCGCGCTGACCTGCACGGCCGCCGTCGAGGGGTTTGCCGTCCTGGGCCTGGCCGCCGCCCCGAATCCGTACCTCGCCGGCCTGGCGCTCGCCGTCTGCGGAGCGGGCATGGGCGCCACCATGGTGCTCGGCCCCTCCCTCCGACAGGCGATCGTGCCCGCCCATCTCATGGGCCGGGTGGCCTCGACCTCCCGCATGCTGGGCATGTGTGCCGCCCCGTTCGGGGCCTTCCTCGGTGGGTGGTTGGCCACCACCTACGACGTCCGCACCCCGCTCTACGCCGCCGCCGGCCTCCTCCTGACGATGACGGCCGTCACCGCGTCCATGACCGACAACCGCCGGGTCGAGGCGGCACTGCGCGCCGCCGTCCCCGTCGAGGTGTGATCCCGTCGTCGAGTCGCGGCCGGGTGTGCCGTGGGACCGCGCGCGGCGGGGCCGGCCGGTCAAGCCCCGCGGCCGCCCGCCGCCTCGTCCGCTTCCCGGGATCCCGCTTCGCTCAGGCGCAGCACCAACGGCAGGACGAGCCACCATCCGAGGAACCAGAGCGCGGCCCCCGACGTGAGTACGGCCGCGGTGACGGGGCCGGTTGCCACCCGCAACAACAGCAGCAACGAGCAGCCGATGGTGCAGGCCAACAGGCCCACCCCGAGCGGGACAAGACGGTTGGCCACATGGACCAGTCCTGGCTTGCGGCCCAGTCCCGCGACGGCGCGATGCACCGAGACCACGGACACCAGGACCCCCATCGAGGCCGCGCCCAGCACCACGGCGGCCACGTACAGGCCGTTGTCGAAGTCGCTCAGCGTGGCGAACTTGGGGGTGAACACCACGCTCAACAGGAAGCCGAACAACACCTGTGCCCCGGTCTGGACGACCCGAACCTCCTGGAGCAGTTCGTTCCACCTTCGGTCGGCCCGCTCGTCCGCGCTCTCGCTCCGGCCGTCCTCCTTGCGCATGGTGTCCCCTTCGTCGGTCTTCGCGTTCGCGTGGGGGACGACTTCCCCGACCACCGCGAGGGCACACGGCCCGGCCGGCCGATCGCGCCGCGCGACGACGAGTCGGCCGGTCCGGTTGGCAACCGCCGTGTCGTGGCAGCGAATTCGTCGCCGGGGCCGATCGCGCACCGACTCGGGGGGTCGGCCGGAACGGGGGCGTGGCGTGGCGCACGCGTCGGGCGCGGCCGACGGCGGAACGGATCGTTCCGGCTTCGTGCCGAGAATCCCGGAGGCGGCCGGCCCGGGCGTCGGTGGTTCGCACAGGATCGGGGGGTGTTCTTCGTGCACGGCGACGATCCCCCGGTTTCCGGCCACTGCCTACCGTGATCGTCCGCAGCGGCGCAGGCCGCACTCCGAGGAGGTTTCCCGTGACGGGACGATCCGAACTGCCGGGTACACCGCCCGCGGCCCGCCGATGGACGCCGGCCGCCGAGTCGGGTGCGGTGCGCGGCACCGGGCACGCCGGCGCCGAGTTTTCCCCGACTGCCGAGTGTTTCCCGGAAGGCGCGCGATGAGACGCGTCTCGCGAAGGGTCGTGGGGACCCTCGTCCTGGGCCTGCTCGCCGCCGGATGCGGCGGCAGTGGCGGCGGTGGCGACGCCGGTGCCGGCGACACGATGACCGTCGGGGTCATCGCCGACCCCGGTGGCCTGAATCCGCTCACCGCGCTGAACGCGAGCGCGTACATGCTGAACCGCTTCTCCTACGACGGGCTGGTCAACATCCAGCCGGACGGGCGCGTCGTCTCCGGTGTCGCCGAGACGTGGACGACCGACGCGACCACCGCGAGCTTCACCCTCAAGCGCGGCGTGACGTGCGACGACGGTACGCCGTTGACCCCGTCGGCGATCGCGGCGCAGTACGCGTACATCGCCGAGCCGACCAACGCATCGCCCATGCTCGGCATGATCGTGCCCACCGGCCTCACCGCCTCCGCCGACGACGCCGCCGGCACCCTGACCCTGAAGACCCCGGAACCCACCCCGTTCCTGCTGCGCAACGCCGCGACGCTGCAACTGGTGTGCCCCTCCGGCCTGCGCGCGCAGGCCAAGCTGGACCATGCCTCGGACGGCACCGGGCCCTACCGGCTGACCGAGGCCGTACCGGGCGACCACTTCACCTTCACCAAGCGACCGGGTTACACCTGGGGCCCGGACGGCGTGGACAACGCCCGCACCCCGGACCGGGTGGTCTTCAAGGTGATCGGCAACGAGTCCACCCGGACCAATCTGCTCCTGGGCGGCCAGTTGGACGTCACCACGGTCGTCGGCCCCGACCGGTCCCGGCTGACGGCGGCCGGGATCAAGTCCACGGCCATGCAGGACCCGCTCGGCCAGTTGTTGTTCAACGAGGACCCGAACCGGGTCACCGCCGATCCGCGGGTGCGCCGGGCGCTGGTCACGGCGATCGACCTGCGGCAGCTGGGCGCGGTCGCCACCGGCGGCAAGGGGGTGCGGCCGACCCGGCTGGGCACCGCGATGTCCCCGCCCTGTCCGACCGACTCGGTCACCGCCAACCTCCCGGCCCACGATGTGGACGGCGCCGCCGAGCTGTTGCGCACGGCGGGGTGGCGCAAGTCGGGTGGGTACTGGACCAAGGACGGCCGGCAACTGTCCATCGCGGTGCCCTATCCGGGCCTGTCGGGCACCCAGGTCGTCGCGGCGGCCGAGTTGGCGGTCAAGCAGTGGAAGTCGTTCGGCGTGAAGGTCGACCCCCGACCGACCACGCCCGCGACGAAGGTGTCCACGCTGATGGCCGGCCAGTGGGACGTGGCGTGGGCGCCGCTGTCGCTGAGCACGCCCGACCAGATGCTCCCGTTCTTCTCCGGGACCAAGCCGCCCGAGGGCCTCAACTTCGGGTCCGTGCAGAACCCGGAGTACCAGCGCCTGACGGCGCTCGCGATGGCCAAGCCGGACACCTCGGGCTGCGCCGAATGGACCGCGGCGGAAGAGGAGTTGATGAAGCGGATCGACGTGATCACCTTCATGGACAGCAACGTCCCCTACTTCACCCGGGGTTACGCGTTCGAGGTCGACGGCGGCGGTTTCCTGCCCACGACGCTGCGCCGCGCCGCGCGCTGACCGATCACGCGGGCGCGGCGGACTCGCGGTGACCGCCGCGCCGCCGCGCCGGTTCGGGTCAGGCGGTGGCGAGCGCGACCTCGGTCGACTTGAGCAGGGCGGTCACCGGCGTACCCGCCGTCAGGCCCAACTCCCTCGCGGCTTCGGCGGTGACGACGGCGGTCAGTTCGCCGTCCGCGACGGCGACCTTGACCCCGGCCGTCGCACCGCCGAAGACGACCTCGACGACCGTGCCGGGGATCCGGTTGCGGATGCTGAGCCCGTCGACGCCGCCGGTGGCGAGCGAGACCTCGGTGGACTTGATCAGGGCCAGGACGGCGCCGCCTTCGGCCAGTCCGAGGTCGCGCACCGCGTCGACGGTGACGGCGGCGGTGAGTTCGCGACCGGAGCCGAGCCGGACCTTGACGGCGGCCATCACCTCACCGGCGGTCACCGAGACCGTGGTGCCCGGGAACTGGTTGCGGATGCTGAGCGACATGCGGACACACCTGGATCCCTGATCGCCGGAAGCCGATCTTCCGAACACGCGACCATCACCCTAAACGGGACGAAACACCGGCCGGGGGCAGACACGAGGAGCGTGCCGCGAATACCACCCCAAGGACGGTCCGGCCGGCCTACGCCCGACGCCCGCCTCGCGGCCACGCGTCATCGCGACCGGCTCCGCGTGGACGCGTAGGCGTCGCGGCCCCCGGCGCGCCCGGCCGGGAACCGGGTCGGAGGTAGTGTTTCGGTGCGGTCCGGTGCGGCGACGTCGCCGCGATTCCCACCGCGGCCGGACCCGCGACGAGGAGGACTCATGTCGAAGCCGCCGCTGCCCGAACAGGCCATCGCGATGCTGCAAAAGCCCAACCCGGCCGTGATGACCACGCTCCGACCCGACGGCCAACCCGTCTCCACCGCGACCTGGTACCTGTGGGACGACGGCCGCATCCTGATCAACCTGGACGAGGGCCGAAAGCGGCTCGACCATCTCCGCAACGACCCCCGCGTCTCGCTCACCGTGCTCGACGAGGGCAACTGGTACACGCACCTGAGCATCGTCGGCACCGTCGAGGACATCCGCGACGACAAGGACCTGGCCGACATCGACCGGTTGTCCCGGCACTACGGCGGGCAGCCCTACCCGCAGCGGGAACGGGCCCGGGTCAGCGCCTGGATCCGGATCGACCGCTGGCACGGCTGGGGCACGCTCAAGGACAACGACCAGGCGGGCGGCAGCCGGAACGTGTCGGAGTAGCCGACCCGTTCCCGGGCCGGCACACCCGGCGGCCCCTGTCTCCCGCGTTCGGGACAGGGACCGCCGAGGTACGGATGGATCGGACCGGCCGAGCCCGAACGGCGGCATCCCACCTTTGTCCGCGCGAGCCACGCGCGCCGCCGACCACGCGCGCTCCGGGAGAGCTAACTCCCTTGGGGAGCAGGCGGGTTGCCCGGCGGCGGCCAGCCGTGGGCGAGGATGTCGAAGACCGCGTCGACGGTGGCCGCGGGATCCTGCCGGCCGCGCGCCAGGGTCGGGATCTCCAGTACGAACCGGGCCAGCGCCAGACACGCGATGTCGTCGTGGTCCACGCCGAGTTCGTCGGCGATGGCCGCGCCGAGGGCGTCGGTATGCCGGGTCCACATACGTTCCGCGTACGCGCGCAGCGCCGGCGTGGAGTCCACGAGGTGACCGAACCCGGCGGCCTGCGGATGGGTCGCGACGGCCAGGAAGTTCTCCCGGACGTGCCGCCGGAGGGCGTCGAGGATGCCCCGGCCGGCGGGCCGCCCCCGCACCGAGGCGACCAAGTGCGCCTCCCGGTCCTCCTCTTGGTCGAACACCAGCGCCTCCTTGCCGCTGAAGTGCTTGAACACCGTGGTCGTGGACACATCGGCCGCGTCGGCGATGTCCCGGATGCTCACCCGGTCGTAGCCGTGCTCCAGGAACAGCTCCAGTGCGGCGTCGGCGATCGTTTGCCGAGTGGCCGCCTTCTTGCGTTCGCGGCGGCCGGCGGGAGGAACGGTCATGGGTTGAGTGTATCCGATGGTTGCATCGATGATTAAGTTGACTCATTGCACTTTCGAACTTAGTTTGCTTTCGTGAGGGCAGCGGGTGAGCCCCCAGCCTCCGTGCCCGTTCGGCCGACAGCCCTCTCCGCCGACGAAAGGAACCCCCATGAACTCCCCCGCACCCGCCCACGCCCGGATCAGCGTCATCGGCGCCGGACCCGGCGGCCTGACCTGCGCGCGCATCCTCCAGCGGCACGGCATCCCGGTCACCGTCCACGACCGCGACCCGGGCCCCGACGCACGCGACCAGGGCGGCAGCCTGGACCTGCACGCCGACAACGGCCAGATCGCGCTGCGCGAGGCCGGTCTGCTCGACGAGTTCTTCGCCCGGGCCCGTCCGGAGGGGCAGGAGACGCGGAAGCTGGACCCGAGCGGGCGGATCGTCTTCCATCACGTCCCGGCCGCCGACGAACTCTTCAAACCGGAGATCGACCGCGGCCACCTGCGCGCGCTGCTCCTGGAGTCCCTGCACCCGGGCACCGTGCGCTGGGGCCGGGCGCTCGACACGATCGACGGACCCGCCGACGGGCCCCGGCTGTTGCGCTTCGCGGACGGGACGACCGTCGAGGCCGATCTGGTCATCGGCGCCGACGGCGCCTTCTCCCGGGTGCGCCCCGCGGTCTCGCCCGCCGTGCCCGGCTACACCGGAATGGGTTTCCTGGAGGCCCACTTCCGCGATGTCGAGCGGCGCCACCCCGAGATCGCCGCCCTGGTCGGCCCGGGCAGCGCCGCCGCGGCCGACGGCGAACGCGCCATGTTCGCCCAACGCAACAGCGGCGACCACATCCGCGTCCACCTCGTCCGCCGGGTCCCGGTCGACTGGATCGCCGCGAGCGGGCGCACCATCGAGGACACCGAGGGCATCCGCGCGCTGCTCCTCGACGAGTACGCCGACTGGTCGCCGAGCCTGCGGCGCATGCTCACCGACAACGACGGACGCTACGTGGACCGGCCGCTGTTCGCGCTCCCGGTCCCGCACACCTGGGCGCACCACCCGACGGTGACCCTGCTGGGCGATGCCGCCCACCTCATGCCTCCGCTGGGCGTCGGCGTCAACCTCGCCATGCTCGATGCCACCGAACTCGCCCTCGCGCTCGCGAGTGCCGCCGGCGTCGCCGACGCGATCCGGGTGTACGAGAAGACCATGCTCCCCCGCTCCACCGCGATGGCCGAGGCCCTCGACGGCGCCGCAGCGGGCCTGCTGTCCACCGACGACTCCGACGACGACCGGCCCTGAGCGGGCGACCCGGTCGCCGGGGTGGCCGGACTCGCGCGGAGCCGCAGGCCGCCTCAGCGCCGGCGGGGGCGGTGGATGGCGGCGACGAGAGCCGCGGAGGCGGCGACGAGCAGGGCCACGAATACGGGATGGATGTCCTTGGACAGGCTCTGGGCGCCGTCGGGGCGCACGAGCCAGACCGTGAGCGGGACGGCGAAGGCCACCGCCACAAGCGCGGCCGCCGCGCGCACCGACCGGTCGGCGACCCGGGTGAGCGCGCCGATCAAGGCGATGGCGACCGGAACGACGGCGATCAGGGCGAATTGGGCCAGGACCATGACGGGGACCAGCCAGGCGGAGACGGTGACCGCCCGCGGGATGCGCCGGTCGATGGTCGCGGGCGAGACGGAGGTGGCTGACATGACGTTCCCCTCGTTGACTTAGCAGGCTTGCCTTTCGTTATAAGTTATAACGCTCGTGAGAGCGCAGGGTCAAGAATGTTCGTGACACCCTCTAACTTCAGAGACCACCTATCAGGCTCGGGGCTCGGGCTGTGCCGGGTGGGATCCGGCCGGCATCGTCGGAGGGCCACGGGTGTTCCGTGCTTGGTCGAGGAGAGGAATTGCTTCGTGTCACAGCAGCAATGGAGCGCCGTGGACGGATACTTCACCGATCTGCTCGGCGCCGACGACGAGGTGTTGCGGGCCGCACAGCGGGAGAGCGACGCGGCGGGTCTGCCGCCGATCGCGGTCACCGCGCATCAGGGCCGGTTCCTGCATCTCCTGGCCCGGATCCGGGGGGCCCGGCGCATCCTGGAGATCGGCACGCTCGGCGGGTACAGCACCATCCATCTCGCGCGGGCGCTGCCCGAGGACGGCCGGCTGGTCACGCTCGAGTATTCGCCGCACCACGCCGAGGTGGCCCGGGCGAACATCGCGCGGGCGGGCCTGGCCGATCGGGTGGAGGTCCGGGTCGGGCCGGCCCTGGAGACGCTGCCCGTCCTGGACGCCGAGGGCGGTGAGCCGTTCGACCTGGTGTTCATCGACGCCGACAAGGACAACTACCCGCACTACCTCGAGTGGTCCCTGCGGCTGGCCCGGGTCGGCGCGGTGCTCGTCCTGGACAACGTCGTGCTGGGCGGCGCCGTCCTCGACCCGGCGGCGGGCGGCGTGCGTGCCCAGGGTGTGCGTACGACGCTCGAACTGCTCGCCAAGGAGCCCCGCCTCGACGCGACCGCCGTGCAGACGGTCGGCGACAAGGGGTGGGACGGGTTCGCGCTCGCCGTGATCACGGGCTGAGCACGGCGTCGGCGCGGTGGGCCCGTTGGTGGCCGCCCCCCGCGCCGACGCGCTACACC